>DATKVD010000658.1:0-4382 GCA_035530235.1 Planctomycetota bacterium | reverse complement strand
GGCCATGACCTTCTGCTGCTCGGTCGCCGCCTGCGTGCCACCCTTGATGCCCATCCTCAACAGTTCCGCAGCAAGAGACGTCTCCGTGATGATGATCCCAAATCGACGGACGGTCTCGTGGTTTCCGACGATAGCGCTCTGCAGACGCATAAGCGCCTCGTCATCGGCGGATTCGTTGAAGCTCGCGATGTCAAACGCCAGCGTGACCACGGTAGCGGACAACTTCGCGGCGGCATCGTTCGCGAACCCGAGCGGAACGAACGTGTCCTGCATCGAGGCAGTGAACTTTATCACATCGGCCTCGGACCTCCCGAGGGCCTTCGCCACGGCTGTCGACCACTGCAGAACGGCCTGGCTCTGCCGCTTGAAGACTGCTCGGAACTTGGATAGCTGCTCCAGGAAGCTGCTCGCTCTTTGAGTAGCGATCAGGAGCGGCGCTCCGAGAACTGCGCCGACCTTCATGAGCTGCTTGCCAATGGAGCCGATGTCCTTCACGAACTGCCCGATGCGCTTTCGCGCGTCCGAGAGCCCTCTGTTCAGCGGGTCGCTCTTGGTGCCGATCTCTACGTATGCGCCGCCGGCACGGACGTCGTTCTGTCCCACGGCCATCGCTATCTCCGCTTCCGATTCTTAGCTGCCCCGAGAAACTCTTTCCAGCCTATCGCGTCGCCGTCGTCCGCGGTCTTCGCCGAAGTCTCAGCGACGATGCGCCGGTACGGATGAAGGTCGGACAGGTTCGCGGTCGATGCCTTTCCGGAGAGCATCTCGGCGAGCCCCATCCACGGACCTAGCGTCGCGGCGCACACCATCACGGCCTTGTCCCACTCTACCATGTCCCGACCTATCGCGGCCCACACCAGTTCCTCTAGCGTGGTATCGTCGACGGATAGTCCCGCTACTCCCGCGAGGGCGTAGACGCTGGGCCATCCGAAGCGACTAAAGGGGAGGCCGGGTCCACCCCTCCAGCGGTAAGGAGTTCGGAGCCGATCTTCGCGCCGGTCACACAGCTGACGATGATCATCATGGCCTTCACGAGGGCCTCGCCGACCTGCTCCAACGCGAAGCGTTCGCAGAAGTCATCGAAGGACATCGGCTTCGGAGCATTCCCGTCTCCGGCCCAGACGCGGCACTCGAACAGGAGGGCCGCCGCAGCGTCGAACCCGTCTAGTATCGACGAGAATAGCTCTGCGATTGCGCGCACGTTCACGCGGAGCGTTCCATCTACGACCTTCCCCACCGAAGCGAGGTCCTCCGGCAGGGCCTTCCCGATGCGGCTAAACAGTCTGATGTCCGTCCTCCGCTCGAAGCGCCGCAGCGCACCAATCGTCGGACGGAAGTCCCACTTGCCGCCAACCGAATCCGTGAGCATCTCTCACCCTCCCTCGTATCCGCGTCGGGCACACGCCCGACTAGCTGACGTCGCCGACGATCTGGAACGCGCCCTGCCCGCGCAGGACGACTGAGTGCGCCATCACGTCCTTGAGCGGCTGCGCCTCGGGGAACTGCTCCACGAGGACCGTCCCGATGATTCCCTCGCCATCGTCGTCGCGCATGTCGAGGCTCATCTCCGTGCCATCGATGTACGCGGTACGGATGTTGTTCAGGACGACGCTCGTGTTGTCCCGAACGATGTCGAGGCTGACCGACCAGGTCTTCCAACCCGAGAGCCACGATGTCCATCCCGCGTCGATGCGCCTGCTCTTCTCGACCATGTCCGCCGACGTCTCCAGAGTCACGTCTCTGGCGTCGGAGACCTCCAGGTCCCCAACCTTCAGCACGCCCTTGAAACCAATCTTGATTCCCGCCATCGCTAGGTCTCCTTTTCGGGAGCTAGTTTTCGATCACGACTATTCTCAGAGCGATCAGGTACCCCGGGAATCCGTTCTCGTCGGTGATCGCCGATGGCGCGTCGGCGAACACCGCGATCCCGTCGTACCCGCGACCGCTCGTGTAAGGGTGGATGTCCTTCCGGTTCAGCGCTTCGCGCACGGCCATTGCGGCCTCGCGCAGAACGAGTTGGCTGATGACCCTATTCCCCATGACGCGCACGCTCACCACGGAGTCCATCCCCGAGCGCGTTCGCGTCCCCCACTCGTCTCCGCCCGTTTCAAGAATCTCGACGGCTGGTCGCGCGCAGTCTTCTGGGATGCGGTCGTCGGTGAATATCGCTGGCTCGCCCACGCCGGTGGTGAACTCGTGCGTGGCGAGCAGCGTGGGTGCGATAGCGTCGGCGACGATCAGGTCGCGGACGGATTCAGCGAGCACGGTCCGATCCCTTCCCTCTATTGAGACGCCTGCCGGCGGGCGTGTTCGCCAACTTCATGTTCCGAAAGCGTCGCGAGAACCCGGGCCGCTCCAGGTCCAACGCCGGGCGCATGAACGGGCGCGGGAACTTCTTGCTGAACTCGTGGATTGCGCCGTACCATGCCACCGTCGTCGGACCGATGATCGCGGTCTGCTTCCCATTCGCGCTGCGGGAGTATGCCCACGTGATGGAGTTGGATAGTGCGCCAGTCTGCTTGTGCGGCGGGCTGCCGACCGGGCTTGGAGCGGTACGCAGCTTTCCCTTTCCGCCCTTCGGTCCCTTCGGTCCACGAATCTGCCCACCCTTGCTCGTGATCATCTTCGCTCGACGCTCGACGGAAAGCGCACACGCGGCAAGCGGCGTAATTGACGCCTGTTCAACGGCGTCCTTTACGCCCTGCTCGTCTAGCCAGAACTTTCCCCGAAACGTGATCACGGGTTCACCGGCCTCTCGACCTTCTCCAACGTGAGCTGCTTGTATGGCGTGCCAGGAATCCGCTGCGAGGCGACCACGCGGTACATCGGCGAGGCCGGAACCGTCGGGTCGATAAGCGCGACGATGTAGAGCGCGGACGGCTCGGACGCCGGGTGCCCGTCCACGATCTCCCACACGACCAGGTACCTGATTCCGTACCCGAGCGCCGTAAGCACTATGGTTCCGGAGCCGACGCGGTCACCCTCATCGTCCGCGGTTCCGACGCCGTCCGATATCCTCGCGCGGTACGTGTGCCCTGCCGTACCGACTATCGTGACGGTGACGACGAGACTGGATACCGTCGCGCCGGAGATCGTCGGCGCCGTTCCGGTGCCGGGCCAGGTCGGCGTGGCGGAGGCCGTGTCTGCTCCAGTAGTGGATGCTTCGTTTGCGTCGCGCGCAAAGGCGATGATACGGAAGTCGTAGCCGGCGTCGTTCGTGATGCCGGAGACCGTTCCGGTCAGCGCGTTCGTCCGGAACGCTTCCGTCCATGCGCCGGGTCCGGCGGTCGTGCGGTATTCCGCGACGTACCCGACCGCGCCGCCCTCCGCCTGAGCGGCGGCGTCCCAGGAGAGATCGACCTCACCGTCGGAGTCTGAGTCCGTCGCGGCGACGTTCGAGATGCCACCCGCCCACGTCGGAGCGGATAGCCACGTGGGCGTTTCGGTATCGGAATCGGCTGCGTACTGCCACGCCTGCTCGTAGTCCGAGCATCTAGCGCCGATTCGGAACTCGTAGAGCTGCGCCGGGGTGAGTTCGTCCGCGTCGGCGGCGAGGCCTGCGCCGATCCAGAAGCGCGTCCACGCGCCGAGGCCGATGCGGCGCTCCGCGCAGTATTCGATGGATAGGCCGGAACCCCCGATGGTCGCGGCGTCCCAGGACAGAGATACGCCGTCGCCCTCGTGCTGGTTGGTGGCGGTGACGTTCGAGAGGCCACCGGCCCAGGACGGGGCGGGGGGGTCGTCGGCAGTGCCGGTTGCGCCGATGTTCGGATGATGCGGATCGGCGGCGGTGCCGTCGATGTAGGAGGCCACGCCAGCGCCGATCCCTACGCCACGGCAGGGACTCGCAGCACCGAGGGTGAAATCCCCCGTCCCGGGCGACACGAGGAGCGGGTCGTCCGTGAACGAGTCCGCGTCGGGGGAGGCGCCCTCGTCGTCGGCGTAGGCCTGCCAATTGGCGAGCGTCGTGTAGTCGGTCGCGTTGATGAGGCCGACCTTCGTGGCCCCGTGGATGCAGTTGTGGTTGACATTGCTCAGGCGCGTGCGGGACGGCAGCGTGTAGACGACGGCCGAGTCCACGTGGATGTTGTTGAGGGCGACGAGGTCGGAGAAGCTATCGGCCGTGCTCCAATTGGCGACGATGTCGCCGGTGGTCATACCGTAGAAGGAGCAGTGCTTGACGGAGAGGGCGGTTCCGTAGTCAGAGAATGAAGCGATCCCGGTCGCTCCGTTCCGGAACGTGCAGTCCTCGATCTCGCAGCGTTGCCCGCCGCTGTGGTTCACCATATTGGCACCGCCGATGATCTCGCAGCGGCGCATGAGCAGCGATCCCGCGACGATGTTCGTGGCATAGCCGGTGACCGTGAACGTGCAGTCGTCAA
>DATKVD010000657.1:0-10681 GCA_035530235.1 Planctomycetota bacterium | reverse complement strand
TGGGTCTGGGGCTGTGCGCATGCCAGGGGATCGTGACGAGTCACGGCGGCGTCATCAGTGCCGAGAGCACGTCCGGGAAAGGGACGACGTTCACGGTTCGTCTGCCGCTCGAGCAGGCCGGGTCCGGCGGCGAGACAGGCGGCAGGAGGGGCGAGGGGACATGACCGTGTCGGACGACGGAGAGCCGGGCGCGGTGCTGATGTTCACCGGCGACGGCAAGGGCAAGACGACCGCCGCGCTGGGCCTGGCGCTTCGACTGGCGGGACACGGCCGCAAGGTGCTGGTGGTGCAGTTCGCGAAGGGGGAGGTGGAAAGCGGCGAGCGTCGCGCGCTCGGTAAGCTCGGCGACCTCGTCACGCTCGTGCCCCTGGGCAGGGGCCGGCTGGACCTCAAGACGCAGCCCCGGCGCGCGGAAGATCTCGAGCAGGTGCGCGAGTCGTGGGACGAGGCGCTGCGGCTCATCCAGACCTCGGCCCCGGGTGCGGTCGTCCTCGACGAGATCGTCTTCGTCGTGTCGGCGGGCTTCCTGCCGGTGCGGGAGGTGCTGACGTTCCTCGACGGCCGGTCGCCGGAACTCGTCGTCGTCATGACCGGACGCGGCGAGGTCCCCGAACTCGTCGAGCGTGCCGACTACGTCACCGTCATGCGGAACGTCAAACACCCGTTCGACCGCGGCGTCGAAGCCCGGCCCGGCATCGAATTCTGAGACGCAGGCTTGCCGAGGGACCCATACCCCCGGCGCGGCCCTGCGTCCTGCCCATAGGAGGACAGGCATTCCTGCCTGTCCCGGGTGAATGTCAGACAGGAATGTCTGACCTCCTGTCCCTCAAGAGGACGAGCACCATGGACAACTTCGCCGACCGGTTGATCGCCGCCTGCCAGGAAAAGGACAGCATCGTCTGCGTGGGCATCGACCCACGACCGGACCTCCTGCCGGCGGCGAAGGACCGGGCCTCGACGCCGAAGGACCGGTTCGTCGAGTTCGGCCACAGCGTCATCGATGCCGTGAAGGACGTCGCCGTCGCGGTGAAGCCGCAGTCGGCGTTCTTCGAGTTGCTCGGTCCGCCGGGCGTCGAGGCATACTGGCAGATTGCGGACTACGCCGGAAAGCAGGGGCTTCTCGTCATCGCGGACGTGAAACGTTCCGATATCGGCTCGACTGCGGACGCCTATGCTCGCGCCTATCTTGGCGGGTCGGCCGTGTGGAGCCGCACCGTGGACGCGGTGACCGTGAACCCCTATCTCGGGTCCGACGGCATCCTGCCGTTTGTGAAACTCGCCAAAGACCACGCCGGCGGGGTGTTCGTGCTGGTCAAGACGTCGAACCCGTCTTCGGGCGAACTCCAGGACCTCGTCGCCGACGGCAAGCCGGTCTACGAGCACGTCGCCGGGTGGCTCGCCGACCACGCGGACGACTTGATGGGGGAATCGGGCTACTCGTCGCTGGGTGCGGTGGTGGGAGCGACCTACCCGGAGCAGCTCGCACGGCTGCGGAAGCTGATGCCGAACAACCTCTTCCTGATCCCGGGCTACGGCGCCCAGGGGGGCGGAGCCACGGACGTCAAGCCCGGACTGGACGCGGACGGGCTGGGGGCGATCGTCAACGCGTCGCGCAGTGTCATATTCGCCTACCGCGACGAGACGTGGGCCGCGGCAAACGACCCGGCCGACTGGACCGACGCCGTCCGCGACGCCGCTAGCCGCATGCGCGACGAACTCAACGAGGTGCGACGTTGAAGGACGACCGGCGCGGCAAGCGCGTCACGGTGATGGGACTGGGGCTTTTCAGCGGGGGCGTCGCGGCGACGAGGTGGTTCGTCCGGCGCGGGGCCCGGGTCCTCGTCACCGACCTGCGCACCCGGGAGGAGTTGGCCGAATCGGTCGCACAAGTGGAGGGCCTGGGCGTCACTGTCCACTTGGGCGGGCACCGCCTCGAAGACTTCACGCAGGCCGACCTCGTCGTCGCCAACCCCGCCGTCCGGCTCGACAGCGAATATCTCCACGCCGCCCGCGACGCCGGCGTTCCCGTCACCAGTGAGATGAATCTGTTCTTCCAGCACTGCCGCGCGCCCGTCGTCGGCGTCACCGGGTCGAACGGCAAGAGCACCGTCGCCGCGCTCATCGCACACATCCTCACCGCCGCCGGGCGCCCATGCCGGCTCGGCGGCAACATCGGCCGCTCGCTCCTTCCCGAGGTCGAAGACATCCGCCCCGACGAGACCGTCGTCCTCGAAATCTCCAGCTTCCAGCTCGAATACCTCCACCTCGATCGCCTCAGCCCGCACGTCGCCGTTGTTCTCAACCTCCACCCGAACCACCTCGACCGTCACGGGACGATGGAGAACTACGCCGCGGCCAAGCGGCACATCCTCGACCACCAGAGGAGCGGCGACGTCGCGCTGCTCAATGCGGACGATGAGCGCGTGAGTGCGACGCCCACCGCGGAAGGAACCGAGCGGCTGACGTTCAGCATGCGCGGACCGGTTCCGGCGGGGGCGTGGGTCGACGGAGACGTGGTGCGATGCCTCGTCGGCGGCCGCGAGACCGTCGTGGGCGGACTCGACCGGATGAAACTCCTCGGCCGTCACAACCGTGAGAACGCGTGCGCCGCCGTCGCCGTCACCGCTGCACTCGGCGTGCCGCCCGCGGCCGTCGGAGACGCACTTCCCACCTTCGAGCCGCTGCCTCACCGTCTCC
Organism: Planctomycetota bacterium; assembly: GCA_035530235.1. Classification (GTDB taxonomy): domain Bacteria; phylum Planctomycetota; class DG-23; order DATKVD01; family DATKVD01; genus DATKVD01. The sequence continues at coordinate 7,984 of DATKVD010000657.1, read as the reverse complement.
AGACCGTCGCCTCACACGACGGCGTCACCTGGGTCAACGACTCCATCGCGACCAACCCGGACTCGGTCGCCGCGGCGCTCGACTGCTTCCCCGGAAACGTCATCCTCATCGCGGGCGGGTCGCCCAAGGAGATCCCCTACGATCCGATGGTCGAGCCGGTGAGGAGGAAGGTGAAGCTGCTGCTCCTGATAGGGCAGACGGCGGGGGAGATCGAGGCGGCGGTGCGCGCGGCGGGCGGCGACAGGCCGGAGATCATTCAGGCCGGGACGCTCGAGCGTGCGGTGGAGGTCGCCTGCGAGCGTGCCGTTCGAGGCGACACCGTGCTTCTTTCGCCGGCCTGTGCAAGCTTCGACCAGTTCCGCAACTTCGCCGAACGCGGCGACCGCTTCACGGAACTCGTCCACGACGAAAAAGGGGAGGCTCCCCTTTTTTAAGTGCGGAATTCGGGCGTGTTTTGGCGATTGGCGGGGGTGGGAAAAGAGCGACGGGTGAGGAACCGGACGCAGGAATCGACCCCGCAGCGGGTGTCACCCGCCGGACCGGCTCAGTAGCGCCAAGGCTGGCCCTTGACGTAAACCTGCTCGATGCGGGGGCGGCCGTCCTTTCCGATGCGCAGACGCACGGTCACGTCACGCCGGTTGGGGGTCTCGGTGCCTTCCGGGACGAAGAACCGTTCGATGCCGAATTCGCAGAGCCACTCTTTGGCCAGGCGGCCGCGCAGGACCACCTCGCCCGGGGCGAATTCCCGCGGACGCTCGCCGGAGTAGCGCTTCGGAACGTGGAACTTCTTCTCGTCGTCCGGGGCAAGCACCACCCAGACGACGCCGCCCACCTCCGGCGCCGCTCCCACCTGTTTCATGCGTCGCGGAGTGCTGAACTCGTAGCTGAGCCGCATGTACTGACCGCTCAGCAGGTCGCGCGGGTCCACGGGCGCGGTCCGCACGAGGATCGACTCCCCCTCGCCGGGCAGCAGTCGGCTCTGCTCGCGTGCCGCCCACCCTGCGAAGAAGACGACGTGCAGCGCCATATATGCGGCCGCAATCTTCCACCGCATCATTTCGCTTTCTCCATCTTCGCAAGGAGATACCGCCGCCAGCGTTCCATCGCCCAGCCTGTCGCCACCAGCACCAGTCCGCCGATGAGGAACATCCACCCGGTTCCCGCCAGACCGCTCATCAGGTCGAAGAACCGTGTGATGACGCCCAGGCCGACGCCGACGACCCCGAGGTTTACCAACGCCTTTTTGCCCGTCATCGTCCCGTAGCCCAGACACCACACCGCCAGGAGGAACCACAGCAGCCACGCGACGACCGTGACGACCAGGGACGTGAAGCTGCAATGTTCGACCCAGCCGAACTGCCAGAAGGGCACCTCGGGTCCCGCGGGCAAGAGTCCGGCGTCGAGTGCGGCGCCGGCGGCGGCCGTCAGAAGAAACGCCGCCAGGATGAGCACGAGGTAGTCTCGCATCCGCGCCGAGACCTCACCCAGCCGACGCCACCCGGCTGCGAGCCCCGCGACGGCGGACGCAAACACCACGCCCGGCAGGATCAGCTTGCCCGCTTGCGCCCACATGGCCCACCGGCCCACTACGCCTTCGATCCACGACCAGTGCCGCGCAAACCCGAGGAGGTAGAGACTGCCCGCAACGAGAAAGACGCCGATACCCAGCATCGTTTTTCCGATCGCCGGTTCACGCTTCCGGAGCGCCGTGCCGAACCCCACCAGCGCCACGCCCAATCCCGCTTCCAGCATAAGGTGCGGAAGAAACATGTCGGGCATCTCGACCGGTGACCCTCGGAACGCCCCTTCCATGTGCGCCCAGAGCACGAGCGCGAAGATCGTCATCGCGGTGATGGGACCCGAACGCAGAAGATAGGCCAGGGGAGCAATCGCGATGAGCCACACAAGGAACGCGTTCGGAGGTCTCTCGTGCAGGTGGTAGACCTGTGCGATGAGTCCGACGCCGGCGATGAACATCCCGGCGCCCATGAAGTGCAGGGCGTGCGCCGTCTTCTCGTAGGGCAGATTCCGCCAGCGGATCCACACCCCGCCGCCGTGAACCCCTGCAAGCAGCACCAGGAACCCGACGATCTTGACGAGGCCCGGGATATCGTCCCAGTTCGCGGCGATCAACAGGCTGACGCCGATGGCCGCCACGCCGCCGCCCAGCCATCCCAGGATCGCGACCAGGCCGACGAAGTGCCGCTTGCGATCCTCCTCGGCCGCCAGCCTCAGGAGCGCTTCCGACGCCTCATCGCCGACCAGCCCCTGCGCCTTCGCCGTCGACAGCAGTTCTTTCAGTCGCTTCACGAACGACGCCATGAGCCGTCCCCTCATCGCAGCGGGTCGATGCACGTGAGGCACGCCGGCGCCTCTCGACCGAAGCCAAGCATACTCACCTCGGCTCGCACGAGTCCAGCACTTTTCTTTCGATCTGTCGATGCGTTCCGCCCGCCCAGAGAAGACTCCAGGAGTCTTTTTCAGAGGACAAAAGCGGTCCGTTATTTGCCCCCCCAAGGGGGAAAATGACCTTTTTGGGCGACTTTTTTCGCGGTTTGCGCACCCGCCACGGGGCTTCTTTCAGATATTTTCGTAACCAGGGCCCGAATCTGTTTGCCCTCGCCCATGGGTAGGGGCGGCGTTCGGGGGAGCGGCAGAGGCCGGGAGCAGATTCTGCATAGGCGGGGCAGGAATTGCGGGGACCGATGCCTGAGCCCGTGGGCGTGGGCGGCGTGGGCACAGGAATTCTCGAAGAAATTCCCGGCATAAATCATAAAGCATAAACGATGTTCCGGCCCCGGTTTACGGGGGATCTTGACTGCCCGTGGGCCCGGCGGGGCGGGTCCGGCGGGACGGTTTTTCCCCGGTTTGGCACGGATTTTGCATGGGTGCCCCCGTGAAGACGGAAAAGGTTCGAGTCGTCTTCGCATCACGAGGGGGGAGATCATGCTGAACGGACTGGCCGTCTCGGCGGCGGGCGGACGCCTCCAGGCGGCGCGCATCGACATCATCGCCGACAACCTCGCCAAGATGACCTCCACCGGCTACAAGGCCGATTACGCGGCCATCCAGGCAGCCGCCGTCGACGCCCTCGGCATCTGCATGCCGGAAAAACTCGTCACCTCGCCGGACTTCAGCGAAGGGGCGGCGGTGGAATCGGGCAGCAAGCTGGACGTGGCGATCATCGGCAACGGGTTCTTCGAGGTCACCAACGGCACACGAACCTATTACACCCGCAACGGGAACATGCACATCGACACCGACCGGCAGCTGGCGACCGCCGGCGGGCTCAAGATGCTGAATGACGGCGGACAGCCCATCACCGTGTCGCGTGAGCTTCCGATCCGGATCACGCCGGACGGCCAGGTGATGCAGGGCTCGACGAGCCGCGGCCGACTGAAGATGGTGCGTTTCGACGACCCGACACGTCAACTGCGACGCGAGAACGGACACTTCGCCGCCGCCGATCCCACCGTCAGACCCGAGCCAGCCGACACCCAGGTCGCCCAGGGCAGACGGGAGTCGTCGAATGTGAGTTCCATCCGTGCGATGGTCCAGCTCATCGAGAGCCATCGTGTCTTCGAGGCCAACATGCGGATGATCCGCTACCAGCACCAGACGCTCGGAAAGCTCATCGCCCAGGTGGGCCGCATTCCGGGCTGACTTTTTGAGGGGGGAATTCCATGGCACTCACAGCACTGTATACCGCGGCCACGGGGATGAGCGCACAGGCGATCGGCATCGACGTGATCGCGAACAACCTGGCGAACGTCAACACGACGGCGTTCAAGCGTCAGCAGGTCAACTTCGAGGACATCCTCTACCAGGAGCTGATGCTGCCGGGGGAAGCGGGCACTGACACGTTCGTCCCGACCGGCATCCACATCGGCCTGGGGACACGGGTGGCCTCGACCAACCGCATCTTCACGCAGGGGAGTCTCGTCCTCACGGACCGTCCGTTCGACCTCGCCATCGAGGGCGAGGGGTTCTTCAAGGTGAAGCTGCCGGCGGACATCGGCGGGGGCGCAGGGTACACGCGTGCGGGGGCGTTTTCCCGTGACGCCAACGGCAACCTCACCATGCCCGGCGGCTACCAGCTCGATCCGTCCATCACCATCGATGCCGACGTCGTGGACGTGAGCGTCAGCCGCAACGGTGAAGTGCGCGTGCGCAAGTCGGGCAGCACCGCCCTCACCCAGGCCGGACAGATCGAACTGGCCGACTTCGCCAACCCCGAGGGGCTCCTCGCACACGGACAGAACATCTTCCTCGAGAGCGACGCCTCCGGTCCGCCCATCAGCGCCAACCCGGGGGAGAGCGGACTCGGTGAAGTCCAGCAGGGCTCACTCGAGGCGTCCAACGTCGAGGTCGTCAAAGAGCTGGTCGCAATGATCGAGGCACAGCGGGCCTTCGAGATGAACAGTCAGGTCATCCAGACCGCCAACGACGTCCTGCAGGTGGTGGCCAATCTGATCCAGTCGTAACGGGTGAGGTCATGAAACGAAGCGTGCTGCTGATTTCCATCCTGATTCTGTCGGTCGCAGCCGCGTCGGCGGCAACGGTCCGGCTGCACCGGACGGTCGAGGTGACCGGTGTCGCGGTCAAACTGTCCGACGTCGCCGAGGTGAGCAACTGCCCGACGGAACTGAAAGCCGATCTGCTCGAGGTGACGCTGGGTCAGAGTCCGGCCCGCAGCCGGACGCTGCGGATGACCGCGTCGGAGATCCGTCAGCGGCTGTTCGCGGCGGGGATCAACATGGCGCAGGTGGAGCTGGAGGGTTCGAGCGTGGTGGAAGTAAGGCGCGGCGAGGCCGCGGGCGAGCCCGAGCAGGGACGCGAGGGCGCGCTCGCACGGACCGTGCGCAACGCCATCCTGGGTCTCGCCGCGCGTCAACTGTCGCGCGACCCCGACGAACTCGACGTGAGCGTCCTTCGCTTCGAGGCGTTCGGTGTGCCCGAGGACGCGACCGTCAGTCTCACCACGGTCCGCCCGGTGTGCATCCCGTCGGAGGCGACCTTCCAGGCCGTCGCGACGGTCGCCGAACAGGAGGTGGGACGGTTCGAGGTGACCGCACATCTGGGCGGCGTCCGGCAGGTCGTCGTCGCCCGACGACCCCTCAGTCCCGGCACCGTCATTGGCGAGAAGGACGTCGAACTCCGGAGCTTCGATTCCGCCGCCGTCCCCGACACGGTCTTCGGCCACCCCTCGCTCGTCGTGGGCGAGCGTCTGGCGCAGCGCGTGCGACAGGGACAGCCCGTCACCTCGGCCGAGATCGCCCGACCGATCGAGGTGCACCGTGGGGAGGTCTGCACGATGATCGTGCGGGGTCGGGGGTTTCACGTGATGACAGAAGCCCGGGCACGCCAGCAGGGCGCGCTCGGTGAAGAAATCAACATGGAGAGTCTCAAGACGCGGAAGCGGTTCACCGCCGTCGTCGTCGGCCGACGATGCGTGGAAGTCCGCCCACCCGTGGAGGAGAAATGATGTCCACCCGATACTGGCTGACACTGCTCATGACCGCGGTGCTGCTCGTCGAGACGACCTGGGCCGGGGAGTCCTTCTGGGCCGACGCCAAGGTCTCCGAGTCGTCCTACATCACCGTGAAGCCCATGCCCACGCGGACGTTCAAGAAGCACGACATCATCACGGTCATCATCACGGAGAAGGCGAAGGCCTCGGGCGAGGGCACGCTCGACCGTGCGCGCGACATGTCCAAGAGTCTGAAGGTGAACAAGTGGTTCCGTCTGGTGAAGCAGGGGGACGGGCTGACGCTGCGCCAGGCCCTGATGGACGGCGATACGGCGATCACGCCCGAATGGGACATCGAATATTCCGACCAGGACGCCCGGGAGGGGACGATCGAGCGTGAGGACAAGTTCGAGACGAGTGTGGCCGCGGTGGTGCGGGACGTGAAGCCGAACGGCAACCTGCTCATCGAGGCCCAGTCGGTGACGTGGCTCAACGGTGAGAAGCGCGTCATCTCGCTCACGGGGATGATCCGTCCCGAGGACGTTCGGGCGAACAACACGGTACCGTCCTCGTGCGTGGCGTTCGCGCAGATCCACTACGACACGGGGGGGCCGGCGAGTGACGGCGCCCGTCGGGGCTGGCTGACCCGGATCTTCGACTTCATCAATCCATTCTGAGGGGACACGTGACATGAGAGGATGGGCACTGCTGGGGTGCACGGTGACGGTGCTGCTGACGGCGGCGTCGGTCGGGGCGCAGACGCGCATCAAGGACATCACGCGTCTGACCGGCGAGCGCGACCACAAGGTGGTCGGCCTGGGCATCGTGGTGGGACTCCCGGGCACCGGCGACACGCCGGATTTCATTCCGGCCATCGACGCCCTCCGCAACATCCTGATGAAATTCCGTGGGTTCTATTCCGACCCGACACTGCTCCCACGCATTCAGAAGGCCGGGAACGTGGCCATCGTCGAGGTCACGGCCACACTGCCGGCGTATCACCGTGTGGGCAACAAGGTGGACGTGACGGTGTCGTCGGTCGGCACGGCAAAAAGTCTCAAGGGCGGGATACTTCTTCCGACCCCTCTCCAGGGCTCTCGGCTCAGTGACGACTCGGTTTACTCCGTCGCCGAGGGCCCTATTTTTCCGGATGCCACCAGTCCGACCACCGGTCGCATTCGCAACGGTGGGACGATTGAGAAGACCCTCGATACGGAGGTGCTGGAGAACGGTGCGTTCACGCTGCTCCTGTTGCCTTTGAAGGCGGACTACACGAACGCGTCGGTGATCGCCTCGCGCATCAACACCGAGTACCGACGGGAGCGAGCGATGCTGACGGGCGCCGGCCGGGGGGAGTCGCTGCCGGCGGAAATCGCCCACGTGCTGAGTGCCGACCGTGTGCACGTGCAGGTGCCCTCGTACTACGCCTCTCATCCGTTCGATTTCATCGGACGGGTCGAGCGACTGGACATCGGCCGCCCCGACGGTGAGGCCCGTGTGGTCATCGACGAACGGGCGAAGACCGTCGTCGCCGACCTCGGCGTGCACGTCTCACCCGCCGTCACCTGGCACAGGGGCGTCAAGCTCGTCATCGAGGAGGGCCGCACCAGTCGTGACCTCACCCTCAAGGAGGTGCTCCTGGTGCTGAGTGCCGCCGAGGGCATCGAGCTGACCAGTGCCGACATGATCGAGATCGTGAAGATGCTGAACGACGTCGGTGCCCTTCACGGAAAACTGGAGTACCGATGATTCAGGGCCTCGTCATCCCGGCCGACGCACGGACGCTTGCCGTGTCCCCTCCGAGGCAGGCCTACGCACTCGATGAGACCGTCGCTTCCGGACAGGACGACCTCGAAAAACAGGTCGGACGGTTCGTCTCCGGGACGTTCTTCGGCATGATGCTGAAAGCGATGCGCGACACGGTGAGCGAGGACGGTCTTATGAGCGGCGGACGCGGTGAGCACGTCTTCCGCGGAATGTTCGACATGGAACTGACGGAACGGTTCTCCGAGAGCAGCAATTTCCCGCTCATCGAGGCGGCGGTCCGGCAGCTCAGCGGCAGGGCCGTCTACCGCAAGCAGATGCCCCACCGGGTGGGAGATCCCGCCATCTCCAAGGCAGACGGAGGTCGGCCATGAGAACGGAACTGACGGAACTTATCGGTGTCCTGGAGCAGGTCCTGGACGCGGGTCGGGCGCTTCTCGACGCGTCCAGACGCAAGTGCACGGCACTGGCCGGCATGAAGCTGGACCTCATCCAGCAGACGACCGAACAGGAAGACGCCCTGACGAGACGAATGCACCAGCTGAACGAGAGACGTCGGGTGCTCGTCGCGTCACTGACGGGGGAGGTCCCGGCGGGCCCGGGGGCGACGGGGGCTCACGACGGGTCGCTCGAACGGCTCATCGAGGGACTCGACGAACCCGGACGCACGCGACTCTCGGTGCTTCGGACCACGCTGGCGGAGGTGATGAAGGAGCTGCAGTTCGTCAACGTCACCAACAGCATCGTGAG
>DATKVD010000656.1:0-5455 GCA_035530235.1 Planctomycetota bacterium | reverse complement strand
TCAGCCGGGACGTCACGATACGTCAGCGGGACCTCAAGCGGTTCGACGAGTATCTGGACACGCTCGTGGCCGCCGGCGAGATGGAACTCAGCTTCAGTTTCGAGTCGTCGCGGATTCACGACGTGCGTGCCGAGACCCGGCTGAAGGCCCTCCAGGCCGCCCGCGACAAGGCCAAGGCCATGGCGGCCGTGGTGGGGGTCAAGCTGGGGCCGGTGCTGACCATCAACGAGCACCCGGAGGCGAACCGCTCGGCGAGTCCGTGGTCGAATGCGGGCTTCGTCGAGAGCAGACCGGCGGTCGACCTCGCGACCGAGACGTTCGTCCCGGGCGCCATCACCGTCCGCGTCACGGTGTATGCCACCTTTGCGCTCGAGTAGCGACGACATCCAGATCGGGACGCCTCAACCATCTGCCCTGGCAACAGGCGAAAACAGCCGACGGTTCCCAGTCAGATAATAGGTGACTGTCCTGAATTAAAGGCGGTCGATCTTGTTCCTGCTCAGCGTGCGGACACGCGTGCGGCCGAGCTCGCGTGACATCAGTGCTCGGGCAGGATGTTGCAGCTCCCCCGGTAGACAAAGGCCGCGGTCCCCTCACGCGAGAAGTGCCGCTCCAGTGCATCCTCGAGGGCCGTGCCGACGAAATAGTGTCGGTGATTGGGCCAGGACCTGCTTCTGACGAGTCCGGAGAGCGTCAGGAGCAGATGGTTCCACACGAAGCGGCGATTCCAGCTTGTGGGACAGCCGAGGTCCGTGCGGGAAGGCAGCGACTCCGGATGGGAGAAGCGAAGGTGACAGACGCGGGGGAATCCGTCGCCGTCGTCTTTCTTGTCGGCACCGCAGTACGGGCAGTGCCAGATGCCGGACGCTTCCCGCTCGAGCCTCCAGGTTTCCGAGTTGAGCGTCCTTCTTATCTGGTGGCGGGCGGCCTTGCGCAGCCCGCTCGCGCGATCTCCCAGCCGCACCGCCGCCTTTACCCCCTCACACGCCGCGTCCACGCCTGAGTCCGTGTCCGTGAAGTCCCGAACCGCGCATATCAGCGCGGCCGAGAGGTAGCTCTCGATCGAGCGCGTCTCCAGCCCATGAACCGTCCGCTGGGAGACCGTCACAGCGGCAACGTGCCGGAACGCGGCGTCATCGAAGGTTTCGAGACGCTTGTAGGCCCTGAGCTTGTCCCCCGCGTTTCCGACGGAAAGCAGCCGGATGATCGTGGCGACGTCCTCGGTCTGTGTCCAGTCCACGGACACAGCTTCACCGAGACTGCGAAACGACGCCCGTTCCTCGAGAAACATTCGACCCGCTTCGTCATCAGGAGACACGGTGTTCCCCCCCAACGTCGGTTGCGGTGAGACGGCGAGGGGCCGCGGGAGCTCGCGTCTCGCGGGGCTCTGCAAGCCGCCACCCGTCGGTTTCTTCTCTGTTCCTGCGCCGCTCCGATGAGGGTGGAATCACCCGTCGTCCTCCGTCTCCGTCGGCTCGGCGATCTTCGCGGTGATGCCGTGACGTTTGAGGGCGGCGACGAGACGGGTGATCTCGTCGGGGGTCAGCGTGCGGACCTGGCCGAGCTGGTGGGCGAGGAAGACGACCTGCGCGGCGTGCTCCACCTTCTCGAGCCTGAAGTAGGCCTCCCAGACGGTGCGGCCGGCGGTCAAGGTGCCGTGACGGTCCAAGAGCATCGCGTCGAATCTCCCGATGAGTTTCCGGATGACCTCGGGCCCCTCGGGAGAAGCCGGGGTGGCGTATTCGGCCGTCGGGATCTTCCCGAACGTGACGGCGACCTCGGGGAGGACGGGCTCGGCGAGTGAGACCCCGGCGACGGTGAGGGCGGTGGCGTAGGGCGGATGCGCGTGCACCACGGCGTTCAGGTTGCTCCGCGCCTCGTACACCGCCAGGTGCAGCAGCACCTCGGAGGTGGGCTTGCCGTCGCCCGAGAGCTTGTTGCCCGCCAGGTCGCAGACGACGAGACACTCCGGGGTCACGTCGCCCTTCGACATCCCGCTCGGGGTCATGAGGATGCGGCCGGCGTCCAGCCGCGCCGAGACGTTCCCGTCGTTCGCGGCGACGAAGCCCTTGGCGTAGATCCGCCGGCATACCGCGGCGATTTCCTTCCTCAGTTCCTCTTCCGATGGCATGTGACGGGTCCCCAAATCAGCGCGTTCACTTCGACAGGTGCCCACAGCGGTCGAGCCCATTATAAGGAAGCCGCGACGAGAATCAAGGCCCGGGAGAGGGGGAGTAAACGCGAAAGACCAGGGGGTACGATTCGCCCTCGACGAAGCCGGACGCTTCCGCGGTGAACGTGAACCGGACGCGGTAGGTGCCCGCACGGGAGAGGTCGAACCCGTCTCGGAGGTCGAGCTGGAGGGCACGGAACTCCTCGGCCGGGCGCAGCGTCTTCGGCGTCCCGGCGGTCTTGAAGCGTGCGGTGATCTTCGGCTCGAGTTCGGTCCAGTCGGCGTCCGTCCCGGGCCACGCCTCCGCCGCCGAAAAGGACCACCAGCGGGCGGTGGGGACGACCTGCACGGCGGACCAGGCGAGCTTGAGGTCGATGCCGGAGCGGAGCGCGGGCGGGTCGGTCACCAGGTAAGTGCCGGGAACCGTCTGGTCGAGCCCGCCGCGGTTCCGCAGGCCGAGTTCCACCCGGACGGGCTCGCCGATGGCGATGCGCGGCGGAGCCTGTCCCATGCCTTCACGCGCGAAGTCCGACATCCGCACCGCACAGTCCAGCTTTCGCGAGAGCGGCGACCACGTGCCCCCCGGGCCGGGAAACTCGATCTCCTCCGCCGGCACCTTCGTCACCAGGTACCGCCCGACGAAACCGTAGAAGCGCTCCCACTTCCCGTCCTCGAGCACCTCCTCCGCCTGCCAGACCTTCCCGGACTGATCGTAGGCGACCTCCTTCCGCTCTTTTCCCGTCGCCAGGTCCCAGGTGCTGCTCTCGTAGGGGTAGTCCTTGAGGGTCACCCACCGGGCCGCGACGGGAAAGGCCGCCGGCATCGGGACCTGTCGGACCTCCCCCCGGCCGGCCAGGGAGAAGACGGCACGGGCGTTACCGACGTCCTCGAGTGAGGCCGGGTGGTCGAGCACGGGGAAGGTGACGCCCGGGCCGAAGTCGTCGTCGGCGTCGAAGCGTCGGGCGTAACGCTTGAGGAATTCGGAACACGCGGCGGCGGCTTCGTCGCGCTTCGCCTCGGGCCAGTAGAGTTCGCACCTCGGGGTCCCTGCGAGAGGAGAGAGCTTCCAGGCGTAGAGGTCGGAGATGCGGAACTCGGTGACCGTCCCGAGCGGGGGCGCCAGCGGGTCCGCCCGCCAACTGCCGGTGTAGGTCGTCCCGCCCGTGTCATTGCAGATCGCCACGTCGCCCTCGTTCCGGAGGGTGACGGTGCCGGCGGGGGTCCGGTCCGTGAGCGCCGACCTGACGTGCCGACGGAACCCCGCCACGCGGATCACCGGCGTGTCCACAAGATTTCTCACGACGGAGGCGTCCCTTGCGGCCCAGGAGGACGCCTTGTCATTGAAGAGCCAGTCGGCCGCGGCGGCGACGGCCGGGTGGTGGGCGTGCCGCCACAGCGGCTCGAAGAATGACCCGCCCCCCTGCGCGGGCGTGGGCGCACCCGTGCGCAGCCAGTCGGCGTATTCGGCGAGGGCCTGCTCGTCACCGGCGCGCACCCGCGCCAGCGTGAAGTCGGCGAGGTAGGCCGGGGAAATCCCCGACGGCGGCTTCATCCATTCGGTGAGCACGGGCAGGGCGGCCTTGACGTCCCACTCGGCGAGACAGCCGATCATCCGGCAGGCACGGTCGACGGACTTCTCATAGTCGTTCTCCCTGGGCGTGGCGGCGGCGAGCTGCGGGATGCGCCTTCTCATCAGTCCGGCGACACTGGGGGAGACGGTGTTCCGGAGGGGTTCACCGGCGGGCTTCGGCGGCTCGTCCTGCCCGGCCGCGGGGGCTCCCGTCCAGCCTCGGAACCGGTCGAACCCGCCGTCTTCACGGTGCACGATGTTCCCGGCGGCCTCGAGCCACTGCTCGGGCCGGGCGTCGTCGTCGGCGAGGGTGCGGTACCACCGCTCGCAAGGCGGCAGGTTCTTGTGGGCGTTCCAGTAGTCGCGGATGCCCCTGGCGAGGGTCTTGCGCCAGGCGGTCGAGCCCGTCCCCTGGTAGCTGCTCCACTTCGGCTTGAACTGGGCGGTCCTGAGGATGCTCACGATCGCCGCGTGGGCCGCCTCGGCGACGCCGTGGAGGTCGCGGTGACGACTGAAATTCCGCCAGAACGAGACCGACCGTGTCAGCCGGTCGTCCGTCTCGAGACACGCCAGCAGCGGCTCGACGGCGTCGTCGCCCTCCCGGATGAGGGCCTTCACGATGGGGTCCCAGGCGAGACTGACGCCCCCCGGCTGACTCCATTGCCGGGCGGCGACGTCTTCGAGGTCACGGATGAGTGCGGCGATGCGCTTCGGTTTGTCGGGATAGCGTTCGAGTCCGACGGCGAGGACGCGCTCGCGGGGCGGCGCCTTGGTTCGACGTTCCTGGTCGGCCAGGAGCACGGGCAGGGGGTCGAGGAAACTGATGTAAGGCTGCTCGGCGTCCTGTCCGTCGCCGGAGCGGGGCCGGGGGAAGTCGCGTCGGGGGGCTTCCGTCTCCACGGCCTCCCGAACGGTCACGAGCAGTCGCGCCGTTGAGAGCGCCAATGCGTCGTCGCCCTGCATGTGGGCACACACCGCCCGGTCGAACAGGGTCCACGTCCAGTCCTCGGCGAGCGCCAGGTACGGGTCGTCCGGGTCGGGCGTCCGTGGGGCACCCGCCAGGTGGGCCCTCAGACGACCCAGGATGCCCGGCCGGGACGGACGGTTCGCGCCCTGCTGCGTCGGGTCCTGGAGGACCTCTCGCATCTCGTGGGCGAGCGTCCCCTCGCCCAGACGAAGCAGAAGACACGCCTTGACCAGTGAAAGCCGGCCGTGAGAGACGGGACTCCCGACGTCCCAGGGGTAAGGCCAGCGGCGGTAGGCCTCACCGGGGTGCTCCTTCTCCCACGCGGCACGCTTCTCTTCCTCGGCCTGGATGGCGGCAAGGACGTCGGCGTTGGCGTCGGCCTCTTTGCCGACGGACATCACGGGCCACACGAGTCCGTCCCAGCAGACGGCGAAGCGCTGCGTCTCGCCAACGGGCGCCGGCAGCACCCAGCCGTGGGTCTTCACAGCCGTCGTATATCCCCAGCAGCTTCCGACGGGGACGGTGATCTCACGGTAGTCGCAGCCGCGCGGGTCCGCGAGACCCTGACGGAAGAGCACCCGGGTCGCATCCACGAACGCGTCCGGGAGCTTCGTCTTCGGGGACGACCACCGGCGGTGCTGCCGGGGCGGGACGGGGAGATATCCGGCGGCATATCGGACGCCCGGCGGGGGCCCGGTCTCCCGTGAGCAGGAAGCAAGCACGACGGCGAACGTCAGGCCTATGA
>DATKVD010000655.1:0-15638 GCA_035530235.1 Planctomycetota bacterium | reverse complement strand
TTTCCCACCAAGGGGTATGCGACGCTGACGCTCCAGCGCAAGAGCGGGATCGACTGCCCGGACGGCCGGCTCACGCTCACCTTCCGCGCCAACACCGGCTACAAGCACCCCTATCCGTGGAACCAGTGCACGTGGTGGATGGTCAACTTCCTTCTCATCGCCCCGGCCGACGAGGAGGAGAAGATCGACGAGGCGCTCGCCGGTCTCGAAACGAACCGGTTCGACGCCCTCGTGAAGCAGTACATCCCGCCCTTCGACGCTGCTCAGGGCCGTGAGCCTGCCGAACGGCCCGGGGGCTCGCAGAAGTTCGAGATCCGCGACGGCCACGTCGTCAAGGACGGGAAGCCGTTTCTCAGGCTGCTCTATCACGGGTGGGGCTGGTCGGACGTCCTGAAGTATTACCGGTTCTACGCCTGGACCAACACCATCAACCTGGGCAAGAGCACGAAGTTTTTCTACTACGACGACCTCTACCGTGACGGCTGGCGGAAGCGCATGGCCACCGACGCCTTCCCGACCGACTGGTTCACCGACGCGAGAAGCGCCTGGGAGAACGGGTACCTAGTGAACTATTACTCGTCGCGCGAGATGCTGTGGTATCTTCCCTCGGGCTATCGCAGGGACCACCCCGATTCCACGGGCATCGACGCGAGCGGCAAGCGTCACAGCTACGACCGGCGCTTCGGGGAGCCGGGCGGCGACACCTACACCCGACGCAGCGCCACCGTCATCGCCGACCTCGCGAAGCTCCATCCCGCCTCCGGCACCATCGAGATCTTCGAGGAATACTGGCTGCCGGACTCCGGCTTCCACCCCGAGGCGATGAAGCTCTACCGTGAGTGGCTCAAGACGAAATACGGCACCGTCGCGAAGCTGAACGCGGAGTGGGGTACCGACTACGCGACCTTCGACGACATCACCCCGCCGAAGGTGAGCGAGCGCAGCGGCAACCACGTCAACCACACCCTCTGGAAGGGCGAGATGAACGTCCGGAGCGCGCGGATCGCCTACGACGCGATCAAGGAGGCCGACCCCAACCGCATCGTCGCCGGGGCCAAGGGACAGTTCGGCATCGCGAGCTGGTCCTACGCCCCCGCCACCGACATCTTCGGGTGGTACGGTCACGCCAACATGGACGTCGCCCGCGCCGCCTCCGAGCACTTCGGCAAAATCCTCTGCCCCGTCCACGTCAACATCTGCCAGCACCAGACGATGCGAGGCGGCACCCCCGTCGGCACCGACCCCTTCATGAACTACCGACGCGCCGCCTATTCCCTGATGCTCACCCGTGTCATCGACGGGGCGAAGTCCATCTTCAACGAGGACTACGGCCTGGGTCACGACTTCCACTACTTCCACCGCACCAGGGCGATGCGGGGACAGAAGCTGGAGGGGACCCTGGGCGGGGAGGTGCGGCTGGACCGCGACGATTACCCGGACGTCTACCTGGAGTCGAAGTCGCTGCAACTGGCACGGGTGAACCAGCTCCTGGTGCGTCTGGCGCCGGTCTTTCTGCCGACGAAGGTCCCGAAATCGCGCGTCGCGATGCTCGCGACGACCGAGTCGAGCTTCATCGACGGGCCGAACGCCTTCTATTCGAACCAGACGCGTCTCGGGGACGAGCTTTTCAAGCGGCTCCAGATGCCTTACGACGTCCTGCGTCGGCCCATTTTCGACCGGATGAGCGACTACGACGTGGTGGTCCTGGGGCCGCTGGCCCAGGCCCTCACCCCCGAGGATGCTGAGAAGGTCAAGACGTTCGTCGGGCGGGGCGGGAAGCTGCTGGTGCTGCCGCCGACGGCGCACACCGACGCCCGGACGCTGAAGGGCCGGGACTTCGGCCTCGCCGGACTCATGGGCTGCGCCCTCACCGGCGGCGTCGACTCGGGCGGCGAGATGAAGATCACCGTCACCCGGAACGACCTCATCCGCTCGCTCAAGCCCGGGGACGTCCTGCCCGGGTTCACGAACCTGATGAAGGGCAGGCTGCCGGGGCTCGAAGTGACGGACGGCACCACGCTCGCCGAGGTGGACGGGAAACCGGTCGCGGTCGCGTCGAAGGACGGACGGGTCGTCACCGTCTCGCTCCCACACGCCGTCGCGTCGTGGAGCGCACTTCCCTGTGAGCGGTTTGACCCGAACTCGGTCCGGTTCTTCCACGACGTCTTC
This sequence comes from Planctomycetota bacterium, assembly GCA_035530235.1. Classification (GTDB taxonomy): domain Bacteria; phylum Planctomycetota; class DG-23; order DATKVD01; family DATKVD01; genus DATKVD01. The sequence goes on along the minus strand of DATKVD010000655.1, from coordinate 13,469 downwards.
GACCACTGGAAGGTCGACCGTCCGGTGGTGCTCACCGGTGCGGGCGAGACGCACCTCATCGACGCCGGGGTGCTGGAAGGCCGCGGGACGGGCGGCAACCGCTATCACCTCGTCCTCCTCGCGTCGTATTCCGAGAAGCCGCAGCGCGTCAACGCGAAGCTCACGTTCCTCGCGGACGGCAGCTACGACGTGGTTGACGTGACGGGCGAGCGTCCGCTCATCGCGAAGGACGCAGGCGGGCAGAACGTCTTCCAGCCCGACCCGGTCTACCGTCGGTCGTTCTACGCGGCGAAGGGCGTCTCGGCCGAGGTCCTGAAGAAAGCAGGCGTCGAGCTGGACGTGGGCGCGCTCATGGGGCGTGTGCTCCTGGTGCGACGGGTCATCCCAGAGGGCTCGCCGGTGTGGGTCAACTGTCCCGGATACGAACTCCGGGCACTCATCGAGAAGCCCGTCGTCATCGTTCCGGGGACGTCCGAGGTCGACCGCAAGGCCGCCGAGCGGGTCGCCGGGTGGTTCCCCCGGATGGGCGTGAAGGCCACCATCGTCCCGGCGGACGAGATCAAGACGCGGTCGGTGAAGAACGAGATCGTCATCGACGACTTCAAGGTCGCCGACTTCACGAGCCGCCCGCTCGACGTGGACACGACCCTCATCCTCATCGGGAACGAGGCGACGAACCCCATCCTCCGGCACCTCGGCGCCGCGGGGACGTTCTGCTTCGACAAGGTGCTCATGAAGGTGGACGCGGCGTTCCCGGGGCAGGGCAGGGGGGTGATCCAGGTGGTGGAGTCGGTCAACAACGAGGCGTGGGACTGGACGGCCCGCAGCCGCGACGCGATCGTCCTGTCGGGCAGCGACGCCGACGGACTCAACGCCGCACTGAACGCGTTCTACGACATCGGCTGGCCCCGACGGTAGCTCCCGCTTCGCCGGCGTCAGTCGTCCCACTCAACGGTGACGTGGTCGGAGAGGAGACCCAAAGGCCAGCTTCCGCAGCGGACCCAGGCCCGTCGGACGCGGCCCTCGGCATCCCTTATGGTCACGTGGTAGACCATGTGGTGCTGAGCCTTCCGCCACCAGAAGGCCCGGCCGCCGAACATCAGCCAGCGCCTGCTGAGGATCTGGTAGCCGTTGCGCCGGGCCCAGCGTGCGAGGATGGTCTCGGCACGGCTGAACGTCCACACCAGGGTCACCACGAACGCCGCCAGAAACACCGGCACGATGATCCAGAACGGGTCCATGATCTCCGCCGCCCCTTCGGGGCTTGAGTTTGTTTGGAGATCTGCTACCGGGGGCTTGCGCCCCCGGCTATATCCCATCGGCCCGTTGGGCCGGAAGGACGATGCCCGCGGAGGCTTCTCTTGCCGTTTCGGGAGCTCGGCCGGGCTCAGTCACCCGGGGACACTTCCAACCGCGCGTCGTCCTCGTCGTCCCACTCGACCTTCACCTGGTTCGAGAACAGTCCGAACAGCCAGTTCCCACAACGAACATAGGCCTTGCGCTCGCGCCCCTCATCGTCTCTCAGGATGACGCGGTATACCTCGTAACCGCCACTGAAGTGCCACCAGAAAGGCCCTCGCCGCAAACACCGCAGCTCCTTGCCGATGATCTGCAAATTGTTCTCGTCGGCCCACCGGTCCACCATGGAAGCTGAGCGCCGGCGACGCCAGGCAAACGCGCCGACCATCAGGAGCAACACGAACAAGATGAAGATGGGCACCGCATAATCCATCGCCGTGCTCCCCGTCAAGCACACGTCGCAGAGGCATGCACAACTGAGGCAGTCCCGGGAATCCTCCTCAACACGTGTCATCAATCCATTCAGCGGCACCGTCCCAGGCCACCGTGAGTCTGTCGGACATCCTGCCGATAGCGAAGTAGCCGGAGCGCACATAGGCTTTCCGGACTTGTCCCTCGCGATCTTCGACGACAACACGAAAAACCATCTGACCCCCGTAGTTGTGTCCCACGAACGGGCCCTGCCGGAAGAACCGTGCCTCCTTCCCAACGATGCCAAAATCGTGTTTCGCAGCCCACTTGTCCACCATGGCAGCGGAGCGTCGGAAATGCCACACACCACACCAGGCCAGTGCCGCGGCGCCAAGCACGACAGCCAGCACAATTGTGGTCATGTCTGTCCCTTTCGCACCACCGGCAAGGTACGCCGATGGCAGAGCAGTGTCAAGCGATTTGCCCCCTCACGCGCCACCGCGCCAAGTGGGCGAGCGGGGAGAAGGAGCGGCCGGAGAGGTGGCTACGGTACAAGAAACGTGCCGGACCCAGAGATCACTTCCTGAGTCCGGCACGTGTTCTCGCTCGTGCACACTCAGCGGGCGAGCTTCAGGATGCACCAATCGTAGGGGCCGACCTCGAAGGTGTCTGAGAGCTTCGCGTCCTGGGCGAGACTCAGGTTGGTGACCTTTCCGACGTTGACCTTCGGGCGAAGCTTCACGCTCACCGAGTGCTCGTTCATGTTGTAGAGGTAGGTGAGGTAGCCGCCCTTGTAGGGGACGGTCCGGCTTTCGAGGCCCGGGATGCGCTTACCCTCGGGGTCGGTGGTGCGGACGGGCCGGGTGATCTCCGCGCGGTCATACAGCCAGTCCATGAGATCCCCCATGCTCAGGTCCTCGAGCTGCATGGCCAGGTAGATGACCTCCCCGCGGCCGATCTTCCGGCTGACGAGGGCGGGATTGCCGTCTTCGAGGGTGGCGAGGACGGTGTGCGGCCCGGAGACCTTGATGGACTGACGGATGCCGCGGCCCTTGAGCGGTGCGGCCTTCATCGTCTTCCAGGTGATCGTCCCGGTGGGCTCGTCGGAGACGACGGTGGGGGCGATGGGGCCCTGGATGAAGTCGTATTCCGAGCCGGGCTGTGCGACGCCCGCTTTCGCCTTTGCGGCCAGGTATTGCGGCACGGCTTCCGCGGTGATCTCGATGCCGAAGGTCTTCAGGTAGTCGCGTCTGCGGTTGTATTCGTCGGCCACCAGCGATGTCGGCGTCACCAGCACCGTGCCTCCCGCCGCCGCGTAGTTCACGATCTTGGCGAAGGCCTCCTCGTTCACGAAGTAGGCACAGGGGAGGATAAGCACCTTGAGGTCCTTGCGGATGCCCTCCCTGGCCTGTCGCGTGGTGACGAACCCGACGGGTGAGTCGAGGAGGGTCCCCGCACGGTAGCACTTCTCGAGTTCGAGGGAGTACGGGGTCTGGACGCCTCGTCGGCCCTCCTTCTTCTGTCCACCCGGGTGCCGCTGGATGAGAGACCCGCGGGAGTAGAAGATCGCCGCCTCGGGCGACGCCTTCGGGAACTGGACGATCTCCTCAGGCATGCGCCGGACGTCCAGACACGCCCGCAGCATCGCGGTGCCGTCGGCCAGGCTTTTCTGAAGACCCCGGCTGTTCCAGTTGTAGAAATCCACCGACGACGCACCGTGCAGGAACATCAGGAACACGTACCCGCCGGTCGAGTGATACTCCGGGTCATGGATCATCGCCTTCGGGTCCATGCTGTGCTGGAGGTCGAAGACGGACGCCGTGCCCCACGACCGGCTGCCCGTCTCGGAGAGGAAGACGTCCACCACGCCCCGTGCGCGCATGTACTCCTCGTCGATGCCCGACTTCGCGAAGTCCGCCCCGAAGGGCGACCCGCCGCCCACGGTCATGGGCCAGTCCGGACACTCCTTCAGGATCACCTCCCGGGCCCAGAAGAGATACTCGTTGAACCGCCATATGTTGAACTCACTGAAGTCGTAATACCTGGCCGGGTTCTGTTCACGACCCCAGTTGACCGAGGGGAGGGTCACGTCGGTGAAGGAGGCGAGGTCGGTTTTCCACACCCCGTTGAGGGCCTGGGCGGTCTTGTAGCGGTCCTTGAGCCAGTTCTGCCACTTCGCCCTGCTGGGTTCGTCGTAGTTCTGGTAGGTGAACTCCCAGTCCATGGAAAGGATCTTGGCCTGCTTGTAGCGGGCGCTCTTCTTGAAGCGCTCGCACCGCATGACGATGCTCTGACGCACCGCCTCCAGCATCGGGGGATAGTCGAGACTGATAATGCAGACGCCCTGTCGCCCGCCCTGGCCGCCGATCGACCACTTGTCCTTGATGATGTGTCCGCACCACCCGCCGTCGTAGACCCGGTGTGACTTCGGGTCCTCCTGGTAGACCTTCCAGATGGGGGTGTTCTGGTAGTCGTAGCGGGTGGCCCCCACGCCCGAGACGATGCCGTAGAGTTCGCCCGGGCCGCAGTACCGCGTGTCCCCCTTCTCCCCGCCCGAGTTCCGATGGGTGATGACGAGGAAGGGCTCGCCGTCGAGGTAGAAGTAGTTGTCCTTCATTTTCAGTCGGGCGTATTCGGGGATGGGCGGGACGAGACGTGCGTTCTTCGCGCCGGCAAGCATCGCGTCGAGCTGGGCCTTCTCGAACCGGATGGTGCGCATGAGGAACTTCGCCCAGTCCTCACGTCGGTCGGCCAGCTTCGGATCGTCCCACTCCTTCTCCAGGAACCGCTGACCGACGGTGAGCGGGATCTCGGCATAGAGCGTCTCATGACCGGCCTCCTGGGCATTCTTCACGGCGGCGCCCAGCTCCTCCAGTGCCGCCTTGACGGCCTCGGGCGTCACCGCGTCCTGGCCGTGAAGTCGAGGCGCACACAGACACACCCAGATACCCGCCACTAAGAGTCCCAACAGCGTCTTCAGCCACACCGGCTCCAATCCCCCCATCCGTCCCATCGAAGGCTCCTTTCCTCGTGGAAGCGAGAACCGACTCACAGCGAAAGCAATCCTATTCTTATCAGTAGGACAAGACAAGTCCCTCTTACGGATGCGAAACCGGAATAACCCCTTGCAAACCGTCGCGCGAGCGGCTAAGTAAGTCCCCTGCGGACCCTCAGTCCTGCCATCCGGAAAGGAGCATTGACGTGCGGATCCTCTACCTCGACTGTGACACGCTTCGTGCGGACCACCTGGGGTGCTACGGGTATGGTCGGGACACCTCCCCCCACATCGACGCGGCGGCGGCCGAGGGGGTGCGGTTCGACAACTGCTACGTCTCGGACGCCCCGTGTCTCCCGTCACGGTCGTCGCTCTTCACCGGACGCTTCGGCATCCACACGGGCGTGGTGAACCACGGGGGCGAAGCGGCGGACCCGTTCATCGCCGGATACCCGACGCGGAACTTCCGGATGGGCGAGAACCGCCTGCCCTGGATGGCACAGATGCGCAAGGCGGGGTGTCACACCGTGAGCGTGTCGCCCTACGCCGAGCGGCACAGTGCGTGGTGGTTCTACGAGGGCTTCAACGAGATGTTCAACACCGGTCGAACCGGCAACGAACGTGCCGACGAGATCAACCCCGTCGCACTCGACTGGATCAAACGCAACGCGAAAAAGGACAACTGGTTCCTCCAGGTCAACTACTGGGACCCGCACCGGGCCTACCGCACGCCCGCCGATTACGGGAATCCCTTCGAGGGAGAGCCGGTCCCGGCGTGGTACACCGAGGAGATCCGGAAACGTCATTTCGAGAGCTACGGGCCCCGCTCCGCACAGGACGCGACCGGGCTCCCGGCGAAGGCGGGCACACCCCGCGAGCCCGACAACATCGCCTCGATGGACGATTTCCGCAGGTGGATCGACGGTTACGACACGGGCATCCGCTACATGGACGACCACATCGGCCGGCTCTTCGAGGAACTCAAGCGTCAGGGCGTGTTCGACGACCTCGTCATCATCGTGAGCGCCGACCACGGCGAGAACCAGGGCGAGCTGAACGTCTATGGCGACCACCACACCGCCGACCACATCACGTCGCGCGTGCCGCTCATCGTTCGGTGGCCGGGCATCACGAAACCGCGCGTCGATGCGGGACTCCACTACCAGGCCGACCTCTCCGCGACCGTCACCGAACTCGCGGGCGGCGAGTGCAGTGCCGACTGGGACGGACGGAGCTTCGCCGAAGCCTTCCGCGCCGGCAGGAGCCGGTCGCACCCGTACCTCGTCGTGGGGCAGTGCTGCTGGAGCTGTCAGCGTTCCGTCCGATTCGACAACTACCTGATGATCCGCACCTATCACGACGGACTGCACGCCTGGCCCGAGGTGATGCTGTTTGACGTGGACGGCGACCCGCACGAGACCCACGACCTCGCCGACGACCACCCCGAGGCGGTCGGCCGCGCCATGCGACTGCTCGACGACTGGCACGCCCGGATGATGTCACGCTCGGAGACGGGCATCGACCCGCTCGATACGGTGCTCCGGGAGGGTGGACCCTTTCACACCCGCGGGATGCTCGAGCGCTACTGCGAGCACCTGCGCGCCACCGGCCGCGCTCACCACGCCGACACCCTGGAGGCGAGACACGGGAAATAGCGCGATCGCCAACGCCCCCTCTCCCCCCGGGAGAGGGAAATATTGCAGAGGACGCTCATGTCGGCACCCGACACGTTTGACAAAGACTACCTCTGGGGGTTCCGACGCTATCAGTTCCTGTCGTTCATGATGCTGGGGATCGTGAACCCGCTGCTGATGCCGTTCTTCCAGTCGCGGGGGATGGACAAGGCGCAGGTGGGCTGGCTGATGGCGGTGCTCGGGCTGACGGCGCTGGTGGTCCCGCCGGTATGGGGACTGGCGTCGGACTCGGCCCGTGACCGGCGCATCCCGCTCCTCGCCGCCATCGTGGGCGCCGCCGCCGCCTTCCTCGGCTTCTTCCTCTGTCACAGCTTCCTTGCCCTCCTCGGCGTGATGCTGCTCTTCGGGGCGACGTTCAAGGCGATCATCCCGCTGGGGATCGGGCTGACGTTTGCGTGGGCGGAGCCCGCCGGGCGGGACTACTCCCGCATCCGGATGTTCGGCTCCGCCGGGTACGTGGTGGCGCTGCTGCTCATGTGGGCCCCGCTGCACCTGTGGCGGGACAGGATCCAGGTGGTGTTTCCGTGCTTCCTGGTCTTCGCAGCGGCCGCCGCGGCAGGGCTCCTCTTCCTGCCGAAGATCGCCGGGACCGGTCACCGCAGGCTCGACTGGCACGCACTCAAGCTGCTCGGGCGCCCGGCGTTCGCGGTCACCGTCGCCTGCACCTTCGTCGCTCAGGCCGCCATTGGCGCACACTACACCTTCTTCAGCCAGTACGTGGAAGACGTCTTCGGGATTGCGAAGCGATACATCGTCTTCTTCTGGGCGTTCGGCTCGGTGGTGGAGACGGCGATGTACACGCAGCTCGGCCGGCTCCTCAGGCGGTTCGGCACCAAGTGGGTGCTCACCGCCGGGATGGCGGGCATCGCGCTCCGTCTCGGCATCTACGCCCTCGTGCCCTCATGGCCCGTCATCTTCCTCGTGCAGGGATTCCACGCCCTCACCTTCGGCGCCGTCCACGCCAGCACCGTCACCTTCGTCAACTACGCCGCCCCGACCCGGTGGCGTCAGAGCGCACAGACCCTCTTCGAGGGCATCACCATCGGACTCGGGATGAGTCTCGGCGCGCTCGCGGGCGGATACATCGCCAGGCAATGGGGCTACCCGACGCTCTTCGGGTGTGCCTCGGCCGCCGCGGCGCTGGCGTGCGTCGTCTACGCCGTCTTCGGACGCCCGGCATCGCTCGCGCGCGAGCCGGAGGAATCCCCCGGCGAGGGTCTCGCGGAACAATGACCAGAAAGGGAGACAAGCCATGAAGTCGCTGGGGCTGGTGATGGGACTCCTGTGTCTCTTCGTGTTTCTGCGCGCATCGCACGCGTTCGAGTTCGGCAGGGACGTCACGCGCGACTCGCTCGATCTGAACGGGACGTGGGAGGTGTTCCGCGGCGACGGCACCGAGGAGCCGTGGAAGACGGGAGCGGCCGCCGACGTCAAGTGGGACACCACCGAGGTGCCGGGACCGCTGCTCAGGGGACTCAAGAACCCCGAGCAGCAGCAGGTGCGCTTCGTCTGGGCGCGCCGGTCGTTCACGCTGGACGAGACGCACGCGGCGAGGGACGTCGTCCTGCGGTGGAACGGCATCCGCTTCGGGGCGACCGCGTGGATCAACGGGACGCCCGTATGCGAGCACACGGCCATCGGTCCCAACACGGTGTTCCTGAAACGGGGCATCGTGAAAGCGGGGAAGAACGAGCTCGTGCTCAAGGTCCCCGGGTGGAGCGGGGTCATCAAGAACAGGGCCGGGTACCCGCTGATGCCCACCGGCGGCAGCACGCAGAGCTGGGGCGCCAAGAACGCCGCCATCTTCTATGACATCTGGCTCGAGTTCTACGACGATGCCTACCTGAAATGGGTGCTCGCGATGCCCGACGTCCGGAAGGGCGTCGTCACGTTCCGCGTGTGGGTCGAGGGCGTCGGGAAACTCCCCGACGCGGTCGAGCTCGACGTCACGGTGCGCCCGTGGCAACAGAAGGTCGTGAAAGGACGCGCAAAGGCGACGATCCGGGGCGGGAAATCCCCCGTCGACGTCCCGCTGACCATCGAGGACGTGAAGCTCTGGTCGCTGGAGGAACGCACCCTCTACGAAGCGACGCTCACCGCGAAGGTTAACGGCAAGCTGCTCGACGAGGTGACGGTGCGGTTCGGCATGCGCGAACTCACCGTGAAGAACGGTCATTACACTCTCAACGGAAAACGCTTCCGGTTTCGCGGCTCGAACCTCGTCAACGAGTGGCACTGGGGTCAGCCGCCGGAAGAGAGCATCTTCAACAAGAACATCAAGCGCTACATCGTCGACGAGGCGCATGCGATGAGTCTCAACAGTTTCCGCACGCACACCTGTCCGCCCCCGCACCTGTGGCTCAACGTCGCCGACGAGGAAGGCACGCTCTTCCTCGCCGAGTTCCCGGTGCTCTACAACTACGGGAATTTCCGCTTCACGAAGGAGGACCTCGAGGTCTGGCACCGGAACGCCCTCACCGACGCCACCGGGTGGGTGACGATGCTCTGGAACCACCCGTCGGTGGCGATCTGGGTGCTGTCGAACGAGTCGCGCGGCGACGACAAGTGGGAGGCGGGACCATTCCGCGATCACGTCGTCGCGCTCGATCCCACACGCACCACGCTGCGCACGGGCGTCCCCTCCGGGACCACCGCCAACGTCGACATCCACACCTGCGGGAACTACTCCCGCGACGCCGAGGGCAAATGGCTCCTCGACTTCGAGCGGGCCGCAAAGGCGAAGGACCCGAAGCGCACGCTCACCAACACCGAGTACATGAACTCCTTCGGCGACGAGTCACTGCGGAACTGCGGACAGAGCAAACACCCCGACGCGGCGCTCGACAAGGCCGTGTGCGCGATGGAGCACACCGAGGCGATGCGTCGCCTCGACTACGACGGGGTGTGGCCCTACATGTATGCCGGGTGGACGGGTCTGCGGACGGGCCGGCAGTGGCGGAAGGAATTCCCGACCCCCATGGCCGCGGCGCTGCACAGCTGCATGTCGCCGGTGCTGGCATCGCTCGACCTCTACGACCGCAACTTCGTCCCCGGCAGCGAGATGTCCACACGCGTCGTCCTCATCAACGACACCGACGACGAAGTCACCGCGAAGCTCGACGTGTGCGTGACCCCCGCCGACCCCCTGTGCGTCCCCGACGAGGACGCCCTCAAGGCCGCCGTGTGGAAGCAGACGTTCCCCGTTACCATGAAGACGCAGTCGCACAGCGACATGACCGTGAAGTGGTCTCTGCCCGATAAACCGGGACGGTATTATCTCGCCGCGGTCGTCCGTCAGCCGGGAAAGCGCCCGGTGGTGAGTCAGCGCGAGGTGCGGTCGGTCGCGCAGGAGCCGCTCGACGGGCGATTGAAGGGCCGCAAGGTCGCGGTGCTGGGGGGACCGCAGTGGTTCGAGAAGTGGCTCGAGCGTCGCGGGGCGTCGTCGGTCGCGCTTACCGAAGGTAAAGTCAGCGCCGACGTGGTGGTGGCGTGGGACCCCGCAAAGGTGTCGGACGACGACAGGAAGCGTCTCACCCCCGTGCTGCTCGATTTCGTCCACGCGGGCGGGAGGCTGGTGGTGCTCGACCCGCAGCGGTGGTTCTGGGAGGAGCTGGTCGACTTCCAGACGCGCGGGGCCGACGCGTCGCGGGCGTTCGCCTATCCCGATGTGAAGCACTTCATGCTCGCGGGCGTCGAGCGGGAACTCCTCTGCCGGTGGAACGGTGTGCCCAACGCGATCTCACGCAAGCGCATCCACGGGACGCTGCTCGATAAGGGCAAGAAACTGCTCTGGGCGGGCGACCCCAAGGACACCGTCGCCATGAGCCTGCCCACCGGGAAGGGCGAGATCATCGTCTCGCTCCTCCAGGTGAAGGGACGCATCGAGCGGTCGAGCAAAGACTACGACCCCGTCGCCGAACGCATCGTGACGAACCTTCTGGCGGAATAGCCCCCGCTCAAGGCGTTCCCCTGCACCCCGAATCGCCCTTGCCTTCACCCGACACGTCGGTATATTCTGAGAGAACCGAACCGCACGAACCACACGTGAGAAGGAGAAATCATGCAAGAAGTGGTGCTTGCGATCGCGCTCACCGTCAACTGGGGCGGCGTGACCGCCGATGAGCCCTTTCCGGTGACGGGGGGCATTCCCTTCGCGCGCGGGCAGTTGAAAAGCACGGATGCGGTCGAGCTGCTCCGGAACGACGAGCCGGTTCCCGTACAGACGGAAGTGCTGGCCACGTGGCCCGACGGGTCGGTCAAGTGGCTGCTCCTGGATTTCCAGGCGACGCCCGGCCAGAAGGATTTTCAACTGGTGTACGGCAGGGGCGCCAAACGCAAGGCACACACCCACGCCATCTGGGCCCGCCGGCAGGACGGCGTCGTTGAGGTCAAGACCGGTGCCGTCGAGTTCTCGGTCAGGTCCGACGGCACGGGATTCATCGATGAGCTGACGTGGGCGGGGAACACGGTCTCGGACTCGAAGGGCAGACGGCTCAACTTCCTCGACTTCCTCCACACGAAGAGCCCGGCGGACTATCACCCGATGAACCGCACGATTCCGGCCGCCGAAGAGGACCCGTCGAAGGTCGTCGTCACGGACGTCACGCTCGAGAAGAACGGTCCGCTGCACGCCGTCGTGCGCATCGACGGGAAATACACCTACAAGAAAGTCGGCTCGACGATCGAGGGCACCGACGTCAAGGGCGACTGCCCGTTCCGCATCCGGATTCACGCCTACCTGAACCAGAGGCTGCTGAAGGTGGAGCACTTTTTCTATTACGAGGGTGACGGCGACCACGACTTCGGGAAATCACTCGGGCTCAAGCTGGGGCTTCCGGCGGGGGCCGGGACGATCCGCTTCATCGGTGAGGAGACCGTGCCGGCGGATGGTCCCATCGCCGGAGTCTACCAGCAGTCGGCCGACGCGTTCGAGGTGTGGAATTCCGAAGGGAGTCACGCGCACGTCGTTCACACGGGCGGGCGGTTCGAGGGGGTGCTGGACGTGGTGCGCGGACCGGTGGGCGTCGCCGTCGGCGTCAAGGACGCCTGGCGGAACTACCCCAAGAGCCTGCACGCCGACCTGAACGCGAACGAAGTCGCGATCAACCTCTATCCCCCCGAAGCGCCGCCCCTCGATTTCCGCCGACACGCCCGCGAGTGGTCCGTCGGCGAGACCGGAACCCACGACGGACCCGACAAGACCAAACCCTCGCCCTTCACCGCAAAAAACCACCCGAACTACCGTCTCGCGTCCAAAGGCGTCGGAAAGACCCACACCGCGATGATCTACCTCCACCCCATCAACGAATCGCCCGAAAGGATCCGAAACGTCTACCGGCTGTTCAACCACCGGCCTTTGCTCTTCGCCGAGCCGAAGCACTACGCCCGGACGCTCGCGCTCGGACGCTACCGCGAGCGCGTCAAGGGCGAGCACGACGACGTCGAGGAGGCGCTCGACCGTCCGGTGAAGTTCTGGAAGTTCTCACAGGACCACTTCCGATGGTACGGGTTCTGGATCTACGGGAACGTCTGCCAGGACTACGGGCATTACTTCCAGAACGGTCGGTGGTGTCGGGAGTTCGGCCGGTGGGGCTGGGCGAACGGCGACAGCGTGGGTCGGCTCGCGTATGCACTGATGCTCCAGGCGGTGCGCAAGTGCGAGCGGGACGACTTCGAGTTCGCGGAAGCCTACCTGCACAACGTCCACGACGTGTGCTCGACGCACACGCCCGCCTACCCGCACCATTACCGGAATGGGTTCAACTACGTGAAGGGCGCCGCGCACCGTCACGGGGCGTGGCCGTGGGCGTGTCCCTACGTCGGGGCCCGCGGGGCGCACCCCGTCGGGGCGAAGATCTACTATTACCTCACCGGCGAAGGCCACGCGAAGGACATCCTCGAAGAGATCACGGAACTCGCGCTGAAGAACCCGAACGGCGGCGAAGGCGACGGACCGCTCGGCCCCAACGCGCAGATCTACCTCTACAAGTGGGAGACGACGGGCAAGGACGAGTGGCGTGACCGGCTGAAGAAGGAGATCGACGACTCGAAGGGGCTCAAGGAGGCCGACAGCGGCTGGCTCTGCATGATGAACGCCGCCTTCGGCATCCTCAACGCCCTCGAGGAATACCAGGAACTCTCGGGCGACACGTCACGGAACGCGCTCCTCACCGACTACGCCGACCGCTCGAGTCCGGAGAAATACAAGCGGCACTGGACCTGGGGCGGATACTACCGTGTTTACTCGGGAGCCTACAACGTCTCGCGGGATCCGAAGTATCGGGGGTACATCGAGGAGATGCTGGAGGTGCTGGTGGGGAAGGCCGGCGCCTCGGTGGCGTTCAAGATACCTGAAGGGGAGTGGCCCGGACCTCCCGGGGGGCCGGCCACCTTCGTCGACGGGAACATCGTGCGCGACGTCCCCTTCGCACTCTACTCGCTCCACCTGGAGGAAGCCACGCAGAAAGCGACCGCCGGAAAGCCTTTCGACAGGCTCAAGGCCCCGAGCAACGTCGAGGGGGAGGGCGAGTGAGATGAGGATATCCATCGTCACAGCTGCGGTGCTGCTCGTTTTCCTTTCCATGGGTTGTGCGAGGGCTCAGGAGATCGACCCGCGGAGTCTCAAGCTGGAGCTGAGCTTCAAGGGACGGAGCGTCGTCCGGACCTCGCCCGGGGTGTTCGTCGCCGGCGTCGTGCTGGTGCCGGCGGGCAAAGGAACGGCCGATTCGCTCTTCTCGAACCGTGTTGCGGCCACGCTTCGTGCACAGATCGTCCGTGCAGCCGTGAAGGATGACGTGCTGACCTTCGAAGGGGCCTACACCGACGGGAAGATCAGCGTCCCGTTCACCCGGGTCATCGACATGACCGCCGAGGGCCGCATCCAGGTCCGAGAGCTAGCCGACTTCACGCGACTGCCGGTGGACCTCGCGGTGGCCTCTCATCAGCTCGGACTGCCGCTCAAGCTCGGCAGCGACGAGCACCACCGGATGTTCGCCTTTGCCGGGGCGAGGCGCGTCGAGATGTTCCGACAGGACATGAACGACGAGCCCATGCGAAGTCTGAGCATCTCG
>DATKVD010000654.1:0-5796 GCA_035530235.1 Planctomycetota bacterium | reverse complement strand
GCCACGGCTGGCTTGTCCAGCCGTGCATTTCCCCGCTTGGCAGAGGCACGGCTTGCAAGCAAGCCGTGGCACAGCACGACAACCCGGCATGCACGCCGGTCGTGACAGGAGAAACTCAGACGGACGGAGAAGAAATGCCGCGGCGAAGACCCTCACTCGAAGAAGGCACCGAGGTCATCACCACCATCATGTTCCCGAAGCTCACGGACATGATGACCCCGGAATTCCTGCAGGAGTTCCAGGACACGTTCTCGGAGTCGTTTGACATCTCGGTGGCGATCCTGGACGGGGAGGGCAAGGCCATCACCCGACCGGCGCTTTCCACCGACACCTCTTCACTGTCGAAAGGCGGGAAAGCCGCGAAGTCGCGGGCCGTCCTGGCGGTGAAGGCGATCGGGTCGGGTCGCATCGAGAAGGCCCGTGACACGAGGGGTCTGCTTCAGCTCGCCCTTCCGATAGGCATTCAGGGACTGCGGGTGGGTGTGATGCTGGTGGCGGACATCCCGGACGCGAAGACCGACACCCGACACCTGAGGGAACTGGCCCGCAAGCTCGACACCACGCCCGAGGACGTCCGGAAGCAGTCCGGTCGTCGGTTGGACCGTGCCGTGGCGGTGCTTCAGTTCGCCGCGAACGCTCTGGCCGGCATCTGTCACGAGGGATGGATCATCCGTCGACACATGGTCGAGCTGCGGACACTGCAGCGGGTGAGTCAGATGCTCGGCTCGACACGACACCTGGACGAGCTGTTGAAGCTGATCGTTCGCACGGTGTGCGACACACTGAAGGTGAAGGCGTGCGGCGTGCGACTGCTCGAACCGTCGACCGGCGAGCTGGTCCTCATGGCCGTGCACGGGCTGAGTGAGGAATACCTCAGCAAGGGTCCGGTCCTCTTCAAGCGGAGTACCATCGACCAGGCCGCGATGGACGGGGAGCCCGTCTATATCCGTGACATCGGCCGGGACCCGCGGATCCTCTACCCCGCCGAGATGATCCGCGAGGGCATCCGCTCGAACCTGGTGATCGGTCTCAAGGTCCGTGACCGGGCCATCGGGGCCCTTCGCATCTACTCCGGGGAGAAGCGCTATTTCCACCAGAGCGAGATCGCCCTTGCGGAGGCGATCGCGAACCTGTCGGCGATCGCCATCGAGAACGCGAAGCTGTATGAAGAGGCCATGGAGAAAGACCGGCTGGAGCACGAGCTGGGCCTCGCCGCCCAGATACAGTCCCACCTCCTGCCGTCGGAATGTCCCCAGCCCGAGGGGTTCGACATCTGTGCCGTCAACCAGCCGTCCCGACACGTCGGCGGGGACTTCTACGACTACGTCCGGACCCCCGGCGACGACCGTCTGGGGATCGTGATCGCCGACGTGTGCGGCAAGAGCATGGGCGGGGCACTCCTGATGGCCACCGCGCGCTCGGCGATGCGCGTCCAGTGTGAACACTGCATGACCCCCGGAGAGATCGTCACCCGTGTCAACCGCTCACTCTGCCGGGACACCCGTCCCGAAGAGTTCGTCACCTTCTTCTTCGCCAAGCTGGACACCACCAGACGCGTGCTGCACTATGCGAACGCCGGTCACAACCGCCCGCTCCTCTACCGCGGCAGTGAGACGATCCCCCTGGAGGGCAGTGGCATGGTGTGCGGCGTCCTGGTGGAGAACACCTACGTGGAAAGGGACATCCAGCTGGAGTCGGGGGACGTGCTGCTGCTGTATACGGACGGACTGGACGAGGCGCGCAACCCGGAGGACCGGTTTTTCGGTCTCGAGCGTACGGGAGAGGTGATCCGAAAGCACCGCGGTCGTCCGGCAAGTGAGATCATCCGGAAGCTGTGTCAGGCGGTGCACCGGTTCGCCGCCGGACGCCAGCAGTCCGACGACCTCACGCTCATCCTCATCAAGGTGCTTTGAGCACAGACGAACGGCAGACGCTGAGACGCAAAGACGCTGAGTCCAGAAACAGAAGAAGAAACGCTGCGCAGCCCCTCCTTCTCACTCAGCGTCTCAGCGTCTGAGGGAGTTCAGTCGTATCGTCCGTAGGTTCTAGCGACCTCGACGAGTTTGAAGAGGTTCCCGTCAGGGGTGTCGCGGCCGCACTGGTCGCCGGTGGAGAGGATGAACCCGCCGCCTTCGGCGGCGTCGTCGATGGCCTTCCTCGCGGCCCGCTCGACGTCGGCCGGAGTTCCCCTGAGCATGACGTCCGTGGTGTGCAGGTTTCCCATGAGCGAGATCCGGTCGCCGAAGGTCCGCTTGAGTTCGGCGAGGTCGCAGTCGCCCATCGGGGAAATCTCAAGGGGATTGACGCAGTTGAGTTCGGTTTCCTCGGCGCACGCCTTCACCAGCTCGCGCTCCCTGCCGCAGCTGTGAACCATGGTGAGGACGTCGGCCTCCCTGGCGATGCGGCAGATCTCCTTCAACGTCGGGAGCGACAGTTTCCGCCAGATGTCCGGCGACTGCATGGTGATGGAGCCCGAGCCGCCGGTGCAGATGCAGTCGGGCTTCACCTCGCAGAGCATCTCGCACATCCGCACTTCCTGCCGGTGCACCAGCTCGGTCAGCTCCTCGAAGAGATCGGGATGGTCGTAGTAGGCGTAGACGAGCGCTTCGAGCCCCCCCTCCATGAAGCCGACGTAGTGATGAAACCCCGGCGTGCCCACCCCCAGACAGGTGATGCCCTTCTCCCCCGTCCGTCGGCGGATTTCCTCGAAGAGCGTCGCATCGTACCCCACGGGCTCCTCGAAGAAGTACTTGAGCGCGGGGAAGTCCCGGCGGACGTCCTTCACCTTGTGCTCGGTGCAGGTGGGCGGGTCGCCGACGTAGTAGACCACCTCCTCGGTCAACTCGCCGGCGGGCGTCCTGAAGACGCACCGTACCGTCAGGCGTTCGTCGGTGCGGCTCACGACCTTCCGCGTGGTTTCGATGCGTGTCTTCGTCTTCCACTCGATGCCGCCGTAGTTCACCCACCCATCGAACTTGAAGTAGTCGACCGCGTCGAGATACGCCTGCCAGAGCGGCGGGTCCTCATGAAGGTAGACATCCCAGAAGGGCTTCCCGGTGAGCCGGCAGGGGATCATGTTGGAGATGTCGGGACAGACCGGCACACCGTCGGGCACCTGGTTGCGGATGGCGGTCATGAAACGTTCGCGCGGGGTCATCGGCAAGGGACTATTCTCTTTGAGGTAGCGCGGGGACCTGTGCCCCGCGAATCTCTCCGGGCCGCGGCCCACAGGTGACCGCGCTACACCCTCTCCCTGAGAGGGAGGGGGAGCATCAATCGGAGCGGAGATTCTCTCGAAGACGTTCACGAAGGGCAAGGAAAAAGCGTCCGTACTCGGCCGTGCGGTAGTCGGGATAGGTCCACTCCCACGGCTCGTACTTCCCGTGATGGTAATGCAGTGTGACCTCGGCGTAGATGCCCCGGCCCAGGCAGACACGATGGGAGTAATCCTTTGTCGTGGCCAGCACGACCTTCGAGAGGTCGAGGTACCCGGGGTCGAGGTTGACCGGCCGGGCGGGTCCGTCCTCGACCTTCCGTGCGAGGTCCGTCTCGATGTCGTTGGTGACGTGCTTGACCTCGACGAGGTCATCGGGACGAACGGGCCGCTCGAAGCCGAGGAACTTGCGCAGCAGTCGCTCCCCCATCTCCTCACGGTAATAGTCGGTCTGCGTGAAGGGCCAGACGTCGCTCGCGAGGTCGACCGGGCCGAAATGCCCGACGAGCACCGTCTCGGCCTCGGCAAGCCACTCGTGCTTCGCCGCCAGCATCCCGACGAACAGCTTCACGGGTTCGGGTTCGTGGATGGTTCCCATGCGGCATCCTCAATGATGTCATCCTGAGCGACCCCGACTTGTCGGGGGAGTCGAAGGATCTTGCCTCGAAGCATGAAAACCGTCCGCAGTCGCGGCCAGATTCTTCGCCGCTTCGCGTCTCAGAATGACAACGTTTCTTGTATCGGGCAATCTCACTGCGGCCAGTTGGCGGGCCAGCACGCCTTCACACACACGCCGCAGATGTGCTGACCCACGTAGGGGATCTTCGCGAACTCGCACAGCTTCTCGTAGCAGCGCTCAAGATCAAAGGCCTCGCGGGTGGGTCGAATGGCGTCCGCGGGACAGACCCTGACGCAGGCGTGGCACCGTCCGCAGTCGCGCTCGAGCGGTCTGTCGGACCCGAGCGGTGCGTCGGTCAGCACACTCGCCATCCGGAAGCGTGAGCCGTATTGCGGGTTGACCAGCAGGTTGTTGCGTCCCCACCAGCCCAGTCCGGCCGCCCAGCCGAGAAGTCGGTGGGAGACGTGACCGTGCATCGGGTCGCGCGAGACGATCTGACTGGCCGCGATCGCCGCGGCACGGTGGCCTTCGTGCTGGAGCAGCGCCGCGGCCTCCAGGGCGAGCCCGTCGAGCTGGTAGTTGGTCTGCCGGTAGTTGTGGAAGTAGAGGGGTGTGGGTCGGTCCACGATGGCTTCGACGACGGCGTCCTGGAGGGGCATGCCGAAGACAACCGCACGGGTGAAGTCCCCGGTGACGTCGTCGAGGAGGCGGGGCTCGAGTTCCCGGGCCGCGTGGAGGTCGGCCACGCCGAAGAGGTCAACGAAACGGGCCCCGGCAAGGGATAGGAGTTTTTTTCGTAGGTCTGCGGGACTCAAGTCGCTGTCTCCCCCAGGCGCCGGTGTGGCGGCTTTGCGGGGAGCGTCTCGAGGCCGGACCTCAACGCACTTCATCCCTGACCGGGACCCGTCCCGGAAAGCTCGGATGTCAGAAGGAGCCGCCGCGGCGGCGGACTCCCTGGTGCCTGTGCCCCCCACGGACCGGCCGGACCCCGGTCACCCGGGGTCCCGCCGGGACCGTGGGGTCATTATAGCCTGCGGCCGACAGACCGCAAGGTTGCGTTCAAAGCGACGAACCTCCCGACCGCTCGGGGAGGCAAAAAAGGCCCGGTTCCCCACTAGCGGGAACCGGGCCGTTTGCAGATCGGTCTGTTCCCTTCGGCAGCCGGGCAGCCCTTCCGACTTCGCCAAGGCTTCGTCGGACAAGTCCAACTTCGCCTGAGGCTCCGTCGGGGTCGGGCCCCGTGCTTTGCGCCCCCCGATTCCTCGGGGTTCGCCGTTTCGGGGATTCGTCGCCGGTTCCTTATACCCCGTCCACCCGGGAGGGTTGCACCCCTTTCGAAAAAATCCCTCACAAAGAAAGGGCGGCCCCAGGGGGCCGCCCGTCGGTTTCCGGAATGACACGCCGCACACGTCGACGCCTATCCCTCGTGCTGCAGGTCGATCTTCCACCGGTTGCCTTCACGGACCAGTGGCATGGCGTCCGTCTCTTCCTTGCCGTCGACCTTGACGTAGACCTTGGCCTTGTCGCCGGTGACGACCTCACGTGAGAACTGGGCCCTGGAGATCTTCTCCCACTCCTCCTTGCCGGCCGACGAGGCCATCTCGAAGAGTCCCATGAACAGGGTCTTTCCGGTCAGTTTCTTCATCTGGTCCAGTGACAGGCGCATCATCCTGGCCTGGTCCTCCAGGGCGGTGCGACCGGGACCTTCACTCTTGGCGGCGGCATCGGCGAGTGTCCTGGCACGATCGTCCATGGCCTGCTGGGACGTCGACGCCAGCATGTTCCACACGTCCTCGAAGTTCTTGTCCGCCATGGCGGCCTTGTACTTCTCGAACGTCGCCTTGGGGGTCGCTCCGCCCCCGCCCCCGCCACAGCCGACCAGCACCGTCAGGACGCACACCCAGGTCCGTGTCTTCATCGCACTCTCCTCATGAGGGTGGTTTCTCTCGTGTGAATTCGCCTG
>DATKVD010000653.1:0-6833 GCA_035530235.1 Planctomycetota bacterium | reverse complement strand
TCCGTCATGCTCTACGTCTCGGTCGCCGCGAGGGCCGAGGGCGGACGATACGTCGGCGGCGTCTACCGCTCGAGCGACCGCGCCGAGTCGTGGGAATCGGCGATGGGCCAAGGCATCAACACCGACACCCAGGCCGCCGACCAGTGGGCCATGGGGCCCGTGGCCCAGTACATCGACCTCCTGACCACCGACGTGAAGCCGACCGCCGTCTGGGCCGTCAACACCAATACCGGCGTGCGACCCCCGCACCACACCGCGTGCTACCGCAGCAACGACGCCGGAAAGACCTGGCGGCCGACCTTCTACCCCGACCCGCGGTTCAAGGAATACAACTGCGAGCCCGAGTTCATGGCCGTCGCCGACGGGCAGTTCTACCAGGGACCCATCCGTGCCGCCGTCGACAACACCAACCCCGACCACGTCCTCATCGTCATGGGCAAGGCCTTCTTCACCGAGGACGGGGGGAGACGGTGGCGGTGCGCCCACACCCGCAAGGCCGGCGAGAAGAACGGCGAGCCGATCTGGAAGTGCACCGGACTCGTCGTCACCACCACCTGGAACTACTACTTCGACCCGTTCGACCACAAGCGGCACACCATCGCCTACACCGACATCGGCTACGGACGCTCGACCGACGCCGGCAGGACGTGGCGCTGGTCCACGCAGAAGGAGCAGCCCCCGTGGCGGAACACGTGCTACGAGATGGCCTTCGAGCCGACGGTGCGCGGGAAGATCTGGGGCGCGTTCTCCAACACCCACGACATCCCCAACGGCAACATCATCGGCAACTATCACCGGGACGACCGTCCCGGGGGCGTCTGTCTCAGCACCGACGGCGGCAGGAGCTGGAAGGTCTCGAACCAGGGACTGCCCGCCTCGGCCTGCGTCTCGGTCGTCATGGACCCGAAGAGTCGGCCCGGACGACGCACCCTCTACGCCAGCATGTTCAACGACGGGGTCTACAAGTCGGTCAACGACGGCAGGAGCTGGACGAAGGCGAGCGCCGGACTCGGACATCCGACCAACATGCGCGTCTGCCGGCTCGTGCTCCACGAGGACGGCACGCTCTTCGTCCTCGTCACCGCACGACGCGACAAAGGGACGCGCGATTTCCTGACCGAGGGCGTCGGCATCTACCGGTCGACCGACGGCGCAAAGACGTGGGAGTGCATCAACCGCTCCACCCCGCTCCACTGGCCCAAGGACATCACCGTGGACCCGAAGGACAGCCGCATCATCTACGTGGGGGCCTGTGACACCCGTCAGGCGCAGCAGGGGGGACTCTACCGGACGACCGACGGCGGGGAGACCTGGACGCGCCTGGCGCGCCAGGGCACCCAGCACTTCGGGGCGTACCTGCATCCGAAGCGTCCGGGATGGATCTACATGACGCTCACCGAGAGTGCGCCCGGCTCGGGTCTCTGGCTCAGCAAGGACAACGGCGCGACCTGGAAACCGATGAACGGTCTGCCCTTTGTCAACGCCCAGCGCGTGGTCGTCGATCCCGACGACGACTCGGTCATCTACGTGACGACGTTCGGGGGCAGCGTGTGGCGGGGCCCGGCCGAGGAGTGAGCCGGCTCCCGATTGCCGCCGCGTCGCCCGTACCCGGGCGACCGGCGAACGACACAAGGACGGTCCCGATGACCGGTGAGCCCACCCACCCAAGACCACGCACGCGACGGCACGGGATATCGGTGTCCGTCTCCGGGACCGGTCTCCTGCTTCTCGGCCTGGGATGCCTGGCCTGGGGCGCGTACGTCGCAGGCTGGACGTATCACTTCGTCGAAGGCGCCGCACGGGCGACGGGGACCGTCTTCTATGGGGACGGGGCGGAGAGCAACACCCTCCTCGTGGAGGTGCGGGCCCGGAACGGTCGTGTGATGCGCACGCTGCCGGTGCGCATCGCGTGGTGGACACCTCCGTGGCGGTACAACCGGGGCGAAACGGTGACCGTCCTCTACGACCCCCACGGAGACTACGACGCGCCGTTCTTCAGCGACCGTGCCCGCGTCGACGCGTGGGGCCAGCTCTGGGGTGCGAGCGTCCTGTGGGGTGCGGCGGGACTGGCGTGCATCGTACTGTGGATGCTGGTGCGGGGATTTCCGCGCCGCGTGAGCGCCGCCGTCCGCCTGGGCGTCGAGACCGACCGTCCGGACGTCTGAGGCCCCGCCGCCGCGGCTGGCATCATCGGACGGTCCGGGCGCGCGTCGGCCACGGAGACCCTCAGCCACGCCCCAGGGACATCACCTCAGGAACTGCGGGTCATCCCAGTCCCACAGCCGCTCCGGATGGTCGTCGATGTCCTCGGGACGAGCGACCCACACCCAGGTGGGCCAGTCGTTGGCCCCGCGGAAATGCACGTAGAAGCTCACCGCCGACAGGCAGACGAACGTCACGATCAGCGCCATGCGCGGCACGCTCAGGGGCGAGCGGAACTTCCCGACCACCGGGATCAGGAAGTACATGAAGAAGGGGAGCATGTCGGAGAAGTACCGCGGGCCGAAGCAGTGCCCGCCCCACCAGTGCGGACGACACGATATCGCCACCCAGTGCAGGAAGACGATCGCCAGGAGGGTCACGTCCAGCGCGTCCATCTGCTTCTGCCGCAGCTTCATCCCGATGCCTGCGAGCGAGAAGACCAGCACCGGCGAGAAGACCAGCAGTCCCCGTCCCGGACTCACCCAGTGGCCGGCCAGTGCTTCGAGGACATGGAGTTCCTCCTCGGGTGCAACGGCCACATGGTACAGCGGCAGCGGAAACCCGTAGACCCTGAAATTGGCGGCGACAAACGGAACCGCCACCACCATCGCCCACATCAGGAACCGCAGGAAATACCGCCGGTGTCGGAGCAGGATCAGAAGCGACACCAGGACCACGGATATCGCGTTGTAGGGACGGATGACGTAGGAAAGCGCCAGGGGCAGACCCGCGAACTGGATGAGCTTCGGCCTCTCCTCGGCCAGCACGATCAGGTAGAGCGTCGCGCTCAGCGCCAGCATGGAGGGCCCGTGCTGCCACAGCGCCCGACTGGCCACCGACCACGCCGACGTGCAGAACGCGAACACGAACACAATCACCAGCGCCCCGGAGACGCGCTTCAGCCGATGCACAGCAATCAGGTAGATCAGCACCGACGTCGCCGCAACGACCACCGACGCGACGAACTTCTCGAACCCCTTCGGGATGCCCCGCTCGAGTTCCTTCCGGTAGCTCCGCCCGTGCACCAGACGACAGTAGACGTCCTGCACCGCCACGAACGGCAGCGCCAGGAGCGACGGACCCACCGGGTAGCGCGCGTACTGGTGACCGTTGACCTCGTCGATGTTGTAGTAGTCCTTTGCCGCCAGCAGCGAGGCATACTCGTCCAGGTCGGTGTTGCCTTCGGAGAGGATGCTCATCGCCGTGTGGATGGAGAACATCGAATCATACGGCGTGGTGATGACGCTGAGGACGTGTGCCGAGAAGACGACGGCGAAGACCGTGAGCAGCAGTGCCGTGCGCTTCACGGTGGTCAAGCGGCCTCCTTCCCGGGGTGACGGCGCACCGGTGCAATTACGCGCGGGTCCTTTCGAGCACGGCGCGAAGTCGGCCGGCGGCGGCGGACCAGTCGATCAGACTGAAGAACGCGTCGACGTAGTCTGCCCGGCGATTCTCATACTGCACGTAGTAGGCGTGCTCCCACACGTCACACACCATCAGCGGCGCCACGCCCCAGATCGTGAGGTCCTGGTGCTTCTCGGCCTGCAGCACGACGAGCCGCGCACCCATCGGCTCCCAGGCCAGGACACCCCAGCCCGAGCCTTCCACCTGGTTGGCGGCGGCCACGAACTGCGTCTTGAAGGCGGCGAACGACCCGAAGTCACGGTCGATCATCTCCCGCAGGTCGCCCTTCGGCTCGCCGGACCCGCCGGGCGTCATGCTGTGCCAGTAGAGCGTGTGAAGCACGTGACCGGAGCCGTGAAAGGCGAGTGCGCGCGAGAGCGGCTTGATGTCCGACATGTCCTTCGCGGCGCGCGCCGCTTCCAGCGCGTCGAGTGTCGCGTTCAGACCTTTCACGTACCCGGCGTGGTGCTTCGTGTGGTGAACGCGCAGCACGCGCTCCTCGATGCCGGGGGCGAGCGCGTCATAGCCGTAGGGCAGCTTCGGCAGGGCATACGGGCCCGGCTTGCCCACCGAGGGCGCAGGCTGACAGTTGGCCGTGCCGCCCAGGGCCAACGCCACCGCCCCCAGTCCCACGGACTTCATCACGTCCCGACGACTCCAGTGTGCCGACATGACGGTCCTCCTTTCGCCGCAGGGGCCCGACGGCGTTCCCCTGCCTTCAAATGCCCACCGAGGCGATCACCTTCTTCAGCGTGTCCGCGGAATGACGAAGCGCTTTCTCCTCGTCCTTCGAAAGCGGGATCTCGAGCACACGCTCCACCCCGCTTCGACCCAGAACCACCGGCAGACTCAGACAGACGTCCTCGATGCCGTACTGCCCGTCGAGCAGCGTGCTCGCCGTCACCACCGTGTCCTGGTCGCGCAGAATCGCTTCGATCATCCGTGTCGTCCCCAGCGCGATCGCGAAATACGTCGCACCCTTCAGACGGATGATCTCATACGCCGCGTTCTTCACCGCCTCGAAGATCCCGCCGCGCTGCTCGTCCGAACACCCACGCCCGCAGAACTGACAATATGGCTTGAAGCCGATCCCGGCGATGTTCGCCAGGCTCCAGACGGGGACCTCCGTGTCGCCGTGCTCGCCGATGATGTAGGCGTGGACGTTCCGCGGGTCGATCCCGCAGTGCCGGCCGAGCTCGTGACGGAACCGCGCCGTGTCGAGCGTCGTCCCGGAGCCGACGACGTGCTGCCGGGGCAGTCCCGAGATCTTGATCGCGGCGTAGGTGAGCACGTCCACGGGGTTGGAGACGACGATGAGGATGGCTTCGGAGGCGACCTTCACCAGGTGCGGGATGATGTCCCTGTAGATCTTGACGTTCCGGCCGACGAGCGTCAGTCGGGATTCACCCGGCTTCTGCGCGGCGCCCGCCGTGATGACGACGACGTCGGAGTCCCGGCAGTCCTCATACTCCCCGGCCCTCACCTGCGTCGGGGCCGCGAAGGGAACCGCGTGACCGATGTCCTTCGCCTCACCTTCCGCCCGGTCCCGGTTGACATCGACGAGCACCACCTCGCTCGCCACCTGCTCCACGATCAGCGTGTAACCCAGGCTCGACCCGACCATCCCCGCACCGATGATGGAGATCTTCGGGGGCTTCCGGCTCAGGCAGAACTCGCTCGCCTCCGCTTTCATTCCGCTTCCCCCTTCGCCTCGGCGTGCATGGAATCTCCGCGGACCGCGCCGATGATAACACGTCGACGACCGCCGGACAACCGCGCGGCACGCGGATTACCGGCGAGGCCCTTCACCGTGAATGCGACGAATGGCGGCGATGTCGAATTTCGGCTTGCGGTCGTAGGTGTAGATGCCGTTGATTTCCTGCTCGATGTCGTAGAGCTGGGTGTAGCAGAAGCCGCAGGTGTTGGAGATGCCCATAACGGCCCGCATGGTGTCGCGGAAGCGTTTCATGAACGCGGCCTTCGTTCGCGGGACGTTTCCGTATCCCCAACCGTGAGAACCCTTTGTGACGAAGCCGATGCCGCCGATCTCGCTCAGGTGAACCGGCGCGCTCGGCGGCGCAAACCCCGGCCACATCACGGGCTGGTGCGTCGCCGGGATATCCCGCAAGTCGTTGGTGCGGCCGAACTTCCGCCAGTTCTTGCGGATCACGTCTCCGGTCGTGTAGTCGTGGATGTCGATGATGTCGGTAGAGGTGTGCCAGTAGCCGGAGTTGTCGATGACGGGACGGGTGGGGTCGAGCTGCTTGATGAGGCGCTGGAGGCTGGCGAGGTACTCGCCCTTGGCCTGGCGGCGCAGGGACTGGGGGTGCTGCTCGTTCGTCGCAACCCAAGCGATGATCGAGGGATGCGACGCGTCGCGCCGGACGATCCCGGCCCACTCGGCCTTGAGCGCGTCCTGCGCAACGGGGTCGCTGAGATCCGCGCCCCAGTCGGGCGCCTCGCCCCAGCACAGGTAGCCGAGCCTGTCGGCCCAATAGAGGAACCGCGGCTCGAACACCTTCTGGTGGAGCCGCGCGCCGTTATAACCTGCGGCCTGGCAAAGCGTTATGTCGCGCCGCAGCGCCGCGTCGTCGGGCGCCGTGTAGACGCCGTCGGGGTAGAAGCCCTGGTCCAGGACCAGCTTCAGGTAGACCGGCTCGCCGCTTAAGAGCACCTCGCGCCCGGTCAGCTCCACCGTGCGTAAGCCGAAGTAGGACTTGACCTTATCGAGCATCTTGCCGCCTTCCTTGAGCGTCACGTCGAGGTCATAGAGGAAGGGGTCGGCGGGAGACCATCGGCGTCCGTTCGGGACGTCAAGTTCGAGGTGCACGCGGGTGCCGCCGAAGGTTTTTTCCTCCGTTCGCGCCACGATTTTCCGTCCGATTCTGACGTTTCCCGTCGCCGAAAGCGCACCCGATGTCCCGCCGGCGACATCCAGTGTGACGTTGACCGTACGTCCGTCGGCGCCCGTTGTCGCCTGAAGGTGCTCGATGTACGCGTGCGGCGCCACCTCGGTCCACACCGTCTGCCAGATGCCGGTGGTGCGTGTGTAGTGACATCCGTAGGAGTCCAGTCGGGTGCTCTGCTTGCCGGCGGGCTGCCGGCGGGAGCGGACGTCGTCGCGGGCGAAGACGGTCAGACGGTTGGGTCCGGGCGTCGCCGTCGACGTGATATCGAAACTGAAAGGCGTATATCCCCCTCGATGCGTCCCCAGGGGCTCCGCGTTC
>DATKVD010000652.1:0-3026 GCA_035530235.1 Planctomycetota bacterium | reverse complement strand
GCCGTGTACGCCGACGGCACCCGCAGGGACGTCACCCACAGTGCACAGTACCGGTCCGCGGACACGGACGTCGCCGAAGTCGACGAGACCGGCCGGATCAAGGCGATCGGCCCCGGCGACGCCGTGATCATCGTCACCTACATGCGACAGCCGGCGGTGGTCAGACTGGCCGTCCCGCAGTCCCTGCCGATGCCTTTTCCCGACGTCCCGACCGCGGGCAGGATCGACGCACTGGTGCTTGACCGGCTGAAGACACTCGGCATCCCGCCGTCGGAGTTCTGCTCCGACGAAGCATTTCTTCGACGCGTCTACCTCGACGTGATCGGGATCCTTCCGACGCCCGACGAGGCGAAGGCTTTCCTTTCGGACCGTGACCCGAAGAAGCGTGCCAGGCTCATCGACGTGCTGCTCGAGCGGGACGAGTACGCCGACTTCTGGGCACTCAAGTGGGGCGACCTCCTGCGGATCAAGAGTGAGTACCCCAGCAACCTCTGGCCGAACGGGGTCCAGGCCTACTATCGCTGGGTCCGGCACAGCCTCGCGGTCAACAAGCCCTATGACCAGTTCGTCCGGGAACTCCTCGTCTCCAGTGGGAGCAACTTCCGCAGTCCACCGGCCAACTATTACCGGGCACTGCGCAAGCGCGACGCCCAGGGGTACGCCGAGTCCACGGCACTGGTGTTCATGGGAGCGAGACTCGGCTGTGCCCGGTGTCACGGGCACCCGACGGAAAGCTGGACACTGGAAGACAACCTGGGGATGGCGGCGTTCTTCCCGCAGGTGCGGATCAAGAGCACCGGCGAGTGGAAGGAGGAGATCGTCTACGTCGATCCCAAGCAGGTCCTCACGCACCCCGTGACCCGGGAACTCATCGCCCCGAGACCGCTCGGCGGAGAGGTCGTGGAACTGGCCGAGGGAGAGGACCGACGTGAGAACTTCGCCGACTGGCTCATCTCGGCCGACAACACGTGGTTCACCGCGAACATCGTCAACCGAATCTGGTTCTGGCTCTTCGAACGGGGCATCGTCCACGAAGTCGACGACATGCGCCCCACCAACCCGCCGACCAACCCGGAACTGCTGGCCTGCCTCCAGACCGAACTGGTCGACCACAAGTACGACCTGAAGCACATCTACCGGCTCATCCTGAACTCACGGACCTATCAACTGTCGTCGGTGCCCAACCCGTTCAACGCGAAGGACGTCTCGCACTTCTCACACTACCGGGCCAGACGCCTGGGCGCCGAGCAGCTCCTGGACGCCGTCAACCAGGTCACCGAGACGTTCGACAAGTACGAGAGCCGGATTCCCGAGCCCTACACCGTCCTGCCCGACGGTCACCGGGCCGCGCAGCTGGCCGACGGCAGCATCCCCGACAAGTCGGGGTTCCTCGAGCTGTTCGGCCGGCCGCCCCGAGACACGGCCTACGAGGGCGACCGGTCCTCCGAAACCTCCATGCGACAGGCACTCCACCTCATCAACTCTTCCGACGTCGCTCAGAAGATCTCCCGCAGCCCGAGACTCCAGCGACTGTTCAAGGAGAAGAAGAGCGACGACGAGATCGTCGACGAGATCTACCTGGCAGCCCTCTCACGCTTCCCCACGAAGGAGGAGAAGCAGAAGGTGACGGCCTACATCGCCAGGGACGAGAAGGCCCGCAGGCAGGCCGTCGAGGACGTGATGTGGGCCGTCCTGAACACGAAGGAGTTCCTGTTCAATCACTGAGCGCACGCGTTGGCGACGAACCCAAACGAGCACGGAACCGGAGGGCAGAACCATGCGGAAGAGCAGCAGACACGAAGCGAGCCGTACGAAACGTGGCATGCGGCGGCGGGACTTCCTTCGGACAGGCGTGCTGGGGATGCTGGGACTGACGTTGGGAGACCTGCTGAAGCTGGAAGCTTACGGGGCGCCCACGGAAGGCAAGGCCAAGTCGGTCATCTGGCTCTGGATGGGCGGCGGGCCTCCCCACCTGGACACGTTCGACCCGAAGCCGGGCGCCGGTCCCGATTACACGGGACCCTACACGAAGGCCATCCCGACCAACGTCCCGGGGATACAGCTCTGTCAGACGATGCCGATGATGGCCAAGATTGCGGACAAGTACGCCATCATCCGGGGCATGACGCACCACTCCAACGGTCACGAGACCGCCGCCTACATGATGCTCACCGGGACGATGCCCTCGGACGAGATGGTCTACCCGTCCATCGGGTCGGTTGTGGCGTTGAAGAAGGGCTACGAGGGGGACTACAAGGGGGTGCTTCCCCCGTTCATCGCCGTCACCCAGCCGCCGGGACGGTTCAACATGGCGGGCTTCCTGCCGAACAAGTGCCGACCGTTCGCCACGGGGGGCTATCCGAGTTCGCCGAGCTTCCGGGTGAGTGCCATCGTTCCGGCGGCCGGCATGACCGACGAGCGATTGAAGGAGCGTGAAGCCCTGCTTCAGGACGTCGACACCCTCGGGCGGGAGCTGCGGGACGACACCACCGTCGCCGAGATGGACGCCTACCAGAAGAAGGCCTACAGTCTGATCACCGGCGACGCGAAGAAGGCCTTCGACCTGTCCGGGGAGAAGAAGGAGCTGCAGGACCGCTACGGACAGACGGGGTTGGGTCGGATGTGTCTCCTGGCACGACGACTGGTCGAGAACGACGTGCCGTTCATTACCGTCAGCTGGGGCGGATGGGACACACACAAGAAGCACTTCGAGACGATGGACAAGAAGCTGCCCGAACTCGACCAGGCGTTCTCGGCACTCCTGGAGGACCTGGACCAGCGGGGACTGCTGGAGACGACGATCGTCTTCTGGGGTGGGGAGTTCAGTGGCACGCCGAAGGTCGCGCAGGACCCCCCGTGGGGGGGCGGACGTCATCACTTCTGCAGTGCGTTCTCCGTGGTGGTGGCGGGCGGCGGGTTCAAGGGCGGCAAGGTCGTCGGGGAGACCGATCGGACCGGGGAAAAGGTCGTCAAGCGGCCCGTCTATCCGTGGGACCTGTCGGCCAGCATCTACAAGCTGCTCGGCA
>DATKVD010000651.1:0-8252 GCA_035530235.1 Planctomycetota bacterium | reverse complement strand
GCCGAGGTAGAGGTTCGAGAGGAGACCCACGGCGGCCAGTGCGATGCCCTGTCGGCTGGTGCGTGCACTACTGGTGTAGCCCACGTAGCCTTCTTCGTCGGTCACACGCTCGAAGTGCCGGAGTGCCCCGTGGGTGGTCTTCCAGGGGATCTTGAGTCCGGCGGCGTGGGCACTCTTCAAGGCCATCACCTGCCAGCCGCTCACGGAGGTGTCGTTGCGGCCGCTCTTCGTCTGGGTGTAATCCCACCCGCCGGCGTTCTGCTGTGCCTGGCAGATGAACCCCATCGCCCGGACCAGCGGCCCATACAGCTTCGGGTCCTTGCTCATCGCGTAGGCCTCGCCCAGACACAACGTGGCGATGCCCTGGTTGTACATGCTCATGCGGTCGCCGCCCCGACCGAACGCCCCCGACTGTGCGTCCTGCTCGGACAGCAGATAGTTGATGCCCCGACTCACCACCTCACGGTGCTCCCCTTCCTGGTGGGTGTTGCCGTGACCCAGGAAGCACAGGAGTGCCAGTCCCGAGATCCCGACGTCGTAGGTGCCCGGAAGTCCGGAGTGCTGGTGGGGTGCACGACCGCCGCACAGGTCACCGGCCGGGCAGTGCCGGGTATAGTCCGTTGCGGACCACTTCCCGTCACGGTCCTGGTGTGCCGCCAGCCAGCGCAGTGCCGCGCTCACCGCGTTCTCCGCCGCCGGACTGCCCCCGTGACGTGCGATCCCGTCCTCACGGCCGCCCTTCGACCGGTCGCCGATCATCCCCTCACCGCCCGACCCGGGCGTCCCCGACGCCAGGATCCGCGTCGTCTCCACCTTCGGGGCCGTCGGGATGAACTCGTTCTCGTTCGTCTTCACCACCGTCCTGGGCGTATCCGGCACCGGTCTCGGCGGCAGGATCTCCTCCACCGGCTCGGGGGCCTTCTCCGGCTCGTTGCCCCCCTTGTTCTCCTCCTCCAGGGTCACCGGGACCTTCTCCACGAACGCCACCCCCACCGGGAAGTCGTCTTCGGCCTCGAAGAACTCCTGACACCCCACGAAGAGGATGAGCATCAGCAGTCCCGAATAGAGGATGGAGCTGGTCGTCAGCGCGATGATCTTGCTGACGATGAAGAGGGGATGTTTCGGGATATAACGGTCTTCGTCCATCGTAGCGGCCCTGACGGGGGCTGAGGAGCTTCCTGCGTCCTCTCAGGGTATTGTATCCACTTTGCGGGCAAAACGCAAGCCATCCGGGGCTGACCTTTCGACGGCGCCCCCCCTTGAAGACTGTTTCACAACCCCGGGCAGGTTGTTTCGGGAGTGTGCCAGCCGCATTTATCCCGAGCGTAGCGAGAGAGCTTGTGTGCCAGTGGCAGCTTGTCTGCCACTGCATCCCCGTTGCAGGGGCTGGCAAGCAGCCCCTGGCACACCCAGGACGGGACCGGGCGGGTTGCGAAACAGTCTCTCAGCCAGACAAACTCCAAGAACCAAACTCCAAACCCCAGGCAAACGCCAGGGACCAAACGCCAGAGAAACGACGTGTGGATGCGGGTCTCGGGGCCTGGAATTTGGATTTTGCCCGGAGCTTGGTGCTTGAGGCTTGGGGTTTGTTGAGACTGTAGCAACGTTACTGAGTCGGTCCGCCCCAGGATGTCATCCTGAGCGACCCCGACTTGTCGGGGGAGTCGAAGGATCTGGCCGTGAGGTATCGAGGCACTCCGGTTGTTTCGGGGGCCCTCCGGACGAAGTGGCCGGATTCTTCGTCCCGACAAGTCGGGACTCAGAATGACATTCACTCAGTACCGTTGCTACAGTCTCGGTTTGTCTGGAATTGGGTGCTTGGTCCTTGGTGCTTGGTTTTTTGAGCGTCCCGGTGAAGCATCGCGGAACGTGTCGTCTCGGCCGTGCTGACGGCAGAAAAAGATACGCGGGAAGCCCTGTGACTTCCCGCGTGGGAACGAAATCAACTCACGTCACGTCAACCGTCCAACCGTCTGAAGCACGGCTCACGTCAACCGACGATGCGGACGTTGACCGCCTTCAGTCCCTTCGGGCCTTCCTCGAGTTCATACTCGACTTCCGTGCCCTCGGCAAGTGACCGGTAGCCCTCGGCCTGGATCCCGCTGTAATGCACAAAGACGTCGGCACCGCCGTCGTCCTGCAGGATGAAACCGTAGCCCTTCTGGTCATCAAACCACTTCACCTTGCCCTTCGGCATCTCGCGCTCCTTCTGCAACAGCCCAGCGACCGCGGCTGCGCTCGGCTTGGGCCGCGATACCTGTCATGTCCGTCCCCGGTCAGCACAGCCAGCCGAGCATCGCCGTGCCGCAAATTCCGGCGTCATGCTACCGGGCACGCCCCGAGGGGTCAAAGGAAAAAATGCACCCATGCAGCAGTGCAAGGGGTGTGCAATGCTCATCACCGGCCACGTGTCCCGGCGGCCGACAAGCTCCCGCGCCGGCCAGCGGCCCCCCCGGAGAACGCAAGTGCTTCTATAGCAACATATTATGCCGCTTCACCGCTGTGAACGTCCGCCGGCCCTGAGATACTGCCTGCCGACCGGGCGACCGGCACCGCCCAGCGATTCCCACTTCCATAATGCCCGATTTTCCGCTAAAATTGCCCCCGGAGGCAAGACGCCATGAAGAATGCCGTGGTGCTGACGCTCGGCTGCAAGACCAACCAGTACGAGGGGGAGGTGCTTGGCCGCCGACTCGTCGGGATGGGCTATCGCCTGTCGGCGGACGGCGTCGAGTGCGACCTCGCCGTCGTGAACACCTGCACGGTCACGGTCCGGGCCGACCGCAAGTGTCGACAGCTCATCCGTCAGATCGCGCGCCGGCACCCGGGCGTCCCGATCTACGTGACCGGCTGCTACGTCACCCGAAGGGCGTCGGACCTCACCGGGCTCGAAGGCGTCGCGGGCGCCGCCGACGACAAGGACGACCTCCTCGACCTGATCGCACGAAATGAGCAGGTCACGCCTCTCGCCCCTGTAGCGCGCCCACCTGTGGGGCGCGAACCCTTGTCCTGCCAAGCCGTGGAAGACTCCCCGCGCGGCGGGGCTCCTGTCCCGCCGCGTGTATCAGGTCAAAGGCCCGGTGGGACAGGAGCCCCACCGGGCGCGGAACATTTGTTGCGATGCGACCCTGGCCGGCGCACCCGCGCCTACCTCAAGATCCAGGACGGCTGCGACGCCTTCTGCTCCTACTGCATCGTGCCCTACGTCCGTCCGACACTGCACTCCGAACCCGTCGACGACCTCCTGGCCGAGGCCCGGGAGCTGGTCGACGCGGGCTGCCGGGAGGTCGTCCTCACGGGCATCCACCTCGGACGCTACGGGGCGGACCGAGACGACGGCGTGACGCTCACCGACGTCGTCCGCCGCGTCGCCGAGACGCCGGGGCTCGCACGGCTCCGCCTCAGCTCCATCGAACACCCCGAACTCCCCGACGAACTCATCGAGCTGATCGCCTCACATCCGGTACTCTGTCCGCACCTGCACCTGCCGCTCCAGAGCGGCGACGACGACGTGCTCGAGGCGATGAACCGGCGTTACACGGCGGACGACTTCCTCCGCACCATCGAACGCGTCCGCGAACGCATCGGCGACGCTTCCGTCACCACCGACGTCATCGCGGGATTTCCCGGCGAAACGGACGCCGCCTTCGAGAACACGCTCGCCGCCTGCCGCCAGGCCGGCTTCAGCAAGATGCACGTCTTTCCGTTCAGTGTGCGTCCGGGGACGTCGGCGGCGACTTTGCCGGGACGTCTCACCGCGCGGGTGGTCACGCGACGCAAGAAGCATCTCCTGGCGCTGGCCGATGAACTGGCGCTCGACTACAAGCAGCGGTTCCTCGGCAGGACGGTGGAGGTGCTCGTGGAACGGAGCGCGCCGGACGCGAGCGGGGGCTTGATTTCCGAGGGACTCACCGCGTATTATATGCGGGTGCGTTTCGCGGGCAGAGACGCGCTTGTGAACCGCATCGTGCCGGTGACGGTGGAACACGTGACGCCGGGCCTGATGGAAGCACGCCTCAGCGACTGAGGACGGGAGACGCGGCAAGAAGGGAGCATGAGCAGATACGCACAGGCGGCGCGAGGCGTGCCGCTCACACGGCGGCACCGAACCCATCAACCGTTCCACGGGGAGCGACATGAGCGAGGCCAAGGGCGAACTCAGGAGAGACCTCGGGCTGGTGCACATCTTCTGCATCGCGTCGGGGGCGATGATCAGCTCGGGGCTGTTTATCCTGCCGGGTCTGGCGTATGCGAAGGTGGGGCCGGCGGTGATCGTCTGCTATTTCCTGGCGGGTCTGCTGTCGATCCCGGGGATGCTGAGCATCGCGGAGATGGCAACGGCAATGCCGAAGGCCGGGGCGGACTGCTTCACGGTCATCCGGAGCCTGGGACCGGGGATGGGGACGGTGGCGGGTCTGCTGAGCTGGTTCTCGCTCTCGATGAAGAGTGCGTTCGCGCTGGTGGGGATGAGCATCTTCACGATCCTCCTCGTGGACGTGGACATCCGCGTCATCGCGATCGGGTGCTGCCTGGTGTTCATGACGGTGAACGTGCTGGGGATCAAGGGAGCCGGTCGGACCCAGTTGATCCTGGCGGCGGGTCTGTTCTCGCTGATGGCGCTCTATGTCGCGCTGGGACTGCCGGCGGTGAGCGTGCAGCGTCTGGAGCCGTTCACCCCGAAGGGCGGGGCTGCGGTGTTTTTCGTCACCGGTTACGTCTTCATTTCCTACGGGGGTCTGCTGAAGATCGCGAGCGTCGCGGAGGAGATCCGCAACCCCACCCGCAACATCCCGCTCGGGATGATCCTGTCCCTGCTCGTCGTCAGCATCTTCTACGCATTGATGGTGCTGGTGACGGTGGGGGTGCTGGAGGGGGAGGTGCTGTCGGGGTCGCGGACGCCGATCTCCGACGGGGCGGCGGTGTTCATGGGTCGCCCGGGTCGCATCGCCCTGAGCATCGCGGCGGTGCTGGCCTTTCTCACGACGGCGAACGCCGGGATCATGACCGCCGCCCGGTCACTCGTCCCGCTCAGCGGCGACCGTCTGTTCCCGCAGGCGTTCGGTCGCATCAACCTCCGCTTCGGCACCCCGCACAACGCCCTGCTCCTGACCGGGGCTTTCGTCATCACGTCGCTCTTCCTCAAGCTGGACGTCCTGGTGGAAGCCGCCTCCATCGTGCTCATCCTCACCAACGTCCTCTCGTGTGTGTCGGTGATCATCCTGCGTGAGAGCGGACTGCAGAACTACCGTCCGCGATTCCGGTGTCCGCTGTATCCGTGGCTCCAGGTCGCCGGACTGATCGGTCTGGGGTTCGTGCTCCTGGGGATGGGGTGGGAAGGGTACGTGATCACGGCGGCGCTGAGCCTGGCGGGGTTCTGCGCCTACTGGTTCTACGGACGCAAGCGGACACGCCAGGAGTCGGCCCTGCTGCACCTGGTCCAGCGGATCACCGCCCGGGAACTCGTGACGGGGACGCTCGAGGAGGAGCTCAAGCAGATCATCCGTGACCGTGACGGGATCGTCCAGGACCGGTTCGACCGGATCATCGAGCAGTGCGTCGTGCTGGACATCGAGGAGCCGGTGTCGCTCGACCGGTTCCTCCGGGTGGTGGCCGAACATCTTTCGGAACGGATGAAGACACCGGTGGGGGTGCTGGTGGAGGCCCTGCGGGCCCGGGAGGCCGAGAGCAGCACCGCCCTCAGTCCCGACATCGCCATCCCCCACCTCATCACGCAGGGAGACCAGACGTTCGACGTGCTCCTGGCACGCTCTCGCGACGGGATCGCGTTCTCCGAAAGCGCCCCCAAAGTGCACGGGATCTTCGTGCTGGCGGGCACCCGTGACGAGCGGAACTTCCACCTCCGGGCCCTCTCGGCCGTCGCACAGATCGTCGGGGACCCCGAGTTCATGGGTCGCTGGATGAAGGCCCGGTCGACCCAGGCCCTGCGTGACCTCGTCCTCCTCGGAAGACGACGACGGAAGTAGTGCCGCGGGTGCAGGAGTGGGTGGAGGCGGGGGGCGTGCGTCCCGCGCGTACGCCCTCGGCCACGTCACCCCCAGCGGTGAGGTGACCCCGTGTGAGATGTACCCGGTATCGTTCGGGAACGTCGCAAGTCGGCCGCTGGCGGAGGTTTACGAAAACATGCGACGGTACATCCCGTATCCCCTGGCCAGGTGCCCGCTCGGCGAGGTCTTCCGTCTGCTGGGCGACACCCCGGCGGAAGACCTGCCGCTGCGCGACCCGGAGAAGGTCGACCGGCTCTTCCGCCAGATGGACGGAAGGGACAATCCGCTGCCGGCGTTCTGGCGCAACCTGTTTCTGCGTCGGAAGTTATGACGACGCGCGCTTCGCCCCAGGCGGCCCGCGGCGGCGCCGACGACATGCCCGCGGGGGCTTGACTTCACCCATCGGCCGGGTAAAATTATGTGTGAAGGCGTGTGTTTCGGTCGCCGGAATATTTTCGTAAAAGCCGTGGAATTCATCGAATCCTTACCGGCCGGCCGGCGTCTAATAATGGACCCAGCGGGGGTGTCGCCATGCCGGTCTTACTGTCGCATCCTGTCGTTTTCCTTCGTTTTCATGTCGCCTCGCGGGTATGCCGTGTCGTTTTCGCGGCCGGTTTTGTCGCCCTCGTGTCCGCTTTTGTCCTCCCGACGTCCGCTCATGGTGCCGAGGTGACGCTCGTCGACGGTCGCGTGTGGGAGGGCGTCATCGTGCGCGAGACCCCCGACCTTGTCGTCCTCAAGACGGTCGGCGGCGAGATCGAAATCTCCCGTCGCGGCATCCTCAAGATCGACCCGAAGCCCACGCGGCTTCAGCGCTACGAGCACAAGCTCGCCGTGCTCGACAAGACCAGCGCCGACCAGCATTACCTGCTGGGACTGTGGTGTCGTCGGCAGCGGCTGGTGCGCGAGGCCGAGTATCACCTGAACTACGCGGTGGGTCTCGACGTGGACCACGTGGGGGCGCGGCGGGCCCTGGGTCACGTGAAATATCAAGATAAATGGATGCCGGAGAAGGAAGCGAAGGAGTCCCAGGGGCTGCGGTTCTACGACGGGCGGTGGATGACGAAGGAAGCCGCCGAGCAGGCGGAATCGGAGGCACTGCGGACGAAGTTGAAGGCGGAGCTGGAGCGTCAGGTTCGGGCGCTCGTCAAGATCGTCGTCAACCCGCGCACCGAGCGTGCCGGCCGGCGGGCCCGTGAGCAGCTCCTCGCCTTCCGCGACCCCCTCGCACACGACGCCCTCCTCGAACTCATGCAGCACGACGCACCCGAGCTGCGCGTCATCGGCATCCGCCTCGCCGCCCGGCTGGAGATCCCCACCGCCGCGGACGAGATGCTGCGGCTCGCCCTTTACGACGACGACCCGGACGTCCGCGACGCCGCACGCGACGCCCTCAAGGGACGCTGGAATCACGTGATGCTCAGTGAGACGTTGAAAGCGCTCAAGGACCCCGACCGTCCCGCGGTGCGCGAATCGGCCGCCAGGGTGCTCGCCGTCGCAAAGGACCCCGTCACCATCAACGATCTCATCAACGCCCTCTACGTCACCTATCGCGTGAAGCGCACCGGTGACGAGGGGGCGCCGCGCATCCCCGTGGGCATCGTGCCCGTGCGTCAGCCGGTGTCCGATCCGGCCCCGGGCAGCGTCATGAACCCCCCTGACGCGGGCGGCACCGGCACCCCCTACCGCTGGAGACCCCTCGACGCCCCCGACGACCCCAACCTCGTCTTCGTCGTCAACTACGCCGCGCTCGACGCCCTCCGCGCCATCACCCAGCAGAACTTCGGCGTCAACAAACGCGCCTGGCGGAAGTGGTGGGACGAGAACCGGGACAAGTTCACCGTCCCGCCCGAAGACACTAAGTAACCACAGATGAACACTGATGAACACACATGAGGCCCGGGGTGAAGAAACAAAGGCCCTGTAACCGCAGATGCACGCAGATGAACGCAGATAGAAGCGGTACCTGGGTGGAAGAAGGAAAAGCGCTGGAACCACAGATGGACGCAGATGAACACAGATAGCCAAGGAGGGCAGCAGCGCCAGCCCTACAGCCTACGGTCTACAGTCTACAGCCTACTTCTCTGCCTCACGCCAAGACGCCAAGACGCAAAGAACGGCCTGAATCAGGGGTAGAAGCAACAACGGCCAACACTTGCCACTTGCCACCTGTCACTTGCGACTGCCTTTCCATCCACGGGTCCCGAAATATCCTTGCATGTCAGGTCGCAAACAGCTATAAAGACC
>DATKVD010000650.1:0-10665 GCA_035530235.1 Planctomycetota bacterium | reverse complement strand
TCCGGCCACCGAAGACATAAGGTGAGCGCGGGCAGGAAGTTACGATTTTCCGCCGCTTTGGGCACGGCTTTTGCATATCTGCCGGGCGGCGCGCCGCGTCCGGCGAAATTCCTGTCAATGACGGCGCAGACGGCTATAATTCAGACGGCATCGCACACGGAAGGACACGGGACATGGGGCTGTTCGAGAAGGCCAGGAACATCACCGACACCGAACTGCGGGTCGTGGTCGCCGAGAGCGCCGACCCGGCGGGATCGCTGCGTCGTCACATCCTGAGTCTCGAGGAGTCCCAGCGTCAGCTCCGGAGCTCGCAGGGGTTCCTCAGGCGTCAGCGCGACTGGCTGGAGAAGAGTGCCGAGCGGAAGCTCGGTCTGGCGGAGGAGTGGGAGAAGCGTGCCCTCACCGCGGCCCGGCAGGACCGTGACGACCTGGCCAGACATGCCCTCGTCCGGAAGAAGGAGCTCCTGCGGTCGATGGGCGAGGACCGTCGGCAGCTCGAGCGCATCCTCCCGCAGCTCGAGGAGGCCGACCGTCGGCTGTCCGAGGTCCGGCAGAAGATCCTGAAAGCCCGGGCGGTCCGGACACGGCTCTTCGGGGAAGGGGAAACCGGGGTGCTCGACGCCGACGATGCGGCGTCGACGGACACCGCCGGGTCGCGTCCCGTCGAGCGGGAGGAGTCGGATCTGACCGAACGTGAACGGCAGGAACTCGACGAGGAGCTGGAGGACCTGAAACGGCGGCTGGAATCGGACGAGGTGTGAAGCGGCTGGTTGAACACGGTGGTGGGTCGTCCGACCCACCATCCGGCTTTTGTGGCTTATAGATGGGGACGCGTCGTGGCGGAAGACACGATCGGCAACTACCGTCTGCTCGGCGAACTCGGCCGCGGGGGGATGGGCATCATCTACAAGGCCGAGCAGAAGAACCTGGGCCGGTTCGTGGCACTCAAGGTGCTGTACCCGCACCTGGTGAGTGACCCGATCACGGTGAAGCGGTTCAACCACGAGGCCCGTGCGACG
Source organism: Planctomycetota bacterium (assembly GCA_035530235.1). Classification (GTDB taxonomy): domain Bacteria; phylum Planctomycetota; class DG-23; order DATKVD01; family DATKVD01; genus DATKVD01. Next base: position 9,646 of record DATKVD010000650.1, on the reverse strand, counting down.
GCACTCCTGAACCACCCCAACATCGTGCAGATCTTCGACGTCGGCGTCGAAGAGGACATGCACTACTTCGCCATGGAGTACGTTCCGGGAAAGACCCTGGAGACGGTCCTCGAAAACCAGGACCGACTGGGTGTGGAGGAGACGCTGCGCATCGTGGACCAGGTGGCGTCGGCCCTCTCCGCCGCACACGACGTCGGCATCATCCACCGGGACGTGAAACCGTCGAACATCCTCATCGACGACCACGGACGGATCAAGGTCTCGGACTTCGGCATCGCGATCGCCGCCGGACAGGGGGACCTGACGGACAGCGGTCACCTGGTGGGGACGGCCCGCTACATGTCGCCCGAGCACGCCCGTGGGGAGCACCCCGACGGACGGAGCGACATCTACTCGCTCGGCGTGGTGATGTACGAGATGCTCACCGGCGCCCCGCCGTTCGACGGCGACTCCCCCGTCACGATCCTCGAGTCTCACGTGAACGCCCCCGTGCCGCCGATGCCCAGTGAGGTCCCCCCGATGGTGCAGGCACTGGTGCTCAAGTGTCTGGAGAAACTGCGTGTGGACCGTCCACGGACGGTCCGGGAGTTCCGTGTGTCACTGCGGGAGGCGGCCGCGGAGATCGACTGGCAGGGACCGGCGCTCCCGCCTCTGGAGCTCACCGAGCCCGCTTTCGAGCGGGACCCGTCGTTCCGCTACGACCGTGCGGGCATCGTCCGATCGGCGAGTGACACGGTGTCCTTCTTCCTGGCGGAACGTCTGCGTCCGAAGACCGGCGTCCGGAACCGTCTCGGGCGGGCGCTCTCCGAGCGCCTCGGCCGACGCGTGAGACACCGTCACGATTCCTACAAGATGAAACGTCTGGAGGTGATGGAGCTTCGCGACAACCTCCACGGTGCCGAAGAGCAGCTCGAAGAGGCCAAGCAGGAATGTGACCGGGCACACGAGAAATATGAAGCCGCCGACGAGGAGCTTCACGGGTGGCAGATGGAAGGAAGCCTCGTGCTCGACCGGGGGAAGAAGTTCTCCCGCGAAGCCGCCGCTCTCCAGGAGAAGAGACTCTGGCAGCAGGCCACCTCCTACAAGCTCCAGTGGCAGAACCTTCAGGACCGTGTGCGGGACTGGTACCAGAACGTCGAGCGTGCACGACGTGACCTCGAAGCCGCCGTCAGGGAGCTGGAACTGCTCAAGATCCGACGACAGCGAACGGCTCAGAAATCAGGTGTGACACGCCGGAGCCTCGCACGACTCATCCTGGTGCTGATGCTCGTCGGGACGACGGGACTGGTGGGGCTCTACCAGGCCGTCTTCAGGAAGACCCTGACGCATCTCGAGCCGAGGACGGTGTACGGCAAGTTTCTGCCGCCGGTGATGATGAAGGAGGCGCGGGACGAGCACGCGGCGGCGGTGTTCGGGTCGGGTGAGACGCGGGATTACGGGAAGGTCCTGGTGACGGGGGGGATCGACGCGAACCGGCAGGCACTGGATTCGGCGGAGGTGTTCGACAGGGAACGCGGGGTGTTTACGTGGACGGGGAAACTGCAGGAGAAGCGGTTCAACCACACGATGACGACGCTGGCGGACGGGATGAACGTGCTGGTCGTCGGCGGGGAGGCCCGGTACGGGGCTGCCGACGCGATCCGGTCGGTGGAGCTGTTCCATGGGAAGGAGGGACAGTTCGTGGTGGTCAGTCGGCTCAACACGGGACGCACCCGGCACCGGAGCGTTCTGCTTGCGGACGGGCGGGTGCTGGTGACCGGAGGGAGTGACGCTTCGGGTGCCGTCCTGGCCGGTGCGGAGGTCTTCGACCCGTCGACGAACAGCTTCAGACCGGTCGCGACCATGGTGGACGCCCGCAGGGACCACACCGTCACGCTCATGCCGGATGGACGTGTGGTGGTCGTGGGGGGCGGTCAGGCCGGGAACCGTGCGGTCGACGGGGTGGAGGTGTATGACCCGAAAACGGAGCGGTTCGAGCCGGTCTGTGTCCTGAATCAGGTCCGGTATGAACACACGGCGACCGCTCTGGACGCAAGTCACGTGCTCATTATCGGCGGTCGCACGGGACAGCGGATCACCGACGCACTCGACACGATGGAGCTGGTCGACCTCGAACGGAGGACCTCGACCGTGGTCGGCAGGCTCCGTCTGCCGCGTCGGGTGCACACGACGGTGCTGCTTCCCGACAGCAATCCCGTCATGGTGTTGATCGTCGGGGGGGCGGTCGGCGAGACGGGTGTGAGGAACCTGTGTGAGAAGTTCGTCGTCGGGTGGAAGGAGACGAAGCCGGCCGGGATGCTCCGTCACGACCGGAACAACCACACCGCCACACTCCTGGGTGACGGGTCCGTCCTCTTCGTCGGCGGACACGGACACGACACGGGTCAGCCACTTGGCATCGCGGAGCTCTACGTCAAGGTCCCCGTGTCCCTGGGCTGTCCCTCCGACGCCGGGTCCGCAGCCGACGGTCCCTGAGCGCCGCACGACGCATCCTACTGACCCCATTTCCGTCGGATGCCCTCGGCCATCTTCCGGATCTCGATGAGGGCGTCGTTCATCCGGTCGACCGCCTGGACCATCTTCTCGTGGAGTTCGTCCTTCTGGACGAGGGCCCCGACGGTGCCCTTCCCCTCGTTGAACCGCTTGAGGATCTCGTCGAGTGAGGCGAGTGTGTCACTGACGGCGTCGGCACTCTTGCGGAGGCCCTCGGTGAGCTGGTCGAGGTTCTTGCCCTGTCGGGTGACCTGGGAGTCGAGTTTCTCGGCGGCGGCTTTCATCTGCTTGACGAGGTCCTGGGCTTCCTGGGAGACCTGGGTCACATGGTCGGTCATCTCCTTGAACGACCTGACGGCGTCGGGGGCTTCGGCGACGGTCTTCTTGATGTCGGTGCGGAACTTCTCGTCACCGAGGAGCTGGTTGAGACTGGCGGTGAGCGAGGTGAGGTTGCCGCCGAGGGCGTCGAGGGTGCTGCTGAGCTTGGCGGTGAAGCCGCTGAGCTGTGAAGCGATCTCGTCGATGGTGAGCATGGGCTCGCCCTGGACGAGGGCAGTCCCGTCCTTGGGCAGGTAGCCGGCCTCGGGCTTTCCGGCCCCGAACTCCAAATAGTAGTCGCCCAGGATGCCGGTGGGTCGCACGGAGAGGACGGCATCGGCGGGGATGTCGTACCTGGCACTGATGGAGAGGACGAGCCGGACCCGGTCCCCCTTCGCGGTGAAGCCGGTCTTCTCGAGTCGACCGACGTCGATGCCGAGGTAGCGCACGGGGGTTCCGGGGGCCATGCCGTGGATGTTGCCGAAGATGGCACTCACCTCGTACTGCTCCCGACCCAGCTCGACGACCTTGCCGAACCAGATGATCAGTCCCGCCAGGAGCAGGATGCCGATGAGGACGAAGAGACCGACGGTGAATTCTGCGCCTTTGGTTCTCACGGGTTGTCCCCCATATGGGAAAGCTGCTCGATGCGGTCGCCGGCCTGTCCCTCGACGAACTGCCTGACAATGGGGTTGTCGGTGTTCTGGATCTCCTCGGGGGAGCCGTCGATAATGATCCTGCCTCCGTGCAGCATGGCGATGCGATCGGCCACCTTGCCGGCACTGACCATGTCGTGCGTGACGACGATGGAGGTGGTCTTCAACGCGTCGTGTGCCCGGATGATGAGTTCGTTGATGACGTCGGCCATGATGGGGTCGAGTCCGGTGGTGGGCTCGTCGTAGAGGACGACCCGGGGCTCGAGGGCGATGGCCCGTGCCAGGGCCACGCGCTTCTGCATGCCCCCGGAGAGTTCGGCCGGTCGCTTCTCCTGGGCCCCGCTCAGACCCACCAGCGACAGTTTCTCGTGGACGCGTTCACGGATCGCCTCGTCGTCGAGATCCGTGTGTTCCCGGAGCGGGAACGCGACGTTCTCTCCGACGGTGAGGGAATCGAAGAGTGCCCCGCCCTGAAACACCATCCCGAAGTGTGTCCTCACCTCGACCATCTCCTTGCCCGAAAGCCGGGCGAGGTCCGACCCGTCAAAGAGCACCCGCCCGCGGTCGGGATACATCAGTCCGATCACGTGCTTCAAGAGCACGCTTTTCCCGCACCCGCTCTCCCCGATCACGCACAGGGTCTCCCCGCCGTGGATGTCGAGGGTCACCCCGTTCAGTACGCCGACCCCGTCGAAGGCCTTGTGCACGTCCTCGAGTCGGATGAGTGCGTCTTCAGTCATGACGGCCTCTTTGCGGCAGGGCCCTTCTCAGCGGACCGCGGTCACGCCGATGAAGTGATTGTAAATGTGCCTGAAAAGCACGGCCAGGAAGAAGTTGCTCACCAGGATGCTGATGAACGTCGCCACGAAGGCCATGGTGGTGGCCCGTCCGACCCCCTCGGCTCCGCGGCCGCACGTGAACCCCTTGTAGCAGGCAATGATCCCGATGAGCCCCCCGAAGAAGAAGCTCTTGAAGATGCCCACCCAGATGTCCCAGCGTTCGAGGATTTCCCTGGTGTTCTGCCAGTAGAAGAACGAGTCGATCCGAAGGGCCTGGGTGCTGACGACCCACCCCCCCACCACGCCGATGGCGTCACTGAAGATGGTGAGGATGGGGGTGAGGAGGAGGGTGGCGAGGAATCGTGGGACGACGAGGTAGCGGACGGGGTTGGCCCCCATGGCGGTGAGTGCGTCGACCTGTTCGGTGACGCGCATGGTCCCGAGTTCGGCGGCCATGGCCCCACCCACGCGACCGGCCAGGATGACCGCGGCGAGCACGGGGCCCAGCTCCTTGACCATGCTGATGTTGATGATCATCCCGGCGGCGTTCTCGGCCCCGAGACGGTGGAGCTGACTGTACATCTGGACCGCCAGCACCATGCCCATGAAGGTCCCGGTGGCCAGCACCACCGGCACGCTCCGGACACCGACCTCGTGCATCAGGGGCATCAGGATCCGACGTTGGGGAAGAGAGGTGAAGCTCCAGTAGAGGATGCGTCCGGCGAAGTCCGTGACACGACCCAGACCGCTGACCGCCCCGATGCAGCCCCGACCGATGTCGGCCAACAGGTTCTTCATTCCGGCACCCGATTGTACCGTTCGTCGTGGACGCGGACAGACCCCGAGCCGCAGGACAACACCGGGATGATACAGGACGTGCCCCGGCAGTGCAAGCGTCAAGACGCACAAACCGGAGCACGGTTGCAGGTCGTCGCTCAGGCGTCGGTGCCGCCGGAGACGGCTTCGGCCCTCTGGGGACGGGGAATCGCGTCGAAGTACAGGTGGTCCTCCTTGAGACGCACGACCACCTTCTCCATGTTCTTGAAGTGTCCCCGGAGGATCTCCTCACTCATCGGGTCTTCGATGAGACGCTCGATGGTCCGCTTCAGCGGTCGGGCCCCGTAGTCACTGCTGTACCCCTGTGCGATGATGAATTCCTTCGCCGGGTCGGTGAGTTCCAGTGTCACGCCACGGTCCGCCAGACGGTCCTTCACGTGGGCCATCTCGTAATCGACGATGGTTTTGAGGTCCTCACGGGTGAGTGACCGGAAGACGATGGTGTCGTCGAGACGGTTGAGGAACTCGGGACGGAAGTACTTCTCGACCTCCCGCAGCAGACGCTCCTTCATCTTGTTGTAGGTCATCTCGCCGTCGGCCACCCGGAAGCCCAGACTCCCCTGGTTCTTGATGACCTCGGCCCCGATGTTCGAGGTCATGATGAGGATGGTGTTGCGGAAGTCGACGTGCCGGCCGAAGCTGTCGGTCAGTCGTCCCTCCTCCATGATCTGGAGCAGGGTGTTGAAGACGTCGTGGTGTGCCTTCTCGATCTCGTCGAGGAGCACCACACTGTAGGGACGTCGACGGATCTTCTCGGTGAGCTGACCGCCCTCCTCGTAGCCGACGTATCCCGGCGGCGCCCCGATGAGCCGACTGACGTTGTGCTTCTCCATGTACTCCGACATGTCGATCTGCACGAGGGCGTCTTCCTCGCCGAACATGAACCGTGCGAGTGCCCGTGCCAGGAGTGTCTTGCCCACGCCGCTCGGGCCGAGGAAGATGAACGACCCCATCGGACGCTTCGGGTCCTTGAGACCCGAGCGCGAGCGACGCACCGCCTTGGCGATGGCGTGGATCGCCTCGTTCTGACTCACGACCGTCTTGTGGAGTTCGTCCTCCATGCGCAGCAGCTTCTCGGCCTCCTCGCTTTCGAGTCGTGTGAGCGGGATGCCGGTCATGGAACTCACGACCTCGGCGACCACCTCCTCGTCGACGACCCCGTCCACCTCTGCCGCCTTGGTGCTCCACTCCTCCTGGATGGCTTCGAGCTTCTGACGGAGCTTGTCGGCCTCGTCCCGCAGCGCCGCCGCACGCTCGAAGTCCTGTCCCGTCACCGCCTGTTCCTTGTCGACGTTCAGCTGCTCGATCTGCCGCTCGAGGTCCTTGAGGTCGGGGGGCTTGGTCATGGCACGCAGTCTCACGCGTGCCCCGGCCTCGTCGATGACGTCGATGGCCTTGTCGGGCATGCATCGCCCGGCGATGTAGCGGGCGGACAGTTCGACGGCGGCGTCGATGGCCTCCTGGGTGATCTGCACCCGGTGGTGGGCCTCGTAGCGGTCCCGCAGACCCTGGAGGATGTGGACGGTCTCCTTCTTCGAGGGCGGGTCGACCATGATGGTCTGGAACCGACGCTCCAGTGCCCCGTCCTTCTCGATGTACTTGCGGTATTCGTCGAGTGTGGTGGCGCCGATGCACTGGATTTCCCCACGTGACAGCGCCGGCTTCAGGACGTTCGAGGCGTCGATGGCCCCCTCGGCCCCCCCCGCCCCCACGATGGTGTGCAGCTCGTCGATGAAGAGGATCACGTTCTTGGCCCGACGGACCTCGTTCATCACCGCCTTGATGCGCTCCTCGAACTGACCGCGATACTTCGTCCCCGCCACCATCATCGCCAGGTCCAGGATGACGATGCGACGGTCACGAAGAAGCTCGGGAACGTCTTTCTCCACGATGGACTGTGCCAGTCCCTCGACGATGGCGGTCTTGCCGACACCGGCCTCACCCAGGAGCACGGGGTTGTTCTTGGTGCGACGGCAGAGCACCTGGATGACGCGCTCGATCTCCCGGTGACGTCCGATGACGGGGTCGAGTTCGTTGTTGGTGGCCTGCTTGGTGAGATCACGTCCGAAGGAATCGAGTGCCGGGGTCTTCGACTTGCCGCCCTTCTCCTCCTCACCGGGCATGCCGGGGGCCTGTGCCCCCTCGGTGTCGAAGGTGGCCCCCAGGAGGTTCAGCACCTCCTCACGGACGTCGTCGAGCTTGACGCCGAGGTTCAAGAGCACCCGGGCCGCCACCCCTTCCTGCTCGCGCAGAAGTCCCAACAGCAGGTGTTCGGTGCCGACGTAGTTGTGTCCCAGACTGCGGGCCTCCTCGAAGGCGAGCTCGATGACCTTCTTGGCCCGTGGGGTGTAGGGCAGCTTTCCCATGGCGACGGTGTCGGGACCGCTCTGGACGATCTTCTCCACTTCGAGCCGGATCTTCTTGAGGTCGATCTCGAGGTTCCTGAGGACGTTGGCGGCGACGCCACTGCCCTCCTTCACCAGTCCCAGGAGGATGTGCTCGGTGCCGATGTATTCGTGGTTGAAGCGCTGCGCCTCGTGGTTGGCCAGTCCCATGACCTTGCGGGCCCGGTCGGTGAATCGCTCAAACATCTGTGCCTCCTCATCTGCGGAGGGGTTCCCCCGCATCTCCGCGAGTGCTGTTCGGGTGATTGTCCGAGGGAGCTCAAAGGACAGTTCAAGCCTTACGGAACGCCGTCCGCAAGGCTTCGGGCGCCCCCTGATGCCGGGCGCGTGCCACCGTGTCCCTCTCCATCTCCCCTATCGTCAAAATACCACGGGAACTCCGCAATTTCAAGCAAAAAAGCGGCCCCCGCGCGGCCCCAGGCGGCTTTGCGGAGGTTTTCAGGATGTCTCCCACTCCGTCGCGTCCGTCCCGGCGGTGCCCAGCTCCCGCATCAGCTCCCAGCGCCACCGACGACTACCCTCAAGGTTGAGTGCCGTGCGGAAGCTTTCACGTGCTTCCTCGTCACGTCCGCACGATTTCAGCACCTTCCCCAGGTGCACCCACGCCTCCACGTCACGGTCGTCCAGTGCGATGATCTCCTTCAAGAGCCGCTCGGCCCCGGCGTAGTCGTCCCGGAGCCACGCCACCTGCGCGGCCTTCAGAAGGTTGTCCTTGCGCTCCTGGAAATCCTCCGCCCGCAACACCCTGAGCCGGGAAAGGATGTCGAAGAGCGCGTAGCCCCAGACGACGACCATGATGGCCAGCGAGACGACGATGAGGCCTGTTTTGCCCTCTCCCGGCCACAGGAATGCGGTGATCAGGAAGACGTCGGTGGACGCCGCGAACAGGGCCGCCAGGACCGAGCCCCTCAGATACCGCCGGAGCACGAGATGTCCCGTGCCGGGGAAGACCACCGTTGCAGTAACCGCAAGCCAGGCAAGCATTTCGGCGTCCCTCACGGTCGGCGTCGTCGCCGGCTTTATTGTACGCGTTCGGCCCGCGCCGGTCAAGCGGCCTCTCGGACGCCGAAAATCCTTGGATTACCCCGACTTCCGGCTAAAATCACCCTTGGCGACGCGCCGGAAGGGGATGTCCATGTCCGAGAAAGACCCGGAACAGCGGAAGTTCCTGCGGATTATCGACGCCAACCTCAACCGTGCGGGGGAGGCGGCGCGGGTGGTGGAGGACTGTGCACGGTTCGTCCTCGACCACGCCGGACTGGCGAACTTGGCGAAGTCCCTGCGGCACCGGCTGCGGCTGTCGGCGGAGAAACTGAACGTCCCGACGGAATCCCTGCTGGAGGCCCGCGACACCGAACGCGACGTCGGCACGTCGCTCGTCGGTGAGACCGAACGGAGACGCGGAAATCTTGCGGAAATCCTGCGGGCGAACTTCCGGCGCCTGCAGCAATCGCTGCGGGTGCTGGAGGAGTATTCGAAGGTCCTCAGCGGGGCTGATGCCGCCATCTTCGAGGGGATCCGGTACGATTCGTATACCCTCGAGAAGCGTTTCGCCTCGCCCCCGGAGAAGCCTGGCGTCCTGGGCGACAAGCCGCTCATGGTGCTCATCGGCGGCGGTCCCGTTGACGAGACCGTCGCGACGGCCGCGCGGGTGCTCGCGGGCGGCTGCCGGCTCATCGAGCTGCGTGAGAAGACGATGTCGGACGGTGCATTCCTGGGACTCGCACGGACGCTTCGCGACCTCACGCGAGACGCGGGGGCGCTGCTCATCGTCAACGACCGTGTGGACGTCGCGCGGGCCTCCGACGCCGACGGCGTGCACCTCGGGCTCGACGACCTGCCCATCGAGGAGGCCCGGCGGATCCTCGGGCCGTCGAAACTGGTGGGGCTCACGGCGCACTCCATCGAGGAACTCGAGGACGCCGAGCGCCGGGGTCCCGATTATATCGGGGTCGGGACGATGTTCGCCTCCCCCACCAAGCCCGACCTCGAGGTGAAGGGCCCGGCCGAACTCATCCCGGCCGCCGCGAAGTGTCCGGTTCCCTGCTACGCCATCGGCGGCATCAACCGCACGAACATCGACGCGCTCCTGAACGCCGGCGCCACCCGCATCGCCCTCGGCTCAGCCGTCACCCGCGCCGAAGACGTCGCCGCCGAA
>DATKVD010000649.1:0-2854 GCA_035530235.1 Planctomycetota bacterium | reverse complement strand
TCGAAGTGCACGGCGAAACGCTCGCGGTCGATCGCCTCGATGAGCCGGAGGTAGCTGTCGGCGGAATCGGGATACATCCACGGCATCGTCTCGAGGGTGTAGAACGTGCGCGTGGGATTCACGGCGTCGATGATCTCGCGGGTGGTCTCGACGATGAGGTCGAAGGTGTCCTGGGTGAGGTTGTCGGGATGGGGTCCGGCCCAGCGCTCGGCGCCCCGTGAGCCCGAGACGTTCACGCAGCAGTGCGCGCCCATCTCGTCGGCAAGGGCGAGCTGCTGCTGGTTGTGCCGGATCGCCTCCGTGCGCTTCGTCTCGTCGGGGTCGAGAGGATTGCTCCACGCCCCCACCTCGGCGATGACGATGTCGGCACGCTTCGCCGCCTCGACGTAGGCCCGCCTGAGGTCGTCGGGGGCGTCCGCTTCGACCGGACACGGTGCCGCACTGTAGCCGAGCCGGCGAAGCCCCGCCACCCAGCGCTCCGGGTCCGCCTGCCTCTCGACGTCGTGTCCGCCGAGTCTCACGGGCCTCCTCCCGACCGGCGGCCGGCGGGCTTCAGTGGCTCCACACGGATTTTCTCGCGCATCCGCTCGATGATCTCCGGCGTGATCCCGCGGACCTCGGTCAGCTCGTCGAGACTGGTGAAGCCCACTTCCTCCTGCTTCTTGTCCTTCTGCTCTCGCAGCTTCCGGTCACGGAGTGCGATAATCTCCCGGGCGCGCACCTCGCCGATGCCGTGGATGAGTGTCAGCTCCCACCACCGCGCGGTGTTGAGTTCAATCGGCTTCTCGACCACGCTCTCGCCGTGGTGCTCGACGACCGGCGCCGAGCGGAAATACCCCCGCTGCCGGAGCCACAGTGCCGCGAGCATCGCTAGCAGCACCACGCACAGCACGTAGATGACCAGATACTCCCGCCGCTGTGCCTTGGTCTCTTTCGACGTGTCGTCCGCAGGCATGACGTCTCCTTGAGGTCCAGGGACAACTGAGCTTAGCCGAGAGGGCTGTGCGTGTCAAGCTCGGCAGAAGGGCTTTGCGGGGCAGCCTGGCGGGTCAGTCGGCGGGGGCCTTCCCGGCAGGCACGTGCGGAACCGCCTTGAGCACGATCTCGTTCGAGGTGACGAGACCGGTCCAGGAGCCGTTGGCGTGCTCGCTCTGCTTCAGGTGACGCTCGGCGCAGGCGTAGGTGGCCGTGATGCGGTACTCCCCCGGCTTGAGCAGGACGTACCGGGTCTCGCCGAAGTCGCCGGGAAAGGTGGGGTGCCACCTGTCCGTCCAGCTCGCGCCGGGTTCGAGCGTCGGATAGTTGTCCTTCGTCGGTGCGGCCATCATCCGCTCGACCATCCGCCTGAGCACACTCAGGCTCTCGGCGTCCGGACCCCGGATGTCGAGCGACATATGGCTCCACGCCCAGTCGTAGGTGTTGAGCTTGATGGGCTTGTCGGAGACGTTGGTGAAGGTGAGGGTGAGCTTGGTCGGCTCGACGTTCCAGCGGGGCGTGTCCCGGGTGGCCCGTCGTAGGTTGCGGGGCGTCATCCTGAGTTCGGTCTTGTCGGCGGAGAGCGTCAGCTTGAGACCGCTGACCGGCTCCCCGGCGCGCGGGCCCGCCGCGCCGACGGTCACCTTGACCGGGGCCGAGAACGCCTTCCCGGTCCAATAGGGCGCACCGGCCTGGCGCTTCATCCATTCGTCGTCCGGACTGCGGTCGAAGACCGCACGGATCGTGTAGTCCCCGTCGGCGAGCGACCAGTGCCAGATACCGCCGAGGAGTTCGTTGACGATGAGCATCTTCTTGTCGGTGAGCCGGCCGGTGAGGGTGAAGCGCTTCGATTCGCCGGGGGCGATGGTCGGGAAGGCGTCGGGCGGCATCATGCGGGTGGCGTCGCGGCCGCCGTCGTGCTTTAGCACGTTGCCCGCCGCGTCAGTGACCTCGAGCGCCTGGGCAAGGTCCAGTCCCCAGGCCGCGATGCGGACAGGTTTCTTCGAGATGTTCTTCACCGTGCAGACGAACTCGACCTTGTCACCCGGCTGCCAGGAGGCCGGCTTGACCTCGAGGGCGAGCCGGAGCCCGTTCACCGCCTCGCCGAAGACGGGCGGCTCGGCGTCGGCCGGGGCGGCCGACCTGACGCCGACAAGCATCACCGCCGCAAGGACGGCCCCGGCCGCAAAAAAACGCGTGATTGCCGAATTGCTGATGGGGTCATGGGCCATCGCGTGGTCCTCTGCGTTGAGAAGGCTCCGCATCATTGTATCTGACGACGCGTGCCGTCTCAAGTTCGTCGGAAAAACGAGAGGCACGGACCGCATATCCGGCCGGGGGTGGTTGAAAAGACCACATCCGGTGGGAAACACCGGCCGGGCGGCAGGTGCTCTTCCGGCCACCGAAGACATAAGGTGAGCGCGGGCAGGAAGTTACGATTTTCCGCCGCTTTGGGCACGGCTTTTGCATATCTGCCGGGCGGCGCGCCGCGTCCGCCGAAATTGCTGTCAATGACGACGCAGACGGCTATAATTCAGACGGCATTGGACACGGAAGGACACGGGACATGGGCCTGTTCGAGAAGGCCAGGAACATCACCGACACCGAGCTGCGGGTCGTGGTCGCCGAGAGCGCCGACCCGGCGGGGTCACTGCGTCGTCACATCCTGAGTCTCGAGGAGTCCCAGCGTCAGCTCAGGAGTTCACAGGGGTTCCTCAGGCGGCAGCGCGACTGGCTGGAAAAGAGTGCCGAGCGGAAGCTCAGTCTGGCGGAGGAGTGGGAGAAGCGTGCCCTCACCGCGGCCCGGCAGGACCGTGACGACCTGGCCAGACATGCCCTCGTCCGGAAGAAGGAGCTCCTGCGGTCGATGGGCGAGGAC
>DATKVD010000648.1:0-3037 GCA_035530235.1 Planctomycetota bacterium | reverse complement strand
CAAACGCACTTACCTGTCGTGAGTGTGCCGGGAACGCCCTCTTGATGCAAGCATAATCCCCGTTCCCGTTGAGGTGGAGCGTGCGCCCATTTCTTGACTTTGGTGAGCATCCGGGTAGAGTGGGAGACGGCTGTGACGTGTCTACACGAACGAGGTGGGTGACGTGAGAACGTGGTGTGTGGCCGCGGCGGCGGGGATGCTGGCGTGCTTCGGATGCGGCGGGCGGGACGCGCCCGAGGGTGCGGCGTCGGGGCCCGTGCCCGTCATGCGCCAGGGCCGTCTGGCACACACGCAGACGAAGCTTGCGGACGGCCGGGCGGTGGTGGCGGGGGGGCTTCTGAGCGCCCGGGGACTCCTGCCGCCGGCCAACAACGACGTCGAGGTCTTCGACCCCGCACGGGGGAAGTTCACGGTGGTCGCCGAGATGAAGACGGTGCGTGCCACGCACTCCGCGACGCTCCTCGAGGACGGTCGCGTGGTGTTCATCGGCGGGACGCCCGGAACCCGGGTCGACGTCTTCAACCCCCACACCGCCCGCATGGAACCCGGCGGTGACGTCCTCTCCAGCCGTGGGATGCACACCGCAACACTGCTCGGGGACGGCCGCATCCTCGTCGTCGGCGGGGCGACACACCTCGTCACCTACCACAACGGCGACTTCCACGCCGAGGGACGATACCTGAACACCATCGAGCTGTACGACGTGCGGACCGGGACCGCCCGACCGTTCAGCGCGACACTGAAGGTCCCGCGCCGGGGTCACACGGCCACGCTGCTCGCCGACGGACGGGTGCTCGTCATCGGCGGGACCTGGCAGAAGCGGACGGAGATCATCGACGTGACGGCGGAGACGGTCACGTGGGGACCGGTCGTCGGGACGCCCCGTGAGGACCACCGCACCACGCGACTCGTCGACGGGCCTTCGCCCGCCGGAGTCCCGATTCATCGGGACGCAGGCGGGAGACTCCTCGTCACCGGCGGCACCGCGACGATCGGCAAGGCGACGTCGGTGGACGTCGCCGAGATCTATGACCCGCAGACGGAGAGCTTCAGGACCGTCACCGCACGCATGAACCGTGCCCGCGAGGACCACACGGCGGACCTCCTCCCGGACGGCCGGGTGCTCATCACCGGCGGGGAGGACAACGCCGCCGGTCCCGACGGCCGCGACATCGTCCTGGACGACGTGGAGGTCTTCGATCCGAAGACCGAGACCTTCACCCGGCTGGCGCCGCTGTCGGTCCCGCGCGACGACCACGGCTCGACCGTGCTCGTGGACGGGCGCGTGCTCGTCACGGGCGGCGAGGACAAGGACGACGCGGGGCTCTCCTCCGCCGAATTCGTCGTGGTCCCCGGAAGAAAACCTGTGCCACCTTGAGAGACAACCCGGCGGACAGCGGATACTCCCTCTCCTAAGGGGAGAGGGAACTCGTCTCGCCGCGTCTTACACCAGATTCGTCTGTCGAATCAGTCGTTCGGCGTTGAGGTGGGCGAACTTCTCGAAGACGTCGACACCATAGGGGGCGAAGAGGTCCCGGAGGACCCCGTGGGCCTTCGCGTAGGCGTCACGGTTCCACGGCCGGTCCACTTTTCTGCCCCGTCGCATCCCCAGGTCGGTCTCGAACATGATCCGGTCGGCGTGCCGGTCGAGGAACTTCCGCACGGGCTCGCCCCTCTCCTTCACGTGGCTCCAGCCGATGGACGCGTGGAAGTTCGGCATCGCGTCCATCCACCCGCCGAGCTGTTCGAGGCTCTCGGCGTAGCCGCCGCAGTGACAGTTGACGATGACCAGTTCGGGAAAGCGTCGGTGCAGGGCGTCGCGGGCCTCGAAGAGCACCTCGCGGGAGGGCAGTCCCGGTTTTCCGAAATGCCAGTCGGGCCGCTCCTTCAGGAACGCGTAGGCCGGGTTCGATTCATCCATCGGCAGCCAGAAATTCGCCGGGTCGGCCACGTGCGCGATGAGGATCAGCTTCAACTCGACCATCTTCTCCCAGATGGGGTTCAGACGCTCGTCGTCGAGCATCATGAGGCGGCCGTCCGGGTCCTTGAGCCCCAGGCCGAGGTCCTTCCAGACCTTCACCCCCACGATGCCGAGCTTGTGAAGCTCGGCGATGCGCTTCGCGCAGCGCTTCGGGAAGGTCGGGTCGGTGAGTTCCCCGTAGGGCGGCCAGTAGAAGGTGTGCACGGTGTCATCCGCACGCTCACGCGTGAGACGCAGCAGCTCGAAAAAATCCCGCTCCGTCGCACCCCCGTGCAGAGACGGGTCGTGCACGATGTTCCACGCCCCCGAGAGACCGATCTCGTCGAACGACCCGACGAAGTCGTCCAGGTGCTCCAGTTGGAAATGCACGTGACAGTCCACGAAGCGGACGTCTGACTGGTACATCTTTCCTCCTTCACGTTCAATCGTCGCGTACGATGTGGGTGCGAATCCTGGCGAGCAGTCGCTCGGCAAACCGCGCCCGGTCCGACGGGTCGCCGACGTCCCGGCTGTGGAACGGTTTGCCCACGCTCACGCGGACCTTCCGTGCGCGCAGGAGATACGCCTCCGGCTCGTACATCCCGCGCGTGCCGCTCAGGTGGACCGGAACGATGGGCACGTCGGTGCGGGCGGCGATGAGCGCGACCCCCGGCTTCAGGTCCCCCGAGGTGTGGATCCCGCCTTCCGGGAACATCCCCACCACTTTGCCGGCCGCCAGGAGTTCCTCGGCCCGGCGGATGGTGCTTCCCGCGTGCCCGTGACGACGGATGGGCACCGCCCCCAGTGCACGGATGAACCGCTCGAACAACCGGCTGCGCCCGAAGAGTTCGCTCTTCGCCAGGTAGTGGATCCGACGCGGACACGCCACGCCTAAGACCGCCGGGTCGGTGTAGCTGCGGTGGTTCGACACCACCAGCACCGGTCCCGACCGCGGGATGTTTTCACTTCCCGTGATGCGGATGTCCACGAGAAGCGGGAAGAGCAGTCTTCCCAGAAAATAGATGATCTGATAGAGACTCACGTCTTCTCCCACGCGCGAAAAAGGGTCCAGGACCC
>DATKVD010000647.1:0-5289 GCA_035530235.1 Planctomycetota bacterium | reverse complement strand
GCCGCCGCGGCGCATTTTTTTCGCCCCTCGGTCCACGTCGGCGTCGCGACGCGACCGTTCCCGCCAGGACGCGCCGGAATAGCCGTTGACACCCGGGACGCCTGCGACTATCATTTGTGCACGTCCCCGACCGGTCGCGCGAAGCCGGTTCATGCCGTTCACCACTCGAGCGTGGGAGAGATTTCAATGATCGTTGGGGTGCCGAAGGAGATCAAGACCGACGAATACCGTGTCGGCATGGTGCCGGCGGGTGTGGCGGAGCTGCGTGCACACCACCACACGGTGCTGATGGAGAAGGGCGCCGGTGTGGGCAGCGGCATCGACGACGAGGCCTACGCCTCGGCCGGTGCGGAGATCGTGCAGACGGCGGCGGAAGTCTACCGGCGGGCCGAGATGGTCGTCAAGGTCAAGGAGCCCCTGCCGGCCGAGCACGACCTCCTTCAGAAAGACCAGGTGCTCTTCACGTATTTCCACTTCGCGGCCAGTCGCGAGCTGACCGACGCCGTGCTGGCCAGTGGGTGTGTGGCGATCGCCTACGAGACGGTGCGGTCGGCGGCGGGAACACTGCCGCTCTTGACACCGATGAGTGAGGTCGCCGGACGACTCTCCATCCAGGAGGGGGCGAAGTGTCTGGAGCGTCCGATGGGCGGTCGTGGGACGCTTCTGAGCGGTGTGGCGGGGGTGGAGCCGGCACACATCATGATCCTGGGGGGCGGGGTGGTGGGGACGAACGCCGCCAAGATCGCGGCGGGCTTCGGGGCCCGGGTCACCCTCTTCGACGTCAACGTGGACCGCATGCGCTACCTCGACGACATCATGCCCGCCAACGTCAACACCGTCATGTCCAACCGACACAACATCCGTGACCGACTGAAGGACACCGACCTCGTGATCGGGGCGGTGCTCATCGAGGGGGCCAAGGCCCCCAGGCTCATCCTCCGTGAGGACCTCAAGCTCATGAAGTCGCGCTCGGTCATCGTGGACGTCGCCATCGACCAGGGCGGGTGCTGTGAAACGTCCAGACCCACCACGCACTCCGACCCCACCTACGTCGTCGACGAGGTCATCCACTACTGTGTGGCGAACATGCCCGGCGCGGTGGCACGCACCAGCACCTATGCCCTGACCAACGCCACGCTCCCTTACGTCGTGAAGCTGGCCGACGCCGGCTGGCGCAAGGCCGCCGGCGCCGATCCCGGTCTGGCAAACGGGGTCAACATGGTCGCCGGGAAGATCACCTGTGAGGCGGTCGCCGACTCGTTCGGACTCGAGTGCGCTCCGCTTTGAGAATCTCCCTCTCCCTCTTAGGGAGAGGGCCGGGGTGAGGGTCGGGCTCTGCTCGTCCGGGCGGCTTACCCCCGCCCTGACCCTCTCCCTGAGAGGGGGAGGGAATGACTCGGCCCCCCCCCAGGGGTCAGGGGCGACATTCTTGGAGATACGTCATGTCCACAAACCAGGTGGCCGTCGTCATGGGAAGCGACTCCGACCTTCCCGTCGTGAGCGAGACGATCAAGCTGCTGGGGGAATTCGGGATCGACTGTGAGGTGCGCGTGATGAGTGCCCACCGCACACCGGACGAGGTGCACATCTTCGCGACGGAGGCCGAGAGCCGCGGCATCGCGGTCATCATCGCCGCGGCCGGGGGTGCCGCACACCTCGCCGGCGTCGTCGCGTCCCGGACCACGCTTCCCGTCATCGGCATCCCCATGGAAAGTGCCGCCCTCAGGGGAATGGACTCGCTCTTGTCCACCGTCCAGATGCCGGCGGGTGTCCCGGTGGCCACGGTGGCCATCGGCAAGGCCGGAGCCGTCAACGCCGCCGTCCTGGCCCTTCAGATCCTCGCCCTCTCCGACGACCGACTGAAGACGAAGCTCAGGAAGTACAAGACGGCTCTCGTCAAAAAGGTCCAGGCCAAGGACGAAAAGGTCCGGAAGCAGTTCGAGTAGTCGGTCTCCGTCTCGTGCAATACCTTCGAGGGCACCATGCCCGTAGAGACCATCAGTTGGCAGGGGGGCATCGACGGGACGCTCCACATCATCGACCAGACGGCGCTTCCCGGCAAACTGCGTGTGGTGCCCGTGCACACGGTGAAGCGACTGTGGCAGGCCATCCAGCGGTTGGAGGTCCGCGGCGCGCCCGCCATCGGCGTCGCCGCGGCCTTCGGGGCCGTGATTGCCGTACGGAAAGAGCGCGTCCGCGAGACGAAGACGCTTCTCGCCCACGTCTTCGAGGCGATGGACTACCTGGCGACGGCCCGACCGACCGCGGTCAATCTGTCCTGGGCCCTCGAGCGGATGCGGGACGTCGCCCGCAGCTCCTTTCACCGGCCCCCGCGCGAGTTCCGCGAAACACTTCTCGCCGAGGCCCGACGCATCCTCGAAGAGGACAAGGCCGTCTGCCGGAAGATGGGGGAGCACGGGGCGAAGCTCATCCCGGACGGTGCCAATGTCCTCACGCACTGCAACGCCGGCGCCCTGGCCACCGCCGGGGTCGGCACGGCACTGGCCGTCCTGTTCGAGGCACACGCACAGAAAAGAAACATCCACGTCTTCGTCGACGAAACCCGACCCCTCCTCCAGGGGGCACGTCTCACCATGTGGGAACTGATGCGTGAGGGCATCGACTGCACCCTCATCTGTGACAGCATGGCCGCACAGGTGATGAAGGAGGGACGTGTCGATCTGGTGATCACGGGGGCCGACCGCATCGCCGCCAACGGCGACACCGCCAACAAGATCGGCACCTACGGACTTTCCGTCCTCGCCCGACACCACAAGGTCCCGTTCGTCGTCGTGGCGCCCACCAGCACGTTCGACCTCTCACTCGTCTCGGGCGACCGGATCCCCATCGAGGAGCGCGGGGCCGACGAGATCACCCGCGGCTTCGGGAAGCGCACCGCCCCGGAGGACGCACCCGTTTACGCCCCGGCTTTCGACGTGACCCCGCACCGCAACATCACCGCCATCGTCACCGAGAACGGCGTTATCAGACGCCCGAACCGCGCCAGTGTGGCGAAGGCGTTCGGCAGGACTTAGGCCGTCATCGGAGAGCGCATGACACGTGAGATCCTCCTCGTCGACGACCAGGCCGAGGTCCTGGACCACCTGACGAAGGTGCTGTCCTCGAGACGGTACGAGGTGTTCACCGCCCGAACCGCCCGGGACGGTCTCACCCGGCTCACCGAGCGTGCCGACTCGCTCAGTCTCGTCATCCTCGACCTCGACCTGGGCGCCGGAAGCGACCAGGGACTCGACGTGCTCCGGGAGATGAAAGAAACCCACCCCGACGTGCCGGTGATGATCCTGACCGGCAAGGGAACCACACGGAGCGCCGTGAAGGCCATGAAGCTGGGGGCGGTGGATTTCCTGGAGAAGGATTTCCACGTGGCCGAGCACCTGGAGGCCCGCATGGACCGGGTGAACCGCTTCGTCGCACTGGTGGAGGAGAACCGTCGTCTCAAGCGTGAGGGGGAGCGTCTCCGTCGGACGGCGGACTACTATCACGACCTCATCCGTGAGAGGTACGAGCTGGTCGGCGGCTCACAGCCGATGGTGGAGCTGAGGAACAAGATCACGGCGGTGGCGTCGATCCCGCGTCCGGTGCTCCTCCGAGGCGAGCGGGGCACCGGCAAGGAACTGGCGGCCGCGCAGATCCATTACCTCGGCTCACGTGCGTCGAGACCGTTCGTCGTGGTCAACTGTGCCGCCGTACACGGGGAACTCCTCGAAAGCGAACTCTTCGGTCACGAGAAGGGCGCCTTCACCGGGGCCGACGCCCGACGCATCGGACGCTTCGAAATGGCCGACCAGGGCACCCTCTTCCTCGACGAGATCGGAAACATGACCCCCGACTTCCAGGAGAAGATCCTGCGGGTGATCGAGTACCAGCAGTTCCAGCGTGTGCGCGGCACCGAGACCATCTCCGTGGACGTCCGGATCGTCGCCGCCACCAACGCCGACCTGGAGCGGCTCATGGACGAGCGGAGGTTCCGTGAGGACCTGTACGACCGTCTGGGCTTCCAGACCATCCACACCCCGCCGCTGCGTGAGCACCCTCAGGACATCCCCGCACTCGTCGAGCACTTTCTCACACGGTTCCGTGCGGAGGTGCCGTCGGTGACGGCGGAGCGTTTCGGTGAGCGGGCACTCGCGAAGCTCATGGAGTATCCGTGGCCGGGGAACGTCCGGGAGCTGAAGAACGTGGTCGAGCGGGCGGCCGCCCTGGCCGACACCGACGTCGTGGACGCCCGTCACCTGGAGCTGAAGGACCCGCGCACCGCCGCCGCCGGAACTTTCACTGAACATATCCGGGAAATCGAACGCTCAATGATCATGGACGCACTCGAACAGGCCGACTACTCCCAGACCAAGGCCGCCGGACTCCTGGGCATGAGCTACGACCAGTTCCGGCACTATTACAGGAAATACCGTAGGGACACGGGCCGGTAGCCGCAGGTCTGCGGCACGCCGCCCAACCCTCAGGAGGAGACCGGGATGAACCGTCATCACCTGTTCGTCGTGGTGCTGTTGACGACCCTCGTGCTGGGCTGCACCGCCGAGGAGGAGCCGACCACGCCCCCGGCACCCGCTCCCGGCGAGGAGAGCGACGCCCCCAAGCCCCCACCCCTCGACCGAATCAAGGTCGACGTCCAGAACAAGCGCATCGAGATCGAGGGACGCTTCTGCCTGAAGGAGGGCATCCTCGATTACCTGGCGGTCACCTCGGGCGGACAGGAATACGAGAGTGTCATTGCCCTCAACTGCAAGGGGTCACTGCTGCACGCGGGACTCCTGGCGATGAGCGCCGTGGCCGGGCCCACCGAGGAGGTGCTCGAGTACCTCAGGAAGAACCCGCCCAAGGACGGGAAGCTCCCCGAACGCACCGGCACCCCGCTCGACGTCACCCTGGAATGGAAGCTGGGCGACGAGAGTTTCTCGGTCCCGGCGAGCCGGACCCTCTTCAACCGGGCCGACCGGCAGGTGCAGAACGCCGGACACTGGGTGTTCACCGGGAGCTACTTCGCGAAGGATCTGGACAACGAGACGAAGGAATTCTACATGGCCGACGTCGACAAGGCGATCATCGCCGTGCTCTACATGGGCTCGGCGGTCATCAACTTCAGTCACGACGCCGGCAACCCCTACGACGGCGAAAACACCGGATACGAGGTCAACAAGAACCTCGTCCCGCCTCAGGGAACACCCGTCACGATCGTCATCACACCGGCGAAGAAGCAGACTGAAGACTGAAGGCCGAAGACTGAAGGTACGACAGAGAGGCGGCGGGGCG
>DATKVD010000646.1:0-2055 GCA_035530235.1 Planctomycetota bacterium | reverse complement strand
ACGGCACCCCGTTCGTCTTCACCGGCGTCAACGGCCCGACCGGCAACGACGACGAGTTCGACGCGAGTTCCCCGGACGAGACGGTGGTGGCTCGCCAACTGTGGGCGAAGATCAACGCCCGCACCGGCCTGTCCAATTCCGTGGTGGCGTTCAACGACGTGGATTCGACGCAGATCGAGATCGTGGCGTTCGAGGTTGGCACCGCGGGCAACCAGATCGTTGTCCAGATCAACAACACGGACGACTTCCTGCTCAAGGTCCCGACCACGGGCCAGCAGGGGCTCGATGCGCAGCTGACCACGACCAACCTGGTCGGCGGGGACGATTTGCGCGTGAACGCCGGAAACGGCACCACGCAGCTGAATCTCACCGGCATGACCGAGAGGATGCCGCTCGGCATCCTCCTGCAGGACTCGGATTTCATCGGGGAGAACCCGCTGGGCGACAACGCCTCGGCGGTGAACACCTTCTTCGGCGGCATCCGTCCGGTCCAGAGCCTGCTGCCGCTCACGGCGTCCGCGGGCGAGGAGTTCACCCGGTTCGCGGGCTCCCCCGGCGAGCTCACGGCGCAGGCCGACGGCGCCATCCTCCAGTACACGGCGTTCAACGCCGACTCCAACCCAGGAGGGAGCAAGCGCTTCCGTTTGTTCCGTGGCGGTGGCTCCAGCTTCATGCTCGGCGGCAAGAACCCTGGTGGTCCCCTCGACTGGTTCTCCGAGTCGATGCCCCCCGCGCTCGAGCCGGTGCTCAAGGGCGGTTTGCTCGCTTGCAAGGCGTTGCTGGTTCGGAACTTCGTGGAGAAAGCATTCTCCACGGACGACACGACCACGGACGGCGACGAGATCCAGATGGTCCTCCTGACCAACGGCATCATCGCCAACACGCGGGCCGAGCAGCAGCAGAACGGCATCACCATCGGGGGCATCATCAGCCCCACCGGTTTCGGTGAGGGGACCGCGGCGTCGGACCGCTACCGCATCGACGGCAAGCCGATGTTCGTCGGGCGCACCCGCGTCATTCCCGATCCCGAGACGGTGCCCATGGCACCGTTCCCGGGACGTGATGAGACAGAGATACTTTGAAACACCTTTCGCAGCAGATGATCGGCATGGACCTCCGAGGACCGCACATCCAGCGGTACCGTCGGAAACTCAAGCGCGAGCTGTTGCGGCCGGACCTCTCCTCCGAAACGCGGGGACGTCTCCACCAGGCGCTGGCCCGCGTCGGGGAGCCCAAAGTTTACAGCTTAGATGAACCGCCCCCGCCCGGTGCGGTCGACCCTGGACCAATGCCTCCAGTCGAGATCGAGATCGATCTCACCGAGGCCACTCACGATTCCCTCTCTGCTCTCCCACACTCCCAACTCTATCTCTACGTGCGACAGCAAGGTCTGGAAGTCAAACCGGGCGACACCAAGGTCACGATCATTTCAACGATCCTGGCCGACCGACAAGGAGAGAACCCATGATGAATCGTTTCACCGTGCTGCTGGCATTCCTGGCAGTTTTCATGATCACCACGCCCGCATTCGCGGGACAACCCGAAACCGACGCCAAGGCAGACGACGCCAAGGCCGAGGGGACGGCAGACGACGCCAAAACCGAAGAGAAAGCGGATGAGGCCAAGGCGGATGAGGCCAAGGCGGATGAAGCCAAGGCCGACGACGTCAAAACCGACGACGTCAAAACCGACGAGAAGGCCGACGGCCCCGCCGAGATCAAGTCCGACGAGGAAGCGGTCGAGGCTGTCGGAGGACTCCTCAAGGCCATCCAGACGAAGCACTGGGGGTTGGCCGTCGGGCTCGGCCTGTCTTTGCTCGTGTTCGGGCTCCGCAAAGCCAAGGTGCTCGCCAAAGTGCCCGCCAAGGCGTTGCCGTGGGTGACCGCCGTGCTCGGCGTCGTGGGCTACGTCGCAGCTGCGATGATGGTCGAGGGTGCCGATTTGATGGATGCAGCCATGGGAGGGGCCATGACCGGAGCCGCGGCCGTAGGGTTGTGGGAGATGGTCCTCAAGAACTTCCTGGGGGCCACGGCTTCCGAGGGGGGGAGCGGGGAA
>DATKVD010000645.1:0-4297 GCA_035530235.1 Planctomycetota bacterium | reverse complement strand
CGGGCCCGAAGGTCTTACGCAAGCTCAAGACGAACACCGAATCAGATGGAGCCGAGAGTTACTTTTTCGGCTTCTTCGGTTTCTTCTTGCCCTTGCAGCCGCACGTGTTGCACATAGTCGCCCTCCTTCTGAACAAACAGTTCGGAGAGCCCCCCACGACCCGTGCCGCGGCTCCAAGAGCCCTCACGCTTACTCAGCAGTATAGCACATGAGAGGCGGAAGTCAAACGCATGTTATGTTGAAACGTCCTCCGGGTCACCTATAATGGTGGGGAGGTCGGTTCGAGTGGGGGAGACCGGCATGATCAGGCGACTGCTTCTCGCGGGCGTGGCGTGTGTGACGCTCGCCGCAAGTGCTTGGCCCAACGGGTGTTACATTCCGGAGGCGGCCTACCCGGACCGCCCGAAAATCCCCCTCCAGCGTGCCGTCATCGTCCACAGGGACGGTATCGAGACACTCATCGTCGAGTCGGCGTTCGAGAGCGCATCCCCGAGTGTCGCGTGGATTCTGCCGCTGCCGACGGAGCCCACGAAGCTCGCCGTCGCCGATTCCGGCATCTGCAAGTCGCTCTCGATGTGCCTCCGTCCGCAAATCCTCCACGACCTGCACCACTGGTGGACCCCGTTCGCCTGGGTCGTGGGCCTGCTCGCACCGGTCGTGCTGGTGCTCGTCTTTGTGAAGGACCACCGGCGCCGGAACGCGCTCCTGGTCGGCCTCGCGATCATCTACGTGCTCATCGGTTTTCTCGTCCCCGGGCTCGGCCACGCCGGGCTGAGCGTGGGGGCGGGGAGTGCCGTCGACGTGAAGACGTTCGAGCGTGTGGGGAACTACGACGTGGCGGTGCTCCGCGCCAAGGAAGCCGCGGCGCTCTCCGACTGGCTGAAGGAAAGGCTGCTTCAGCCGCTGGATGCGCCCGCCGTCAAGCTGGTTGACGACTACATCACGCGCGGATGGTGTTTCGTCGTAGCGCGTCTCCGTCGGGAGGCCGGCGGCGCCGCGAACCCTCATCCCATCAGTGCGACCTTTCCCGCTGAGCGGCCGGTCTATCCCATGAAGCTGACGAGTCTGGCCGGATCGACCACGCGCGTGGAGCTGTTCATCATCGCCGAACAGACGGCCGGGGCCGAGCGCTTCCGTCGTGTCGCCTCCGACATGTTCGGCCCACGGGCCGCCGCCGGCAGTGACGACGTCACCCGCGCACCCCACTACGCGGCACTCGAGACCGGCCTCGTCATCGGGAGCCCGGACGTCGGCGAGTTGATGTGGGGCGGCTGCGTCGTCACCCACCTGGCGGCCGAGCTGACACCCCGGCAGATGGGCTTCGACGTCGGCATCGGACTTTCGGAGATGAAGCCGCACCGTGACGTGGTCTTCAGCAAACGGGGACGACGTGAACTGGTCCGGACCGTGCTTCTGTGCGGGGCGGTCGTGGTGCTGCTGGTGTCGGCGGCGCTCTTCCGCGGCCGACGGATCTACCGGTGGTGGAAGCACAAGGTGCTGCTGGTGCTCGTGGCGCTGGTGCTGTTGACGGCGGGGGTCGTCCGGGTGGCCGTGTCGGTCGTGCCCGTCCGTGCCGGCCGTGAACTCGGCCCGATTGGCATGTACATCCGCCACCAGCAGCTCACGTCGACCGTGCTGTCACTGGCCCGGGAGGGTCGGATGCACGCCGGGATGACGACGGCTGATCTCTCCACGTTTCCCGACCTGCTGGATAACGTCACCACACGGCCGGGTTCCGCCGTCAACCCGTTCACGGGCGAGAAGATGCGCTTCGAGCGCTCTCCGGGAAACTTCTCCACCCGAACGGTGGACAACGTGACCTACTTCTGTCTCTACGACGCCGACTGCCGGGAGTACCGCGTGGCCCTTCCGCCCGCACCGGCTCCCAAGACCGAGTCCGACGTCCGCGGACAGATCATCGTCACGCACACGCCGGAGTTTCAGATACGGGGTCCCCTGGGGCCGCAGTATGACGACGAGAGGCTCCCGGATTTCCCGCACCCGACGGAGGAGGAAAAGGCGGTCGCGAAGGGGCTGGTACTCCTGAAGGAGGAAAAGCTGGACGAGGCGCGCGCCGCCTACGGCCGGAATTGTTGGGAGTTCGAGCGCGACCTCCGGGCGCTCGGCCGGGAGGCCGCCGGGAAGGGACAGGTCCGGCGGGCGCTTGCCTTCTACGTGAAGCTTCTCGGGTCGCGGCAGTGCCTCCTGTGGGACCAGGTGGAGATCAACGAATGGCCGGATGTGGACGCGGAGTACCTGGCGCTGGTCGAGAAGGCGCCGGCAAACGAGCGTGACGAAGCTGCGACGCAGGATCTTGCCGCACGGGACCTCTTCGGGCGGTTGAAGAAGCTGCTCGACGCCCGCGATTTCAAGAGTCCGCAGGCCCGCCGGGAACTCTACCGGATCGCCGACGCCTACCTTTCGAAATACCCGAAGGCGCGTCTGGCGCTGACGGCGCTGCTCGGGGCGTCCTGTGCGGCACAGAACGAGGAGCCGGCCGCGGGCATCCGGAGAATCGACGAACTGCTCGCGAAGATGCGCACCGCCGGGCGGTCCCGATACGACCTCGACACCGTGCTGAGCACCTTCGTGACGTGGACGGTTGAGCGGGAAGAGGGGGACCGCGAGCTGACCGTCCGAGCGCGCGAGGCGTGCGAGGAGATCGCGCGCGAGGGGGAGGAGCGGTCGCGGGCGGAGTGGCTCGTTTCGGCCGCGGACTACTCGCTACAGGCCCGCGAGGAGGACGGGCGCCGGGCACGCCGGCTCTACACCGAGGTCCTGGCACTGAATGGCGAACCGGCCTGGGCACGACAGGCACGCGCCGGGATCGTCCGGACCCATACCGAAATCGAGGGCCCCAACGCGGGACTCGCGGCGCTTCGCGATCTCGAAGGACAGTCGGGGCCGGACGCCGACTTCTCACTGGCTCTCTGGACCCTCGCCGACGCGTATCGCGACGCGGAGAAGCCCGGCCGCGCGATTGCACTGCTCGAAGAGATGATCCGCCCGCAGCCGACGAGCGTAAGGGCCGCATACGCGCTCCGGAAGATTGCGGACATCCAGAAGGACGCTGGGGATGACCGGAAGATGCTGGCCGCTCTCCAGAGCGCTGCGTCATGCCTGCCGCCGGATATGCCCCTTGACATCCAGGACGGATGCCAGCGCAGCTTCATCTACGAGGACCTCGCCGACTACCACGTCGAGAAGCGGAACTGGGCCGAGGCCCTCAAGTGGTCGAAGGCGTGGAAGGTGCAGACGGGCTGCGGCAACTGTGACGATACGGACCGCTCCCGGCGCCGGAAATACATCGCGCTTGCTTTCGCGGGATTGGGGGACGTCGACGCGTGTCTCAAGGCGGCGGAGCGGTTGTCGTCGTACCAGGTACCCGACGTCGCCGAAACCCTCGTGGACGTCTTCCGGGGAAAGGGGGAACTGGACGCGCTTGTCGCGAAGCTCCGTGGGATCCCGGCGGGATCGAAGCAGGAAGGGGCTGCGAAGATCGCCCTCGAATACGTCGGAATCCTCGAGCTTGTCGACCGCAAGGACCTGCCGGGGCTCTGGAGGAAGATGGACTTCGGCGGGAAGCTCACCGGCGAGGACTGGCCCCGCGAAAGGGCCTCGACCCTCATCGCGACCATGGGTCCCCCAGCGAAACCTTTCCTGATCGGGAAACTCGACTCGGAGGGACCCGAGTACTACTACGCGCTATTCGCGCTGAGCCGGATGAAAGCACCTGAAGTGCTGCCGTTGATTCGGAACAAGCTCCCGACGCTCGCGGACGAATACGACCTGCGGCGGTGCTTCCGCGCACTTGCCCTCCTCCACACCGACGAAGCGTACGACCTGCTGGAGTACTACGCCGAGCACGGCACAGCCCCGCAGAAGGAGATGGCGAAGCTGGTGCTCGAGACCCATCCCAAGTCCCCGTCCACGGGGAGTAAGAGACCATGACACCGGGCGTGGTCGTGGCCGCAGTCGCGGCGCTGGTCGTCGCATTCCTCGTCGTGAGTCGGCTGAGGCGTTCGGCACGGCGCAGGCGGCTCTTCGCGGCGCCGTTTCCGCCCGAATGGGAGGCCATCCTCGAGCGGAACGTCCCGCTCTACCACCGGCTGCCCGAGACGCTGCGGACGGAGCTGAAGGGACACGTCAACGTCTTCCTCGACGAGAAGCGCTTCGAGGGGTGCGGCGGGCTTGAGATGACCGACGAGATCCGCGTGACGGTGGCCGCCCAGGCGTGCATGCTGCTGCTCAACCGTCGGACGGACTACTACCGTCGGCTGGTGACGGTGCTGGTTTA
>DATKVD010000644.1:0-2623 GCA_035530235.1 Planctomycetota bacterium | reverse complement strand
GCCCGGCGCTGCGCTCCAGCTGGTCGCGGCCCAGGTGGTCGGCGATGCCGATGCTCTCCAGCCCGAGCCGCTCGCACTCACGGACGATGGCCGACAGCGTCATCGCCTCGTTCGCACAGGCGGACCGGTTGGTGTGGATGTGGAAGTCGTGCTTCGGCGCCATTGGGGTTTCCTTCCGGGAGGCTTTTTCCCTATTAGTGCGGAAAAGCGGCCCTAAGTATCAGGTCTATTTCGGCTTATGTCAAGGGCGCGTATATCGGTGCCGACGGCCCTCACCGGACGCACGCTCGAATCCTCCACGGACTCGACGATCACCTCACCAGCGGCTTCCGGAAGACCGATACAGGGCGGCCCGCGCGCGCCTGCGCCAGACCGCCCCGTCTTCCCGGCTTGCCCCGGAGGCTCCCGGCCCTATAATGGTCACGACGGCTGGTGCCAATTCCCCGCATGGTGGTGCAATGGTCCCGGAAGAAATCACGGATATCGAGCTGATGGGACGAATCGGACGGGACGACCGTGACGCGTTCACGGTGCTCATCCGACGGCATCAGCATTCCCTGGTGAACTTTTTCCGTCGGATGGGCGCTCTTCATGATGAGGCCGAGGACCTGGTCCAGGACACGTTTCTGCGGGTGTATTCGTACCGTAAACGTTACAGGCCGACGGGGAAGTTCACGAACTTCCTCTACGTGCTGGCACGACACGCCTGGGCGAACCTGGGACGAAAGGCCCTGCGGACGCCGCGGGCCGACGAGACCGCAGTTGCCCGGACGGCACTCGCGAGTCGGACACCGCTGGCCGACGCCCGGATGGACGTCCAGACGGCCCTCGAAGCGCTCTCCGAGAAATTGCGCGCCGTCGTCGTGCTGAACGTCTACCAGGGACTCAAATACCGGGAGATCGCCGAGGTGCTGGAGATCCCGCTCGGGACGGTGAAGTCACGGATGCACCTGGCACTCAGACAGTTGAAGGAGCTGCTGGATGTGGGAGAAGAACCCACAGAATGACGTCGGCACGGGCTGCCCCGACGAGGCGTCGCTCGTCGCGTACGTTCAGGGCGAGCTGACGGCTGAGGAGGTCGCCTCGCTGGAGGGGCACCTTGCCGGATGCGACGACTGTCGCGGACGCGTCGCCGGGTTCCGTGCGCTCGTCGGCAGGCTGCGTGAACTCGCGCCCGAGCCGACCGGACGCGACCTCGCCCCGCTCGTCCTGGCACGCCTCGGACGGACCGTCCCGACGACGGTTCGCCTCGCGCGAATCGCGGTGCTGGCCGCCTGCCTCCTCCTCATCCTCTGGGGCGGATGGATGGTCACGGTCGCCCGTCGAACGTCGGCGCCCGACGTCCTTGCCGCCGCACCCGAAGAGATGAAGCGGGCCCTCGACTGGCTCGCCGCCGCACAGGAAAACGACGGCTCATGGAACCCCGAAAAATGGGGCGGACAGACCGACTACCGTGTGGGACTGACGGGTCTGGCACTCCTGGCCTTCACGGGCGCCGGTGAGACGCCGACCGCCGGACCCCACGCGGACACGGTGGCACGTGCGGCGGCGTATCTGGTCGGTGAGCAGTCGAAGACCGGCCGGTTCGGCCCGTTCTTCAGTGGGGCCCCTTACAACCACGGGATCGCCACCGTGGCCCTCCTCGAGACCTACGCACGGACCAATGACGTGAAGCTGAGGGCCCCGCTGGCTCGCGCCGTGCACTTCATCAAGTCACGTCAGGACACGCACGGCGGGTGGGGATACCTCGCCCCCGACGTCCACACCAACACGTCCATCACGGCGTGGCAGCTTCACGCACTGCTCCTCGCCGACGCCCTGGGCTGGAGCGACCGGAACGCCACCGCCCGCAGGGGACTCACGTGGCTCGCGGGGGTGGTGGACGACGAGGGTCGCGCCGGGTACAGCCGGTCGGGCGACTTCCCCTACGGTTCGAGGACGCTGACGGCGATGACGGCGTTCTGTCTGTCGGTGGGCGCCCGGCGGGAAGCCGGACGGGACACGTCGCCTCTGAGCGTGGTCGACTCACTCGCCCGTCTGGCCGCCGAATCGACCCGCGAGGCGGACTACTACGAGTGGTATTTCCTGGCGCACGCGCTCAGCGCGGCCCGCGGGAAGCCGTCGGACGAGCGTTCCGAATTCGATCCCCTGATGGCGCAACTGCGCACGGCGCTCATCGAACGCCAGGTGAAGACGGGAGCCAACGCGGGAAGCTGGGACCCCTCCGACCGCTGGGGCCGTGCGGGCGGACGTGTCTACGCCACCGCGATGGCGGCCCTTTCCCTCCAGGCCGACACGCGCGCCGCCGGACTGCTCGAGGGCACGAAGGCCAGTGCCAGATAGCCGTGTCTTCGGAAACCCCAAGCCCCGGTCGGTCATTCTGAGGACTCCGACCTGTCCCCGATACATCGGGACAGGCGGGGGACGAAGAATCTGGCCAAGCAGCTCAAGTTATCCCAGACTTGTCGCCCCTTTTCTTGCCCCCTCGCCGACCCGGCCAGATCCTTCGCTTCGCTCAGGATGACCTCCAATGCGGGCATTACTTGGCTGAGAGGGCTTCGAAGCCCGAGATGATGTCGAGGAGTTCCTCGGTGATGGCCTGCTGACGGACGTGTCGGAAGTG
>DATKVD010000643.1:0-8032 GCA_035530235.1 Planctomycetota bacterium | reverse complement strand
TTCGCCAAGACGGCCGATGTGCTGGCGTGGCACCTGCAATGCTGCGAGAAAGAGGAGGAGAAACATGAATAGCTGGGTGCTGTTCGGGCTGTTGTGCGCGTCCGTGGCCACAAACGTGCTGCTCGTGCGTCGGCTGGTCTGCCTGGAGCCGATTGTGCGCCAGCCGTACGTCGAGCGCGAGGACCGGCTGCTTGACCGGCTGATGGCGCGCGACCTGCGCGACTTGAACCGACTAGCCGAGCGGCAGGAAGCCCGGCGCCTGCGGCACGAGGAGATTATGGCACAGAAGCCCGTGCCCGAGGAGGGCGAACTTGTTTCGCCGCCAGAGGAGGTTCCGCAAATCGTCGGCGTTGACGCCGAGTTCTGAGGAGGAGAGCGATGGAGACGGACCTGAACTATGACCTGATGATTGAACTGCGCAAGCGGGAGACCGCGCCCGATGCGGGGCGGGACGAACATAGCTTGTCGGATTACGTCTCGCGGTTCTTCCGGGACGCGCGACTGCCGGTGCCGCGGAAGTACATGCCCATCGTGCGGTTCCTGACGGACGTGCTGATTCGGGTGCAGGCGGTGGAGAGGCACTTCGGAGAAGGGGCGGTGGCTGTGCCACCCGCCGCTGACGGCTTTGTGGACACGGCGGTGCCGATCAGCCCTGAGGCGCAAGGCGCTTCCGACGATCACGAAACGCATCTGGCCATTGCTGTCGAGATGGCCAAGTCCAAGAAGAAGGCTGGCAGGCCCAAGGGCAGCAAAAACAAGGCGAAGGACGCGCCTGAATGATGAACGACGAACCCAAAATCGCCATGACGAAGCACATCGACAAGACCGTGCTCGACGAGTTCAAGGACGAACGCCCACACGACGCCATCTACCAGACGTGGAGCACCAACACCGACAAGCGCCACGACACGCAACTCAAGTGGATTATCGACCTCAAGTTCCTGAACGGCGACCAGTGGCTTCCGTGGTTTCCGCGCAGCCGCAGGCTCGGCAGCTTCGCGGACCTCGTGGACTCCAAGCGCCCGGACATCGTGCGGGCGGTTGCGAACAAGCTCCTGCCCGCCTACGACCACAAGCACGGACGACTCTGCGAGGTTCTGCATGTGCCCGAGGTGGTGCCGCAACCCGACCGGGCGGACTGCTTCGAGACCGCCGAGATTCAGAGCCAGTTCCTTCAAGCCCTGTGGTGGGCGTGCGAACTGGACGACACGGACGAAGAACTCAAGGGCGACATGGTGACGTTCGGGCACTCGTGGCTCAAGGTGACATTCGACTACGACGCGCAGATCCCGTCGTTCGCGGCCCTCGGACCCTTCGAGGCCCTGCCAATACCCTGGGGCGTCAAGCGCATCACCGACGCCGTGGCGATGATCGAGACGCGGGCGGTCCCCTTCGACGAGCTGGTGATGGACTACCCGGAGGCCATGAAGGGCTACGACGAGCGCCAGGAGTTGCGGGAGGAGAAGAGCACGCTGATTGCGTCGACGGACTCGTTCCTGACGCATGAGGGCGAGAACCGGAGCGTGAGCGGGATGGTGCCCGTGCGCGAGGTGTACCGGCGGCCGTGCAAGAAACACCCGAGGGGCTACCACGCCATCGTGACGCGCAAGCGCACGCTGTCGTTGCAGCCGCTCAAGCACCCGAAGTGGCGACTGCCGTACTTCCAGTTCAGGTATCGCTACTTCCCGGGCGCGCTCTACCCCGATGGGCTGGTGTACCCGAACGTTTGGGCGCAGGTGCTCAAGAACAAGACGCTTTCGACGGTTGTGGGTCACACGCACAAGGAAAGCCGTCCGCACCGGATGATTCCGAACGACTGCGAGGTCGAGGCGGGGGCCTTTGACGACATGGGCGGCGACGTTCATTACGACTCCGCCGACGACATGGGGCGAATCATTCCGTGGTATCTGCAAGTCCCGGCGCTGGGGGTCGACACGTGGCGTCTGATGCAGGAAGAGGACGCGATTCTGGACGAGGGGATGCAGCTTCATGATGTCAGCCGGAGCGTGCAGGCCCCGAACGTGCAGAGCGGCAGCCAGTTGCGCGGGTTGCAGATCGGCGACCAGGTGCACCTCGGCCCCGTGCTGGCCCGCTGTGCGCGGACGTGGGCGCGGGCGTTCGAGTACGCCCTGAAACTTACCGTCAACGAACAGACCAAAAAGGTGACGCTGCCGGGCGTGGACATGACGACGGCCTGCCCCTTCGGGAAGCTGGACTTTAAGGCGGACAAGGAGTCTCCGAGTTTCCGCGTGTGGGTGCGCACCATCGACCGCAGCCCGTTCGAGCGCGCGCGTGCGGAGGAACGCAACTCGCAACTGTTGCAGGCGCGCATGTTCGATGACCTGCCGCCGAGCGAGGTCCGACAGGCCATCAACAAGGGCGTGGAGGTCTCGATGTTCTGCGACAAGAACCGCGACCGCATCGTGGCCCGGCACGAGAACGTGCAGCTATTCGAGGGCGACCCGAAGGTGCACGTCGAGGAGTTCGAGGACCACGGCGTCCACATCGAGGAGCACCGCAAGCCGATGTTGAGCATTCGGTTCAAGGAATCGCCGCAGCCGATACAGAACGCATTCCGGGCACACAAGCAGGCGCACGAGGCTGAGTTGCAGGCGCAGATGGAGGGGGCCAACGCGATGCAGTTGGAGGGTGGCGGGGTTGACCCGGCGATGATGGGTCAGCAGCCTGCCGCCGCGCCCGCCGCGCCGCCGACGCAGGGGGGATACTGATGCCCTTCAAAAGTGCTGCCCAGCGCAGGTGGATGTACGCGAATTACCCGGAGATGGCGAAGACGTGGGAGGAGCACACGCCGCCGGGGAAGTTGCCGGAACACGTCAGGCAGAGCGCGGGCCGGACGCGGGCGATGAGGCGCGCCGCGCGGCACCGGGCACACAGGAGGGGGAAATAGTCATGGCTTCTATCACAGTAGATATTCGGGAGGCGTTTGTCGCCGCGATTGCTATGGACCAGAAGTGCATTCGCGACGAGATGCGCCAGATGGTAGCCAACCGCGCACGGATGGAAGCGTTGGCAGAAGCGCACGGATTATCGGGCAAGGTGCTGCACATCCGCACGCCCGAGTTTGAAGCGAGAGCAAGGCGCAACTGATATTGCCGGAGATGCGGGTTCGAGTCCCGCTGACCGCGCCGCCGCTTAGCGGGGTTATAGCTCAATGGGTAGAGCGCCGGCGTGTAAGAGCAAAGCGTTCATCGTGAACGCTTCTCTATAGAGGTATGGCGTATCGACGTAGTGGCCAATACGAGTAGCACGCACCGGCCAATGCTCGCCGGAGGAGCCGAGCAAGCACGGGCCAATGCGAAAGCACGCACACAGGAGAAAAGCCATGACGGAGGAAACAAAGGCCGCAGAAACAACGGCACAAGAGAAGTTCGTGCCGCCCGTGAAGTTCAGCGACGATGGGAAGGAAGCGGAGTGGAAGATTTCGGACACCGAGACGGCGAAAGTGCCGGTCGGAGACCTGCCCGACATTTACCACAAAGCCAAGGGCTATGACAAGCAGGGTCAGGAACTTGGCACGCTCAGGCCGCTTCGGGACCGCTACTCGGACATCGACAAGATGATTGCCGAGAGCGAAGACCCCGAGGCCGTGCTGACGCGCATCCGCGAAACCCTGAAAACGGGACCGAAGCCCAAAGGGACGACCACCACGGAAGACGAAGACCCGTGGGGCTCGCTCTTCGGCGAACAGAAACCCGCGTCGCAGGAGCCGCCGAAGGACTACCTCACCAAAGAGGAGTTCGAGAAGGAGTACACAAGTCGGCGGACACAGGAACGGGCAAGCGAGCGGGCAGACGCCGAGGTGCAACAGGCGATGAACGACCTGAAAATACCCGACGGGCTGCGACCGCTCATCGAGCAGGCCACGTACATCAAGGCCCTCGATTCTGACGGCAGCGTGAAACTCCGTGACCTCGTGAAATCTGAGTTTTCACGAGTCGTCGATGCAGTGAAGGCGCGTGACGCCGAGGAAGCCGCCGCTCTCGAAAAGCAGAAAATCGAGGCGGGGGCGAGTATCAGCGGACGCGGCCAGCCTGCGGCGGCGACGGACGACCCGAGGCGCAAGATGGACACGGACAGCCCGGAATACCGGGCTTACCTCGCCGAACGAGCGAAAGCCATTCTGGAGAGGCCGAGGCGCTAGGGTCGTTGGGAGGTTACACCCCAATGGCTCAACTTGCAATTTCAGCAATTAACGACGTTCTTCTGGAGGAAATCGACCCGAAGCTCACTGACGTGACTTTGCGGCCCCGATTCTTCCTCGACAAGGTGGTCGAAGACCGGTCGGACATCCGCAAGACCCTCGGTGGACGGTCGTATTACACCGAATGGGTGCTCAAGACGCAGAAGGCCGCCGGTATGGGTCCGCGCGGCGCGGCTGGCGACCTGCCGACTCACGTCGACCCCAAGTACGACAAGGCCCGAATGACCCTGTGCCGCTGGTATTCGACGCACGAATACGACGGCCCGCTGGAGAGCATCAGCGACGTCAATGAGGTCACGGACTCCATTGCTGGCGGAGTCAAGGACATCAGGGACAACATCGCGTACCAGCAGGAAGTGTCCTTCATCGGCAACGGCAACGCGGCCCTCGCCTACGTTTCCGGCGGCGCCAACGACGGCACCTACACCACGTACACGTGTTCCGAGAACGAGTGGTGGCCGGGCACCCGACGGCTCACCCCCGGACTCCGCATCGACAGTTACGATGGCTATGTCGGGTACGGCACCGGCACCGTCGGGCTCGACAGCAAGAGCGTGTACGACATCCCGTCGACCACGACCTTCCGCGTCGTGGAGGCTTCGGAAACCAGCATCGACGCCGACTGCATCTACTTCGAGGACGGCAGCGGGACGCAGGTGGACAGCTATCCCGGCGGGATCACCCAGCTCATCGACGGTCCCAACTCGCACGGGGCCGCGTGGGAGACCACGGGCGGGCAGTCCAACGCCAGCGTCGAGAACATCGACGGCACCAGCCTCACCTACTGGCAGTCGTACGTCAGTTCCGCCGCCTCAGCCCGATACCTCGACGACGAGCTGCTTCAGGACGTGGCGGACGCGATCATCGTCAAGGTCGGCGAGACTCGGTACGCCCAGACCGACCCCGTGCTCCTGAGCAACCGCGCGATTCAGTCGCGGCTGCGCAAGGACAAGTCGGCCGAGAACACCTGGATGAACAAGACCGAGATGATTGCGGGAATCCAGGTGGTCAAGGTGCAGGTGAACGAGCGCGAGCTGCCGTGGGTGGTCGACGAGGCGTGCGGCGTGAACGTCCTGCACTGGATCGACACGAACCAGTTGCTCTTCAAGGCGCTGCCGATGCGTCTTGTCGACCCGCGCGGGTACGTGCAGGTGATCGGGACCAACGGTCTCGGCACCGATGCGTACCGGATGCAGTACAAGCGGTACTCGCAGTTGGGGATCAAGGCGCGTGACACCAGCGCCAGCATCCGCGACCTGAAGACGAGCGGTTAACAGTAACCGCCAAGGCGCGTGATGCTCGGCGGCTATAAGGGCGGAGCGCGTCTCACGACATCCCCGCGGGTGGCCGGGCCGCTGGTCATCCGCATCCCCCTTGCGGGGGAGAAGGCAGAACACAATGGCTTTTGGGCATAAGAACATGCGCCGCGGTCCTTACGAGGAGCGCATGCGCACGGACAAGCTGAACATCTTGACGGCGCCCGCGCTGACGACAAACCACGGCCCGAAGGATACTCTCAAGGGCACGTACTGGATCGACTCCAGCGGGAACTTCAAGTACTACGACGCCAACGAGGCGCAGCAGACCCTCGCGACTGGCGCGGGCGGCGGGGCGTCACTCGACGCCTGCGCGGCCATCGGGGCCGTGATTTCCGACCTCGGGGCGACCGTCGAAATCAGCGACAGCGCCAACACCAACACCCTGTTGACCCTCGACAGCGATGCCAGCACCGACCCGATTTTCGTCATCGAGCAGGCGAACGGTATCGCCGGAGACCTGATTTACGCGAGCTACAACGCCAACGAGGTCTTCGCGTTCGAGGACGGCGGCAAGCTGCAATTCACCGCCAACGCCGATACCGTGTGTATCGACCTGCCCGACGGCAAGGGTCTGGAACTCGGCACGAGCGCGGACATGGTGCTCTCCTACGTGGGAGCCACCGACACGCTCACCATCACGCCGCGTGCGGACAACCTCACCCTCAGCATCGGCACCTCGACGGCTTGTCTGGACACGAAGCTGTGGGGTGACGGCGACGCCTACGTCCTGTGGGACGGCTCGGCGGAACTCCTGCTGTTCGAGGGCACCACGCAGACGCTCACCGCGAAGTTCAACGACACCGACAAGATCGAGTTCGGTGACGGGGCTTCCGCGACAGGCTCGGCGGGTGACGCGAACCTCGCGTTCGACGCCAGCAACCTCGTCCTGTCGGCTACCAGCGACGACACCATCTCGTTCGTCATCGGCTCATCGACGGTTGCGATGGACACGCTGTGGTATGCCGCGGGCACGAGCGAGTCGGCGCTGTTCGACGCGGGCAACGCGCAACTCACGCTGACGAACCTCGACCTGCATGTCGCCACCGACGACAACCGCATCGAGATCGGGACCGCCGGAGGGACCACGGACGGCTACATCAAGTTCAGCGGCACCGAACTTGAGATTGACGTCGGCACCGGCGGGACCGGGGTGGCTATCGGCAAGGACGCCGACACCAACTTCATCATGAACGGCGCGGGCAGTTCGACCGTGACGTGGGACTAC
This sequence comes from Planctomycetota bacterium, assembly GCA_035530235.1. GTDB lineage: Bacteria > Planctomycetota > DG-23 > DATKVD01 > DATKVD01 > DATKVD01. The sequence goes on along the minus strand of DATKVD010000643.1, from coordinate 1,266 downwards.
GGTCTCGCCACGCTCGTGCTGAACGCCTGCGACCTCTACCTCGGCGACGATGACCTCGTGGGATTCGGCGACGGCGGCGGAGCGGGCGACCCCGACGTGCAGGCGGAGTGGGATACGACCACTACGAAGCTCCTGCTCACCGGCAAGGCGGCTGATACGGAAATCTGTATCGGTCACGCGACGGCGAACACGTTCGACGTGCGGTTCCTCGCCGTGGGCACGGCTGCAAGCCCCACCGCGTACTCCCTCTACGACGCCTCGGAACTCGCATGGATGAACGAGGGTTCCGACATCAAGTTGAACGATGCCGACGTGCTCAACCTTGGTGACGGCGCAAGCGCGACGGCGGTGACGGGTGACGTGCAAATCTACCACGACGGCACGAGTTCGCTGAACATCGTGCAGGGCACCGGCGGGGCGTTTGCCACCCTCAAGCTCGGGTCCGCCGCGACGGATACCGACGTGGTGTGGTATGCGAACGGCTCCGGCACCTTCACGTTCGATTCGACGAACAAGACGTTTGTGTCGTCGGGCGCGGACATCCACCTCATCGACACCGACATCCTCGTCATGGGCACCACGGGCGGGACGACCGACTTCTACCAGTCGTTCAACGCCACGAACCTGCTCATGGACATCGGGTCCGGTGGGACGGGTATCGTGGTCGGCTCGCAGGCCGACACCGACTTCACCCTCACGGGCGCGACGACCGGCGCGAGCATGGCTTACAACGCCGGTCTGCACACCCTGTTTGTCGAGGGTGGCGCGTCCGACACCGGCTACGTGAAGATTCACGACAGCGACATCCTCGCGTTCGGGGATGGCGCAAGCGCCGCGGCTTCCATCGGTGACGCGACCCTGAGCTATGCGTCCGGCGACCTCAAGCTGGACACCGGCGCGAGCGGGACGTTCACGAGCTTCACCATCAGCGACTCGTCCGATGATGTCGACGTGATCTGGGCGGCCAAGACGTCGGGCACCATTACGTTCGACTCGACCAACAAGTACCTCGCGTTCTCCGGCACCGACATCACGATGCTGGACGGTGACATCCTCATCATGGGGACCACCGGAGGGACCACGGACGCGTACATGGCGTTCGATGGGACGAACCTCAACATCGACGTGGGTGCTGCTGGCGGGGCGACAACCCCCGGAATCGTCATCGGAGCTACGGGCGATACCGACTTCGCGCTCACCGGCGCGGGTGCCGGGTCGTTCGCCAACTGGGACAAGGGGCTTGTGACCCTGTTCGTGGAAGGCGGC
>DATKVD010000642.1:0-10122 GCA_035530235.1 Planctomycetota bacterium | reverse complement strand
CGTCCAGCAATGCGGAAACTCAACATCTTGTGCCCATCCCCGCGCCATTGCCACAGCCCGCGCCAGTGCGAGACCGAGAACGATGACGTTGGTCTTGAAGAGCTCCATGTCCAGCGGACTGCTGAAATCCGGGACGATGAAATCCTGCATGCCGAGGAACAGTCCCACCACCACCAGCGCGATCCCGGTGATTCCCGTGATGCCGAAGCCCGGGATCACGAAAATCTCGATCACCAGCAGCACCACGCCGATCAGGAAGACCACCACCCCCGTATAGTCCGCGATGCCCATGAAATACTGGCTGAAGAAGAAAAGTCCCAGACAGATCAATCCGAAGGTCCCGGGCAACCCGAAGCCCGGAACCTTGAACTCCATGTAGAGTCCCATGAGTCCGAGCAAGAGCAGGATGCCGCGGACCGCCATGGAGCTGAACCACCCGAAGAAGTGCTCCGACCAGTTGTGCTGTGCCGTCGTGATGAGGGGCGCCTTGACGCCGATCGCCGCGAACACCGCCTCGCGTGACTCCAGCACGTCCGTCGCCAGACCCACCGCTTTCGCCTGCTCGTAGTCCAGCGTCAGCAGTTCCCCCTCCTCACACACCGTCCTGACGACTTTCATCCGCTTCTCGGCCTCGAAGGGCGACAGCGTGTCGATGCCCAGTTCCCGTCGACGGTCGGTGAACTCCCTGTCGGTCAGGTATTCCGTCTTCCCGTCGATTTTGACCTCGGTGACCACCTCCATGCGGTCCACCATCGCCTGGGCGACGGCGGGGGAGTATCCCTTGGCCTTGGCCAGAGCCCGGACATCGGCGCGGTGGGCCGACAGGAACTTGGCCTCCCGTGTCTCATCCTTGGGGACGGGCTGGCCGGTGGGGAGGAGGCTGATGGTGATGACGGCCGCGGCACCCACCTTGCCGTTGGGGGCGATGTAGACGCGGTCACACGACATGCTGATGATCGCCCCGGCAGAGTAGGCCTTGTCGTCGATGAACGCCACCACGGGCACGCGGTATCGCGACAGCAGTCTCCACAGGCTGTCGCGGATCCGCCAGGTCGCGCGCAGGTCTCCCCCCGGAGTGTCGATCTCCACCAGCACGAGGTCCACTTCACCCCGGACCACCCGCTTGACCTCCCGCTCGACGTAGACCGCCGTGGACAGCTCGATGTCCTCGCGGATAGGGATGAGCAGCACGCGGGGTGCGGCTTTCTTCGCCACCTCGTCGAGTGCCGTCTGGACGCGCTGTCGGATGTCTTCCGGGGAAGCCACGACACTGGTGGGACGGGGGGCCGCAAAACTGAGCGCGAACATGAACAGAAAAACCGGCCAGAATGCCGCCAGGCGTTTCATGACGTGCCCCCGAAAGGAAAGAACGCTGAGGAAGGATGGGCCGGGTCGTTTGCAGAACCTCCCGGCGTGCATGGGACCCGAATCATGGTGGAGGATAGGGGATTTGAACCCCTGACCTTCTGGCTGCCAGCCAGACGCTCTCCCAGCTGAGCTAATCCCCCACCTCGTGGGTACCCAACTGAAACGTTCTCGCGGTCGGATGCACATCATTTCTACCACTCGCTCCCACACCTGTCAAGCCATTTTTTGGTTGAATCGCAGCAAACGCATGGTATACAGGGGGTTGCGAAGCGACCGTGCGATCACGCAGGCCGAGGGAACCGTGGCGAAGCAAGTGTACGATTTTGCGACCATCGAGCGACGCTGGCAGAAATACTGGGAAGACATCCGGCTCTGCTACGCTCAGGACGATTCCGACAAGCCCGACTTCTACATCCTCACGATGTATCCCTATCCCTCGGGCGTGCTTCACATCGGGCACGTGTTTGTGCTGACGATCGCGGACGCCCTGGCACGCTACCGCATCATCCGTGGCGACAACCTGCTGAACCCGATGGGATGGGACAGCTTCGGCCTCCCGGCGGAGAACGCCGCCATCCGCGACGGACTCCATCCGGCCGATTCCATCCGCATCAACGTCGACCGAATGCGTGAACAGATGCGCCGGGCCGGCTTTGTTTACGACTGGACCCGTGAGATCGCCACCTCCCACCCGGGATACTACAAGTGGACCCAGTGGCTGTTTCTGCAGTTCTACAAGGCCGGCCAGGCGGTCCGCAAAAAGGCGGCGGTCAACTGGTGTCCTTCCTGCAGCACCGTCCTTGCCAACGAGCAGGTCGTCGGCGGGCAGTGCGAGCGCTGCGACAGCGAGGTCGAGCAGCGTGACCTCGTCCAGTGGTTCTTCACGATGTCGAAGGACGCCCAGCGACTGCTCGACAATCACCGGAAGCTCACCGGCTGGCCCGAGAAGATCATCAAGATGCAGGAGAACTGGATCGGGCGCTCGGAGGGCGCCCGCATCGATTTCACCATCGCCGAGACCGGCGAGACGCTCTCGGTATTCACCACCCGTCCCGACACGGTCTACGGCGTCACCTTCATGAGCCTGGCGCCGGAGCATCCGCTCATTCAGAAGCTCGTGGCGGGCACGCCGCAGGAAGAGCAGGTCATGACGGCCGTCCGCCGGATGCGTCGTCAGGGAACCGCCGAGCGTGAGCGCGTGGATCTCGAAAAGGTCGGCGTCGACACCGGCTTCCACGTCATCAACCCCGTGAACGACGAGCGTGTGCCGCTCTGGGTGACGAACTTCGCCCTGATGACCTACGGCACCGGTGCGGTGATGGCGGTTCCGGCACACGACCAGCGGGACTTCGAGTTCGCCCGGACGTACGGCCTCCCCGTGCGCGTCGTCATCCAGCCCGACGGCGAAAAGCTCGAGGCCGACACCATGACCCAGGCCTACGAGGGCAGCGGCGTCCAGGTCAACTCGGGCCCGTTCGACGGGCTGCCCAATACGGAGGGCATGACGAAGATCACCGACCACCTCGCATCGCAGGGGAAGGGCGACCGGACGGTCAACTACCGTCTGCGCGACTGGCTCATCTCCCGTCAGCGCTACTGGGGAGCACCCATTCCCATCGTTCACTGCGAAAAGTGCGGTGAAGTGCCCGTGCCGGAGGACGATCTCCCGGTGGAGCTGCCGCGGGACGTCGACTTCCGTCCGACCGGCGACAGCCCGCTGGCCGCCTGCAGGGAATTCGTTGAGACGACCTGTCCCGCCTGCGGCGGGCCGGCCCGTCGCGAGACCGACACCATGGACACCTTCGTCGATTCCTCGTGGTATTTCCTGCGGTATCTCTCCCCCCGGGACGACGAGCGTTTCGTGGACCCCGAGGCGGCACGCCGGTGGATGCCCGTGCACCAGTACGTGGGCGGCAAGGAGCACGCCACGATGCACCTCATTTACGCCCGCTACTTCTTCCACGTGATGCACGACCTCGGGCTCATCGGCGTGGACGAGCCGACCCACGACCTCTTCTGTCAGGGCATCGTCTGCAAGGAGGCCCACTACTGTCCGACGGACAAGTGGCTCGCGGACGACCAGGTCGAGGACGGGAGGTGCCGTCTCTGCGGGGGTCCGGCCCTCACGGAGATGGCGAAGGTCTCGAAGACGAAGCAGAACATCGTGAACCCGGACGAATTCATGGCGAAGTTCGGGGCGGACACGGTGAGGTTCTACCTGCTTTCGGATGCCCCGGCGGACGCCGACCAGGTGTGGAGCGACGAAGCGGTCCCCGCCGCCAACCGCTTCCTCAACCGTCTCTGGCAGACGATCGTGGACGTCGCCCGCCCGGGCGTCAAGCCCTTCAGCGGGAAACCCGACGAGCTGGAAGGTGACGACCGTGAGCTCCACCGCAAGGTGCACCAGACCCTCCTCCGGATGACGGAGGCGTTCGAAGAGGACCGGCGGTTCAACACCGGGATCGCCGCCGTCCACGACACCGTCGCCTTCATGCGCTCGGGGAGGAAATTCTCGTCCGCGGTGCTCGTGGAGGCGGCGGAGGTGCTCGTGCGGATCCTCTCGCCGATCATCCCGCACATGGCGGAGGAGCTGTGGACCGTGCTGGGCCACGAGCCGTCAATATTCCACGTTCCCTGGCCGGAAGGCGACACGGAAGCGGCCGCCGAGGAGGTCGTCGAGATCGCCCTTCAGGTGAACGGGAAGGTGCGCGGTCGGATGAACGTGGCCGCCGACGCCGACCGCGAGTTCATCGAGCAGCAGGCCCTTGCCGACGAGACCGTCAAGGGCTGGATCGAAGGCAAGACCGTCCGCAAGGTCGTCGTCGTCCCCGGACGACTGGTCAACATTGTCGCCAACTAAAGCCAGACGCTAAGACGCTGAGACGCTAAGACGCTGAGTTAGAAGCAGAAGAAACGGCACAACGTCACCATGGCTTCGGCTGTACCTCGTGGATCAGCGGGTGCAGCAACCGCTCCACCCGAATGTATCCATTCTTCTTTGCTGTTTCTTCTGCTGCCGTACACTCAGCGTCTTAGCGTCTCAGCGTCTCAGCGTCTTAAGATCCGTGCTGTCCCCTTCGTCGCGACAGCCACGCCTCGATGCGCCTGTGGAAGATGAGGCCGAGAAGGAGTCCGAGGAAGGCCACGAGGGAGACGACGGCCACGTGGATGTAGCTCTGCTCGGCCATGAAGTGGCCGAAATAGGCGCTGAGGATCATGCCGGGCAGTCTGGCCAGGGCGCTGACCGTGAGGAACACCCCGACGCGCATCGGCGTGAGCCCGGCGACGTAGCAGAGGATGTCCTTGGGGATGCCGGGGATGAGAAAGAGCAGGAACACGGTGACGATGCCCTTGCGCCGGTTGAGAATCGCTTCGAGACGGTCGAACTTCTCCGCTCCGGCGACGCAACGGACGAACGGGCGACCCAGCCACTTGGCGGCCAGGAACGCGATGGCCGACCCGACGAACGCCCCCACCACGCAGTAAGTCACACCGGCCCACGCACCGAAGAGATACCCCCCGGCCACCTGGACCACCTCACCCGGCACCACGAAGATGATGATCTGGAAGACCTGGATCCCCAGGAACACCAGCGGCCCCCGGGCCCCGTAGGACGCCACCCACCCCTGGAGTTCCCTCGCCTCCGTCAGCACCTTCCACAGGTGCCCGCCGTACCGGATGATGACCCACGTGGAGGCAAGCAGAAAGAGCACCAGTACGCCGGCCTTGACCGCCGCCGTGAAGAACACCGTCCCGTTGCTCGTGCTCCGGTCCTGGGACAACCGCAGGTACCTCCGCGTGCGGGTTACTTACGGATAAGCCGGGCGTTCAGCCAGTCCACGTGGTCGCCCGTGTCCTGGTCTCTGCCGAAATCCACCAGAAGCGTCAGGTGACGGACGCCGGCGACGTTGAGCTTGAGACGACGCGGTCTGCCCCCACCGGTCACCTCAAAGGGGGCCAGGAGCATCCGGCCGTCGCCGGTGACGCTCACCGTGGCCGTGCCCGTGCCGCGCGTCTCGTCGTCGATGCCCAGATCCGAGATGAGACGCACGTATTCTGCACCGATGTCGTAGGTCAGTTGGGTCCGGGAATGGGTGCCGAGCCCGCGCGCGTAGACGACCCCCGCGACGGTCAACGGATTGTCCCAGACCGACCGGTCCTTCCGCCACGGCCACGCCCGGTTGAAAAACGGCGTCACTTCCGCCTTGACGGGATCGAGATCGGAAAGCCACGTCAGCTTCCCGCCGCGGAAGCGTATCTCGCGGACCCCGGCCGCCGGGGCCGTCCACACGGCACCCAGGACGGAACGAAGCTCGTAGACGCCCGCCTCGGGCCCACGCACGTCACCCACGACGACCGAGCCGTCCGACAGGTGGACCTCCGCGAGCAGACGCCCCGGCTCGACCCAGGGCTTGAGCGTCTTCGAGAACGCGATCCCCCGGAGCATGTCGCGTCTCACACGCATCCGCCCGGGTCTCGCGGTCACCTCGACGCCCTCCGACCCCACCGACTCCACCACGCCCGTCAGCCGGTCGCCTTCGACGGTGAGCACGACGTCACGATCGTTGACGAGGGCGTCGATTTCCCGGAGGACCGCGTCGGCGTCTTTGCCGAGCGGGACCCAGGCCCGTGCGTCCGCAAACCGGACAAGGTTCTTCCCGTGAAGGGCGTCTCCCGACGTGCACGAGATGCCGGTGAGACCGGCGGTCCCGGTCTCCGTGACGACGTGGTAACGCTCGCCGCTCGAGAGCACGATGAGGTCGCCCTTTCGGGACGACGGGGAAGTCGCGTTGAAGCGCACCGAGAGCACTTCGCCGGCGGGGATGCTCGCCACGCGGGTCTGACGGCCGACGACCTCACTCACCATGACGGTTCCGCGCGAATCGACCGCCGTCACCGTTCCGGTAACCGTCTCATCGTCGATGCGGGTGACGACGTCCGCTGCCGCCGAAGCCGACATCGTCATCAGAGATGCGACGGCAAGGAGGAGCCGCATCGCCATCGCTCACTTCCCTTCGGCCAGGATTTTGTAGTAGATTCGAAGCAGGTGCTTGTAGCGTTCCGGAAGCTCCTGCTTGAGTGCGGCGGTGATCTCTTCCTGGACGGCCGGGGGGAGGTTGCCCCAGACGGCGGCGGTGCGGGTGATGTCGGCGAACGCGGAATCGGTGGCGGCCGCGTCGCCGGCGTCCTCGTCGGCACGCGGCTGGGCACCCCCCTGTGAGCGGCCCGAAGCACTGCCGGAGGCCGACCCCGGACGTTGGCCCGAGGACGTCTGGCGCCTCTGTCCCTGCCGACCCCGTCCACTTCCCTGACCCTGACGTCTCTCCTGCTCCTCGATGAACCGGCTCAGGGCCTCGGTGATGGCCGCCTGTGCGAGTTGCGTCTGTCGGCCGGTACCGTGCACCTCCAGCACCCCGGCGACGCGTTCGAGCTGGGTGATGATCCGGAAGAGGTCGTCCCCCGCGATGCGGTTCAACGCGTCGAGGACGGCGGTCGTTTCGAGCGGGTCGTCCCTGACCCGGAGGTGCTCCTCGAGTTGGACGACGGCACGCTTGTCGGCCAGAAGCCCCAGGGCACGGATGGCCGACAGTCTCACCAGCGGGTCCTTTGCCTTGAGACGCCCGAGCACGGGCTCATAGCCACGTGGGTCGCCGATGCGTCCGAGCGCGACGGCCGCCTGGTTGGCGGCCTTGACGTCCTTGTCGCCCAGGAGCTTGATGAGACGGGGCACGGCGGTCTTGTCGCGGGCGTTCCCCAGCGAAAACGCCGCCGCACTGCGCACCGAGGCGTCCGGGGAATCCAGGAGGCCCGTGAGCACTTCGACCGCTTCGGCGGTGCCCGCGAAACCCAGGAGCCGGATGACCTCCGGGACGGGCGGCTCCGCGCCCTTCACACGTGCGACGAGTTCGCCGGCGTGCGGTTTCACCATCGCGGCGATGTCCGCGGCGATCTTCTCCTGGTCGCTGCGGTAGAGTGCGCCTTCGTAGTCGCCCAGCATCCCTTCGAGCTTCTGGATATCCAGCGGCTCGGGCGCGGCGGCCTTCTCGGGGGCCTGGGTCGCCGGCTCGTCCGCGGCCCCCGACGCCATCGCCGTCAGGAGCAGCAGTGCGACACCCGTCAGCCTGTGCATGGCGTTCTCCTTGACCGGGCTAAGGCGCCGGTTCCTCGGGCGGCTCCTGCAGGGCATCCAGCAGGTCCTTCAGGAGCTTCCCGATGTGTCGTTCCTTGTCGGCGAGGTCGCGCACACGTGTCTTGACCGCGTTCGTGTCGGTCCGGCCCTGCTGCACGAGTGCGTCGAAGTCGCCGGTCTCGCCCGAGACCCGCTTGTGCATCGTGCGAATCATCTTCAGTTCCGCCAGGGGCGGGACCATCCGCTGCGGTCCACCGCCCCCGCCGCCTCCGCCGCCGCCGCCCTGCTGCTGACGCTCATGCCGCGCCCGCTGCAGGGCGTCGATCAGGTCCTTGAGTGTTGCTGCGACCGTTGCCTCCATCTTCCGCGTAACGACACCCGTGTCGCTTCGAGACAGCCGCGACGTGATCGCGTTCGTGTCCTTCGCCACCTCGCCCATCACCCACGTGAAAACGGGAATCCGCGCCTCCTCCAAGCGGGTCTGCACCTCGACCGACCGCTCCGACACGCTGCGCTCGTCGTCCGTGGCCCGCTTGAGATCGAGCTTCTCCTTCCGGCTCAGCTCCCGCCCGGCCGCCAGCGTCACGTCCAGCTCTTCCGTGGTGCTGTTGATGGGCAGCTGCACCTGGAGCATCGCGCGCAGTTCCGTTTCGATTTCCAGAAGCTGTTCTTCACGGTCGCGCTCCTCGAATTCGTCCTGCTGATCGGCGACGTTTCGGCGGGCCTGGTCGAGATTTTCGATGGCTTCCTGCTCCTGCTGCCGGGCGCCCTGCATGGCGCCGGATTGACCGCCGGACTGACCGCCGGATTGCCCAGCGGATTGTGCGAGCTGGTTCGAAGCATTCTGCATGTTGTGTCCGGCCTGGCCGGTGCTTCGGGAGGCGTTGGCGAGCTTTCCGGAGGGATTCTCTTTGTTGAGTTTGTCCAGTTCACGTCTGATGCTGTCGGCAAGCCGACGGTTTTCGTCCTGCTCGCGTCTCAGTCTGTCGAGTTCACGTCTCAGTGTGTCCTCAAGTTTCGCCCTGGCGTCCTGAAGTTTCCTCTCGGCGTCGTCAAGGTTCTTCGAGGCCTGCTGCTGAGCGGCGCCCGCCTGAGGGGCCGCGCCGGACTGTCCGGCACCGGCCTGCTTCATGCTGGAGGCGGCGCCGTCCATGCGTCCCTGGGCCTGTGCGAGCGAGGTCTTCGCGCCGCCGAGTGCGTCGGTCGCCTCCTGCGGGGTGGTCCTGGGAGCGTCGCGCGCGATGTCTCCCACGTCCTTGCCGACGGCCTCGGTTCTCTTCTCCAGGTCACGCTGCTCGGCGGCAAGCCTGTCGAGCGTCCGCTGCCTTTCGGCCGCGGCCGCCTGCACCGCCTCGGCGGTTTTCGACGTGGTCCCGGACTGACCGGTCCTGATCCCGCGCACGTCGGTGAGTGCCTTCTCGATGCGTCGGAGCATCTCACCCAGCGACGATCCCCCCTGCGTGCCGTCAAGGATGTTCTTCTCGCGTGCGAGTGCGCGGTCGAGCCCCTTCGCCACGTCACCCAGCTTCCTGGCCAGGTCACGTCGTGCCCGCTCGCGCTCGTCCGCTTCCGAGAGGTTCCGCACCAGCTCATCGAGTCCGCGCTCCGCGCGTTCCTGCTCTTCGGTGGCCCGACCCAGCAGCACCTCGCCGAGATGCGCCGCCGCGGTCAGCATCGTCGTTTCGATATCGGCGCGTTTCGCTTCGTCGCGGGCGTGTGCCACGCGTTCGGCCTGGTCGGGGGCCCGCTCTGCGAGACGTGCCGCCGATTTCGCCATGTCCTCCAGCAGTCCCGTCAACTCGCCCTTCAGCTCCCGCTGCACCACCCCGTACTGCACCAGCTGCTCGGTGTCGTCGGGCTTCGGCTCGCGTCCGAACACCCGGCGATACACCTCGAGGGTCCCGCGGTTGAGGTCCTGCTGCTTCTTCAGCAGCACCTGTGCCCGCTGTCGCAGTCGGCTCAGGCTCTGCCACTGACGCAGCCGGTCCACGAGGTCGCTCAGGTCCTTCTTCACCTGCTTCTGGGTGTCGACGGCGCGGGCCAGTTTCTCGGGACGCTTCGCGTCGTCGGAGGTCCGTGCGGCCCCCAGGTCGGCCTCCGCCTCGGGCAGAACCCCCGAAGCCATCGCGTCCAGGGTGTCCCCGGCGGTCTTCAGCTGTCGGGCGAGGACGGTGTCGCCCAGGCGGTTGTTCACCAGGGCGGTGCGCAGCTCGGCGGCCCACGTCCGGGCCCTTCCGGCCCGGCGGGTCACGTCCTTCTGGGTGATCCCGGCGGCCAGCAGTCTGGAGAGGTCCCTGGTCGAGAGTGTCTTGTCGCGTGCCAGTGCGGCGGCCAGCTCCTCGCCCAGGACCAGGTTCTTCTCCTGGAGTTCCTTCGCCCGTTCGAGTTCCCCGAGCACCAGTTCGCTCTGCCGACGCTGCACGTCGGCGATGAAATCCTCGACACTGACGACCCGGAGCGTGCACGCCTGCGACGTCCCCACGTTGGGTCCGTCCACGTCGCAGAAATCCCGGGCCTTCGCCTGATACGTCACGGTGTCGCCTACGTTCAGATGGAGTCCGGTCAGGTCCCAGTCGAACGCGTTCGTCTCGCTGTTCCGTCCGAAGGGGACGTCGGCGCGGAAG
>DATKVD010000641.1:0-2550 GCA_035530235.1 Planctomycetota bacterium | reverse complement strand
CTTCCGTGCGGTGGACGTGCTCCTGACGAACTTCCACCTGCCCCGGAGCACACTGCTGATGCTGGTCTGTGCGTTCGCCGGGCGCAGGCAGATCCTCGATGCCTACGAGGAGGCCAAGCGTGAGGGGTATCGCTTCTTCAGTTACGGGGACGCGATGCTGATCCTGTGAGAATGTGCGCGGTGTCGAAGGCGTAAATCATGCCGTCGCACGCGCTCACCAGGAGTTTCCCGTCGCGGATGACCGGATCGCCGAAATACCGCCAGCCGCCTCCCCGGCGTGCGGTCTCCATGCGGCCGACCGGTGGACCGAACCGCCACACGTGGCCGTCCTTCCGTCCGCTGACCCAGGTCACCCGACGGTCGCTGAGAACGTATCCGTCGCCCAGGACCACGAACTGCTCGGGCTCCAACCGCTGAGAAAACCGCCGTCCGAGATACAGTTCGCTCCGCAAGGCGAACCCGGCGCGGTCGTAGACCAGGAGGTATGCACCTCTGGGCGTCCAGACGACCAGTCCGAGCGAATCGCCGACGCTGCGCAGGGCTTCCACGCGAAGGGGGTCCACCTTCCGCCTCGCCGGCGGCGGCCCAATCACCAGGCGCGCCGGACACAGGTCGTCATCGAGCGCATAGACGCCACCCGCCCCGTATCCGAGCGGCCCCGACGGGGTCACGCATATCTTCCACTCCTTGATGCCCTCGACCGCGGGGGCGCGCTCGACCAGTTCTTTCCCGTCCCAGATGCGGACCTTGCCCCCGCCGAGCGGCAGAAAATACCTGCCGCGATAGAACACCGGTGACCCGTCGCTTCCCCGCCTGCTGAACCACGCCGTGGGCGCCTCGGTCGGCTCCAGGGGATTCGGCCTCACGCGGCCATCCGCAACCGTACCCCCGATCTGGGCGTAAAACGACAGTCGCGCGTCGCCGGACAGGCCGTAGATCTCCCTGTCGCGCGTCTCGACCACGCGGGCCTGCAGCGTCTCGGGCCACACCGCCCAGAGGTCGCCGCGTTGCGTCCCCACATAGACCTCGCGTCCCCCCACGTCGGCCATCTGCCACGACGGCCGGCTTCCGAGCGGGATGAGTTTCAGCAGACCATACGCTTCGCGGAGTTCGGGAAGCTCCTCGAGACCGGCCACCTGCGCGTATCGGCAGAGCGAGAACAACCTGTCGAACGTGTCGCCCTTGAGGCCGCAGACCTCCGCGCGCACCCGCCACGCCTCGGCGCAGTCCTCGTCGCGGGCGAGCACGTAATCGAGTGCGGAGAGGGCCTCGTCCACACGTCCGAGCGCCGCCAGGCAGCGCGCCTTCAGCACCAGGAGATGACGCTCATCGGGCCGCTCGTCGGCGGGGCTCATCAAGGTCGCGAGGGGAACCGCGCGGGCCTTGTCGAAACCGCAGAACACCATCGACGTGCCCACCACGGTGGGCGCGCAGAGATGTTTCTCCGTCGGTCGAACGCTTCGCAGCACCGCGCCCGTCTCCCCGTCGAGGAAAAACAGCCGGCCCGTGCCGTCGATGGCCAGGAGCCGACTGCCGTCACCCAGGACCCTCAGCGCGTCCCAGTCACACCATGCATAGCCGCCGCTCTTGAACTGGTGGCCGCCCGGTTTGTAGGCCCCGTTGGGGAGCACCGTCCGCCACACGACCTTGCCCGTATCGCCGTCCAGCCTCACCACCTGGCCCTTCTGGATCGTGGTGCCCGACATCCAGATGACGTCACCCTTGTAGAACCTCGGCGTGCAGGGGGACCGCAGACCCGGAACCTGGAACGACCACAGGTGCTTGCCGTCGAGGGTCTTGCAGATGATGTTGTTCTCGAAACCGTGGTAGTTGCTCGTCGAAAGCACCAGGCGCTTGCTCTCGTCGGGACTCAGGGTCACGAGATCGGGCAGTTTCACCTTCATCAGCGAGCGGGTCGTCGTGGCGTAGAGGTAAACCCAATCACGGTTCCAGTCGTTGCGCAGCCCGGCCGGCGACGACACGACGCAGCCCGACGTCGTCAAGAGCCCCATGACGTGCTCTTTCTCGCGGAGCGGACGCATCATGGGTTCGGCACCGTCGGCAGTCAACCATACGACGGCGTCGGTGCCGATGAGGTAGAGTGTGTCGGTCGCGGGGTCCACCGCCGGGCGGCTCCACCCGTCAATCGGACGGGACCACAGGATGCGACCGGTGCGGGCGTCAACGCACACAACCACGTGTCTCCAATGTGAAGCACGGCTCGGTTCGACCGGCTTGAGCGTCGATTTCAGCCCGGGCGCCTCACGGTTGGAATGGCGGGTGTGATAAGTGAAGTAGAAATGCGTGCTGCCGACCAGCGCACGGTCAACCTCCGATCCCATGAAGTCGATTTCCCACGTGCTCACCCGATGGTCGCCCGGGAGGTCCTTCTGATGCTGCTCAATCAGCGCCAGGCAGGCGTCATACCTGCCCTCGTTCATCAGCCGCGCGATGTCGTCCCCCTCCGCTGAAAGAGCGCCGGCACCGACAAGCAGCAACATGCCCACCAGGATTGTCAGACGCATTGCGTGGCCCTCCCGTTGTCTCTGC
>DATKVD010000640.1:0-3474 GCA_035530235.1 Planctomycetota bacterium | reverse complement strand
GGGACAGTAGAAGTTGCGGACGTCCTCGATGTAGCGTCCCCCCAGTGCTTCGGTGAGTTCCGTGTGCGGGCCGTCGACACAGGGGGTCACGGGGAGGGCCCCGTCGCGCTCGTCGGTGTAGAGCCGGAGTGCCACGCCGAGGTTCCGCAGACGATTGCGACACTGCATCAGCCGGGCGTAGTCCTTCGAGCGGGCGAGCGTCGGCAGCAGCATCGCCGCCAGGAGCCCGATGATGGCCATGACGACGAGCATCTCCACCAGCGTGAAGGCACGCGCCGACCGGCCGCTCATGCACGCGCGTCCGTCCATCTGCGTCTCCCTGCGAGGAGCATCGACAGTCCACACGCGACGAGCACGGCCGTGCACGGCTCGGGCACCGCCGCCACCTCGAACGTCGAGACGGGGGTTCCGCCCGGGAGGTCCTCGAACGCATACCTGACGTCGGCCGTCCCGCCGTGGGGGAGGGGACTCGCCCCGCCGGCCGCCCAGGCGTTATGCACGGGTGAACATAACGCTTCTGTTGGACGCAGCCAAGAAAAAACTCGAAAAACCCCGTTGAGTGCAAAGAAAAGCACCGGAAGCCGGGGGAACGTTAACAGCCTAAGGGCCAACCGCCAGGGACTGTCATGCTGAGTCCCGACTCGTCGGGACGAAGCATCTGGCCGCGCAGCAGGAGAAGCGGCGATTCTGGTCAAATTCCGTTGATTTCCCGCCGAGTGGGGCCAGATTCTTCGTCGTCCCGATAAATCGGGACTCCTCAGAATGACCCGCTTTGCAGGCAAGATTCCTTAAGTTGTTAACGTTCAAGCCAGGGAGGGAAGAAGGCACCCAGGAAAAGACAAGGGCTTCGGTGCGGCTTCTTCTTCTCGCTCTTGTTTCCGCTGCTTCGTTCTTCTGCGTCCATCTGCGTCTATCTGCTTCTGCCCCGAGCCGCGTCGAGGGGCCTATCTGCGGTTCCCCGCTCCTTCTTTTTCTTCTTCTCCCCCTCGTTCCTGCTGCTTCTTTCCTCTGCGTCCTTCCGCCTTCGCCGAGGCTCCGGCGGACAAGCTGCGTCCTCTGCGGTGAATGGTGTCTCGTCGTACCTCCGGCCTTCAGTCTACAGCCTTCAGTCTGCCTTTCTCTTCGGCGGCCACATCCGGTATTCCTTCTCCCCGAACACCTGGGCCTCGAAGACGTGGAACGTGCAGCCCTCCTTGTAGGCATCGGGGGGCAGCTCCGCCTTGACGCAGAGGTGTCGCAGCATCGTCTCACGGTCCCATTCCTGCTCGGTGGCCACCTGGGGCAGGTAGACCGACCGGTTTGCCCCCTTCTCGAGCAGCACGCCGTGTCTTCCGACGACGATCTCGGTATAGCTCTCGACCTTCTTCTGCGGGGTGAGGTAACTGATCTCGATGTCGATGTCGGGGAGTTCCTTGTCGGTGACGGGGTCCTGTCGGAAGCGCCAGTCACGGACGGCGGCGTTGATGGTGTTGCGAAGCACGGAGAGGTAGAGGGGCTGACGTGCGGCGATGTCGCCGATGCACCCGCGCAGTCGGTCGTGGTTCTTGAGCGTGACGAACACGGCGCCGTGGGACATGAGCTTCTTCGTCAGGTCCCAGCCGTAGGCTTTCGGGTCCACCGTCCGCCGCTCCCGGATGACCTTGGTGAGCTGTGCCCGTGCCATCTCGAGACACAGTTTCTGCTCGGCTTCGGTCAGTCGCTCGGCCGGCGGCTCCTCGGGACGTGACCGCCCGCCCTCGTCCACCAGCGTGGTGACCGGGAGGGGCGCCGCGGTCTCTTCGACCTTGCTGAGCACGATCGACGCGTAGCTCACCGAGTTCCGGTAGTCGTTCGTCCGGTCGCCCGAAGCGGCGTAGTGGACGAGCTTTCCGCGGACGTCCTTTCGGCCCTCGAGCATCTTCAGTGTCACCGCGATGGGGTGCCGGCCGCAGATGGTCGTCTTCGCGGTATAGTCCCGGAACCCCACGTAGTCCACGGCACAGATGCGGTCGATGGCCCCCTGGTCCAGCTTCCGGATGTTCTCCTTCAGGTCCTTGTCGAAGGGCGTGTAGCTGAACCGGTCGCCGAAGTGCGTGAAGTCGGAGCTGACCACGATGAGTGTGTCGGGCGTCACGATCGTCTTCACCACGTCGGCGAGGAACTCGATGGCTCGCGTCTCCTGGTAGGCCCCGACGACGATCGGCACCAGCTTCCAGTCGCTCCCCTTGAGCACGGTCTGGAGGAAGGGCAGCTCGTTCTGGAGCGAGTGCTCCTCACCGTGGGCCCGCGGGTGTGACTGGACGATGCCGGTGGCGAGCAGCTTCTTGCAGACGCCGCGGTCGAGCGCGACGTGACCGAGCGGGGTGCGGTAGAAATCGACGTCGGCGATGCTCCCGCCCGGAAACCCGGCGTGGTGAGAGGGCCCCAGGAGGATGACCCGGCTGTATTTCTGTCCGACGAGCGGCTTGAAGGCGTAGCCGGCGGCGGGCCCGCTCCAGCGGTAGCCGGCGTGCGGGGCGATCACCACGAGCGGCTTGCCTTCCACGGTCACGGTGCCGGCGTCGGCCAGGTACTTGTCCACGGCGGCCTGGAGGGCCGCACGGTTCCCGGGAAACCACCCGTACATCCCGTCGACGTTGACGCAGTCCCGCACCCGGCCCTGGGCACGCACCGCGGACGCCCAGCCCACCAGGATGCACACACCCACAAGAACCACGACGACACGTCTCATTGCTCGACCTCCTTCTTTCCCACGTCGGCCGGTCCGATCTTCCTCTGAAGCACGAGGACGATGATGCCCAGGGGCACGAGCGGGAACTCGATGAACGCCGCCCACCAGAAGGGCAGGGCGATCACGATGTCGATGATGCCCATCACGATGCCGAAGACGAGCGCGACCGCGGCGAGGTAGGTGATGACCGTGCTGTGCCGGCGGAGGTCCGTCGCGGCGACCAGCAGCAGTCCCCCGAGCATCGCGTAGAACGCCGACACCGAGCGCGCGAGATACTGGACCACCGGGGTGTCCGGAAACTCCCCGAACCCCAGCCACCCGTGGACGCCGGCCAGCCATGCCGTCGGCATGAAGATCGCCGGCGTCGCACAAAGCGTCGCCACCCCCACCGCACGCAGGATGAGTTTCAGCAGCCGTTCGGCGTCTCGCATGATGCCCTCCCGATATGTCCCATGTGGGCCGCGCTCCGTCGGCGTCCCCGTTCAAGATTATACTGCCTCTTCGGCTCAATTCCAAGCGCCAACGCCCTGCGTCAGTCGACATGGAAGATGGTTTTCCCTTCCTCTTTCCCCCTCTCCCCTTGAGGGAGAGGGTACGGGTGAGGGGGATGGAAAACGGGGACTGTCCTGCTCTGTATAGAAGATACGAAAAGGACTTGTACTTTCATTAGTCGTTGGTACACAGGGGGTTATGAAAACCACCAAGAGCCCCCTGAGCGTCGCCAAACTGGCGTTGGAGGTCGCACGACAATGCTACCCGGATTA
>DATKVD010000639.1:0-6938 GCA_035530235.1 Planctomycetota bacterium | reverse complement strand
TGCGCGAAAGGGAAGGATGCCATGCAGGCTCATCCGTCCACAACCGGTCGGTCCTCAGTCACCCGCCTGAAATCGGGCGTGGTCGTCGTGCGTACGACGACCATCGTCACGATTATGGGTGTGACCTGAGGGCTGCCCGTGGTTTTCGCGCTGACGGCAGCCCTGGAGAAATCCGGGGCTTTTTTGTTGGTTATTCACCGCAGAGAACGCAGAGAGCGCAGAGAGAAACAGCAGAATCGAGGGGAGAAGAAGAAAAGGCCGAAAACCCGTCGCTGTTTCTTCTCCAGCCCAAGCTTCCTGCTTGTTTTCTCTGCGGTCTCTGCGTGCTCTGCGGTGAAGCGGGCCCTTGCCATAGGTCATTTTCTGATTGACAGTTAGGACGAATTCGGGCCATACTCAGGGTTTGGAAATGAGACCTCCGTTTTTCGGATGACGGCCATGAAAGAGGTCGGCGTGGGACTGGTCGGACTGGGCACGGTGGGCACCGGCGTCGCTAGGATCCTCCTCGAACAGGGGGAAGACCTCACCGAGCGCACCGGGGTGAAGCTCCGCCTCAAGCGCGTGGTCGACACGGACCTCGAACGCGACCGGGGCCTCACGCTGCCCGACGGCGTGCTCTCCGACGACCTGGACGACATCCTGACGGACGACGAGATCACCTGTGCCGTGGAGCTGGTGGGCGGCGTGGGTGCGGCGCGCGACATCATCGAGAAGCTCATCGACGCCGGGAAGTCCGTCGTCACGGCCAACAAGGCGCTCCTGGCGGAGGCGGGGTCGGCGATCCTCCGGCGTGCGGCCGACAAGGGCGTGAGCGTGGCGTTCGAGGCGTCGGTCTGCGGCGGGGTGCCCATCATCCTTGCGATCCGCGACGGACTGGTCGCCAACCGTCTCGAGAGCATCGTGGGCATCGTCAACGGGACCGCCAACTTCATCCTCACGAGCATGAAGAAGGAGGGCCTCTCCTACGCGGACGCCCTGGCACGGGCACAGGAGATGGGCTACGCCGAGGCCGACCCGACGCTTGACGTCGAGGGGGGCGATTCGGCCCACAAGCTGGCCATCCTCGCGCAGATCGGGTTCGGGGTCGATTTCGACCTGGAGGAGATCAGCACCGAGGGGATCACACGCATCGACGTGAGCGACATCCAGTACGCCGCCGAACTGGGATACGAGGTGAAGCTCCTGGCGATGGGCGGCTGGACGGAAGGGGGGCTCGAGCTTCGGGTCCACCCGGCGATGATTCCGGAGTCGCACCCGCTGGCGTGGGTGTCGGGTCCGATGAACGCGGTGCTGGTGAAGGGCAGCAACGTGGGACCGCTGCTCTTCCAGGGACAGGGGGCCGGGCAGATGTGCACCGCGAGCGCCGTGGTGAGCGACCTGGTGGATGCCGCGCTCGGGAAGGCGAAGATCACCTTCGACCATCTGCGCTTCCTTCCGGGACGGACACGCCGTGCGACCCTCAGACCCATGGCCGAGCACCGTGGGAGCTACTACCTGCGGTTCACCGCGGTGGATCAGCCCGGGGTCCTGGCGCAGATCGCCGGGTGTCTCGGCCGGCACCGGATCAGCATCCTGTCGGTGGTGCAGAAGGAAGCCCGGGGCGGCAGGGGCGTGCCCATCGTGATGATGACCGACGAGGCGGAGGAGGCGGGCTTCCGGAAGGCGGTGAACGAGATCGACCGTCTGGACTGCATCCAGGCCCCGACGGTGTGGATACGCGTGGAAAGGTAAGGGGAGCGAGATGAGATTCTGCGTGGTGGTGCCGGACGGCATGGCCGACGACCCGTGTGAGGAACTGGACGGCAGGACGCCGGTGGAGGCGGCGGACACGCCGAACCTCGACCGGATCGCCCGGGAGGGCCGGCTCGGACAGGTCAAGCTCATCCCCAGGGGACTGCCCCCGGGAAGCGACGTCGCCAACCTGGCACTCCTGGGCTACGACCCGGCCCAATACTACACCGGACGTGCACCGCTTGAAGCCGCCGCCATGGGCATCCGGCTCGGTCCCGACGACTGGGCCGTCCGGTGCAACCTCGTCACCGTCAGTGACGGCGTCATGGACGACTACTCCGCCGGGCACATCTCGAGCAAGGAGGCCACGCTCGTCATGGACCTCCTCAACGAGAAGCTCGGCACGCACGACCTGTCGTTCCACCCGGGCGTGAGCTACCGGAACCTCCTGGTGCTTCGGAACGTGCACGATTTCGACGTCAAGACCGTGCCGCCCCACGACATCACCGGCAAACGCATCGACGACCACCTCCCGCGCGGGCGGGACGGAAAGATGCTGCGCGAGGTCATGACCGAAGCGGCCCGACTGCTCGAAGTCCACGAGGTGAACCGTGTCCGACTGGAGCTGGGCGAGAACCCGGCCAACACGATCTGGCTGTGGGGGGAGGGACGTCCTCCGGACCTCCCGGCCTTCAGGGAGAAGTTCGGCAAGCACGCCGGACTCATCTCGGCCGTGGACCTGCTGAGGGGACTGGCCGTCAGCATGAAGATGGACGTCATCGAGGTCCCGGGCGCGACCGGGTACTACGACACCGACTACGCGGCGAAGGGCCGGTATGCCTGCGAGACGCTTCGGGACCA
This sequence comes from Planctomycetota bacterium, assembly GCA_035530235.1. Lineage (GTDB taxonomy): Bacteria > Planctomycetota > DG-23 > DATKVD01 > DATKVD01 > DATKVD01. The sequence continues at coordinate 4,346 of DATKVD010000639.1, read as the reverse complement.
CGATCTGGTGTTGGTGCACGTGGAGGCGCCGGACGAGGCGGGACACGACGGCGACGTGAAGAAGAAGGTGGAGGCGATCGAGCGTGTGGACGCGCACGTGACGGGTCCGGTGCTGGCGTGGCTGGAGCGGAGCGGTGAGCCGTTCCGGATCCTCGTGCTGCCGGACCACGCGACGCCGATCGCGGTGAAGACGCACACGAACGTCCCGGTGCCGTTCGCGATGTTCGGCACCGGGGTGGAATCGCCGCGGGAGGTGACGTTCTCGGAAGCCGCCGCGGCGGCGGGTGACCTGAAGATCGACCCGGGTCACGAGCTGATGGGGTACTTCCTGGGACTGCCCGGCTAGGGCTCTGTTAAGACAGTCGGATTGCATTTTTCTTGAAGATGTGCCACGGCTGGCTTGTCCAGCCGTGCGAAGTTCGGCGCGTCAGCACGGCTTGCAAGCAAGCCGTGGCACACCGGCAAACATAAGACGTGTTTCTTAACAGAGCGCTGGAGCAACCGGGAGATTGGAAGCGGACGGAGCGTCATGGGACTGATCGTTCAGAAATTCGGCGGGACGTCGGTGGCGGACGCGGAGCGCATCCGCAGCGTCGCCGGGCGCATCGTCAACACGCGCCAGGCCGGACACGACGTGGTCGTGGTGGTCAGTGCACGCGGCGACACCACCGACAAGCTTTACGCCCTGGCGTATGAGATCTCGCCCAACCCGCCCAAGCGCGAACTCGACATGCTCGTCGCCACCGGCGAGCAGGAGAGCATCGCCCTGGTGGCCATGGCCATCCATGCCCTCGGGTACGACGCGGTGAGCTTCACCGCTGCTCAGGTCGGCATCTACACCGACGACGTCCACCAGAAGGCGTCCATCCGGCGCATCTCCCCGGACCGCGTGCAGCGTGAGCTGGCCAAGGGGAAGATCGTCATCATCGCGGGGTTCCAGGGGATCGACCCGGACGACAACATCACCACGCTCGGCCGTGGGGGGTCGAACACGTCGGCGGTGGCGATCGCGGCGGTGCTGAAGGCGGACGTCTGCGAGAACTTCACCGACGTGGACGGGGTCTACACGGCGGACCCGCGGATCGTCCCGGACGCGCGGAAGATCGACTCCATCAGCTACGACGAGATGCTGGAACTGGCGAGTCTCGGGGCACAGGTGCTGCAGTCGAGGGCACTCGAATTTGCCAAGAAATTCAAGGTTCCCATTCACGTCCGGTCGAGTTTCACCGACACGGCGGGGACCATTATCTGCGAGGAGGTCGAGGCGATGGAACAGGTGGTGGTGAGGGGTGTGGCCCTGGCCCGGGACGAGGCGAAGATCACCGTTCAGGGGGTCCCGGACGTTCCGGGCGTGGCGGCCAAGATCTGCACGGCACTGGCGAAGCGCAACATCAACATGGACATGATCATTCAGAACGCGACGCTCACCGGGACCACCGATTTCACCTTCACGGTGCTGGAGAGTGATTTCGACGACGCCCTCGAAGCCGTCGAGAAGCTGCGGGCCGAACTCGGCGCCGCCGGCATCATCAGCGACAAGAACATCGCCAAGGTCTCGGTGGTCGGCGTCGGGATGCGAAGTCACAGCGGCGTCGCTCAGACCATGTTCACCGCACTCGCCGACGCGGGCATCAACATCCAGATGATCTCCACCAGTGAGATCAAGATCTCCTGCGTGATCGACGAACCCTCGGGCGAGGATGCCGTCAGGGTCATCCATAAAGCGTTCAAGCTGGACCGGGAACCGTAGCACAGGGTGTCATGCTGAGCGAAGCGAAGCATCTGGCTGCTCACTGGAAAGAAGGTGCGGCGTTTCAGGCGGCGCGGGTGTTTCGCGCTGTGCGTGGCCGGACTCTTCGTCGCCCCGAACCGTCGGGGCGCCTCAAAGTGACGTCTCATGAGAAAAGGACGAACAGATGACACGCATTCTGGTTTACGACACGACGCTGCGTGACGGGGCACAGGGTCCCGGGGTGAGCTTTTCACTGGAGGACAAGCTGGCCCTCGCCGCCAAGCTCGACGAGCTGGGGTTCGACTACCTCGAGGGAGGCTACGCCGTCGCGAACCCCAAGGAGATGGAGTTCTTCCGGGAGGTGCGGAAGCTCAAGTTGAAGAACACCACGGTGGTGTCGTTCGGCAACACGCGTCGGACGGGCGCCAGGGCCGAGGACGACCCGAGCCTGAGGAGCATGCTGGACGCCGGGACACCGGCCGCGTGCGTGGTCGGCAAGGCCTGGGACCTCCACGTCGAGGTGGTCTTCAAGGCGTCGCTCGATGAGAACCTGGCGATGATCGCCGATTCGGTGAGATACCTGAAGGCGCAGGGCCGCGAGGTCATCTTCGACGCGGAGCACTATTACGACGGCTACCGGGCGAACCCGGACTACGCCCTCAGGTGCGTGGAGGCGGCGCGGGACGCCGGTGCGGATTTCATCTGTCTGTGCGATACGAACGGTGGGACGATTTCGCCCGATGTGGGAGAGATCACCGCGGCGACACGTGAGCGGATCGACACCCCGCTGGGCATTCACTGTCACAACGACGGCGACATGGCCACGGGCAGCACCGTCGCCGCGGTCCAGGCCGGGGCGACGATGGTCCAGGGCACGGTGAACGGTCTGGGGGAGCGGTGCGGCAACGCCGACCTGTGTGTGGTCATCCCGACACTGGCGCTCAAGCTCGACCGTGAGGTGCTTCCCGACGACAGCCTCTCGCGACTGACCGAGCTGTCGCGCTACGTGTACGAACTGGCGAACATGATCCCACGGGACAGTCAGCCCTACGTGGGTGTGAACGCCTTCTCGCACAAGGGGGGCCTGCACGTCAACGCGGTCCAGAAGATGCACCGCACCTACGAGCACGTCGAGCCCGAGCGTGTGGGCAACGCCCGGCACATCCTCATCAGTGAACTGTCCGGCCGGTCCAACGTCCTCGCCAAGGTCGAGGCGGAGGAACTGCGCGGCAATCCCGAGCTGGTGAAGAAGGTGCTCGACCGGCTCCAGGAACTCGAGAACGAGGGATACCAGTTCGAGGCGGCGGAGGCCTCCTTCGACCTCCTGGTGAAGAAGCTGCTGGGCAAACACCGGACGTTCTTCGACCTGGACCGGTTCAACGTGGTGGTCGATCGCTTCCACGGCGGCCGGCCGGTGACCTACGCCACGGTGAAGCTGAGCGTGGGCGGCGAGGTGCGTCACACGGCCAGTGAGGGTGACGGTCCGGTGAACGCCCTCGACGGGGCCCTGCGGAAGGCCATCCAGGACTTCTACCCGTCCATCAACGACGTGCACCTCATCGACTACAAGGTGCGCGTGGTGAACCCGCGGGCCGGGACCGCCGCCAAGGTCCGCGTCATCATCGAGAGCCGTGACCACCACAACATCTGGAGCACCGTCGGCGTCTCCGAGAACATCATCGAGGCCTCCTGGCAGGCCCTCGTCGATTCGGTCGAGTATAAGCTCCTAAGAGAAGAGGGGGAGAAGGCGGACGGTCCGCGGCTGGAGGGGTGAGTCGAAACTCGAAACTCGAAAGTCAGGAAGAGGCGAGGATCATGGCTCGCTGGAAACGGTTCGAGGAGATGGACGTCTGGAAGAAGGCGTGCCAGCTGGCGTGCACGGTGTACGAGGTGTCCCGCCAAGGACAATTGTCAAAGGATTTCGGACTTCGGGATCAGCTTCGACGCTCAGCCGTTTCGACCGCTTCGAACATTGCCGAGGGGTTCGAACGGGGATCCGACAAGGTGTTCGCCAACAGTCTCGCCATAGCTAAGGGGTCTTCAGGTGAACTTCGCACACAGCTCTACATCGCGGCAAGGCTGGGTTACGTTGATTCTGAGGAAATGACGGAACTCGTCGCCCATGCAGAGGAGATCTCGAGAATGCTCTCCGGTCTGATCAAGCATCTGAAGGCTTCGTGATGACTTTCGAGTTTTGAGTTTTGAGTTTCGACTTGCGGCCCTGGCCGCAATGAGCCCCGGAAGGACACGCCATGAGTGAAGCGTTGTCGACGCGATACGACCCGAAAGACGTCGAAGAGCGGATCTACCGGATCTGGCTGGACGGGAAATACTTCCACGCCGAGCCGGACGGTCCGGACGCGAAGCCTTACACCATCATGATCCCGCTTCCGAACGTGACCGGGGCACTCCACCTGGGCCACGCCCTCAACAACGGCCTCCAGGACATCCTGACGCGGTATCACCGGATGCGCGGCGAGCGGGCCCTGTGGATGCCGGGCACCGACCACGCCGGCATCGCCACGCAGTCGGTGGTCGAGCGCGAGATCCGCGAGAACGAGGGTCTCACCCGCTACGACCTCGGCCGCGACGAGCTGGTCCGGCGCATCTGGGA
>DATKVD010000638.1:0-2895 GCA_035530235.1 Planctomycetota bacterium | reverse complement strand
GTTGCTCGCGGCGTGTGAAGCAATGTGGCGCCGAACACCGAAGCCGCACGTAAAGCCCCGCGAGCCCTATGATGGCGACGTCGGACGCTGGTATAGGGCGACGGGCGGGCTATCGCCCATGTGCCCGAAAGACTCGGGGGCGTCACGATGAGCGGGACGCGGGTTGACCACTGGCCGCAGGACGGGGAGCGGGTCTGTCCCGCGTGTGGCAAGTCCATGGTGATTGACTGGGACAATTGCGTCGTGGCGACGTACCCGCCGATTCATCACTTCGTCTGGCGGTGCGGCTGCGGCTACCATTCCGAGCTGATGGAGGTCTCTGCTGGCTTCCCGCCGACGTGGGAAGACCGCTGGGACGCGCTACAGCAGCGGCAAGCGCAGTTGAAGACCATGGTGGAAGTCTGACTTAACTCAGAGCAGACGAGGACCAGATGACCGACGTCTTCCGCACAGCACGCGAACTCGGCCGACGCGCCCTGGAGTGGGTGGGCCTCATGAGCCCCGAGCCCACGAAGAAGGACGAAAAGACCGACTGGCTCAACACGCTCATCGACGACATGCGCACGCAGTACAATCTCGATCAGGTGCTCTGGGAACCGATTTACGCGTCTGCCCCCGAATACCTGCGCGGCGACCAGACGCGCGAGTTGAACATCCCCGAGGGGTTCGAGCCGATTCAGGACAACGTGATCGCGCCGCTGGTGAATCAGGACGCGGCAATGCTCGCGTCAAGGCAGCCGGACGTGTCGTGTTCGCCGCTCTCGGATCGCTCCCCGGAGACCATTGCGGCCGTCGAAGCGTGGGAGGGGCATCTGCGATACCAGTTCCGCAAGGGCGTGAACGTCCCGATGCTGCTGGTGCGCGCGCATGACGACGCCGCAACGTTCGGCTGGTGGGTGTCTCAGGCCTGGTGGGACCGCTGGCAGGACTACGACGACCTCGAAGACGATTGGCGCGGCGGGGTCTCGGCGAAGCTGGCGCATCCCCTGACCTTCAGGGGCGACCCCCAGGCCGAGCACTGGAAGGACATGGGCGGGCGGTTCTGCGTCTCGATGGTGGCGACCAACGACCTGCTGAGGCGCTACACCGACCGGGCGGGGGCGTCGGACGAGGAGAAGTCAGAGAACGCACGCAAGCGGGCAATCATCCTGGCTGAAGCCATGCGCACCGCGGAGCCGGGCAACACAGACGGGTCATCCTCCGAGTGGGTGACAAGGCGGCCGGACGCCAACGACAACATCACGGCTGACCGCGTGATCGGCAAGACCCGGGAGACCGCGCCGGGTCGCGTGCTCGATGCGCTGAACGCCACGGTCTTCCCCGAGTATCGGCCGGGGCCGAAAGAGAAGCAGCCGTATGCGTCGACCCTTGAGGTCTTCGAAGGCATCTGGGACGACTACACGACGGAGACGCGCAAGGACACGCGGCCCATCAAGCGGGCGGACGCCGAGGCTTCGGGGCGCATCATCCGCCGGCGGGAGCCCATGAGCGACGCCTATCTCGACTATGACACCGTGGAGGGCAAGTTCATCGAGGTCAAAGAGGACTGGCCCAGCGAGACCATCGAGCGCGAGCGCGCGGTCTACCCGCACGGCCGGCACGTCATCCGCGTGGGCGACAAGGGCATCATCGAGGACGAGCCCTGGCCCTACGAACATCCGCTGTGGACGCTGGGGCTTAATGGGTTTCTGCCGCACACCTGGCGCGGCGAGAACGACATCGAACGCGCGAGACCGGCGCAGGACGCGCACAACCTCGAAGAGATGCAGCTTGCGAACTTCAAACGGAACTTCCTCGCGCTGATTCTCAAGGTGGCCGAGGGCGCGAACCCCGAGGACAAGAACAACAAGCGGCTCGCCGAGTTCTTCCGCACGCGAGGCGGCGCCGCCGTCTCCGTGACCAAGGAAGGGTTCAACGGCATCGGGTTTGTCGAGCCCCCGTCGCTCGCGGGCATGAACTGGCTCCAGGGCGAACGCGAGAACTCGCGACAGGTGGTCAAAGACCAGATGGGGATTCACAACGTCTCCGAGGGCAAGGAAACCGAGGGCGACCGGACGCTGGGCGAGGTGCAGATCATCGCGGCCAACGACCGATACCGGACGGGGCTCAAGGGCATTCTCATCGACGAGTACATTACCGACCTCATGGAGCAGGTGTACGAGCTGTGCCAGAAGCACCTCAACGTGGGCGACCGCATCCGAGTCATCGACGAGCGGGGCAGCGGCGGGTATGTCGAAGTGACACAGGAGATGCTCGACGTCGATTTCGACATCACGCTTTCGACGACGACTGCCCTGCCGATGGACAAGGAGCGGCGGCGCATGGAGGCGGTCGAGTTCGTGAAGCAGGTTGCCGTGCTGGGCGACCCGAGGTTGACCGCCCTGGCGATGAAGTGGCTGGTGAAGGCGTTCGACCCCCCGGACATCGACGACATTCTGGCGCTGGTGGACCAGTGGATTGCGATGGGTGGCGTGCAGCAGCCCGCCCGGGGGCAGGCGTCTGGTGGGACGACAACGGAAGCGACGAAGCCCGCGCCGCAGCCTGAACCGCAGGCGGTGGCAACGGGCGTCATGTAACAGGGGAGGATGAAGCGATGGAAAAGGAACAGGAAGCGCCGGAGCCGAGCGTGAAGGTGACGCACGTCACGGTGCGCAAGGGCATCGACCTGGAAGTCGGGCGCCCCATCCCGGCAGACGTCGTGCGGTCGCTCAGGCTGACGACGAGCGAGGGCACCATCCGGGAGATCCGGCCGCAGGCACTCGGGGCGACGGTCCTGCTGGCGTGTGGGACGGTCGTCGAGTTCCCGCTGTGCGCGTGGCTGATTCACACGCCGACGGCCAAGGCGGAGCCCAAGCCGGTGCCGAAACTGCGCGTGCGCGTCGAGCGGCCGTCGAC
>DATKVD010000637.1:0-2230 GCA_035530235.1 Planctomycetota bacterium | reverse complement strand
CATGGCGCTCAGAACCTACCCCGTCTCGAAATCGGAGTACGGACAGTTCAGCCCGGACGCGACCGAGTACGTCGTCACCGAGCCCGACCTCGCGCGGCCGTGGCTCAACCTGCTGGCCAACGGCAAGTACCAGATCTGGCTCTCGCAGACCCTCGGCGGGATGAGCCTCTACAACCAGGACCTCCGCATCAACAACTACTACGGCAAGTTCGACACCCCCGGGAAGTACGTCTTTCTGCGCGACGAGGACACGGGCAAATACTGGTCGGCCAACTGGGTGCCGTTCTTCCGCCCGCTGCAGTTCTTCCGGTGCGTCCACGGGATGAACTACTCGACGCTCACCACCGAGACCCGGGGCGTCCGCACGTCCATCCGCGTGTTTCTGCCGCTAGGCGAGGCGTGCGAGGTGTGGACGGTCACCGTCGAGAACCGCTCGAAGAAGCCGCGGCGGCTCAGCGTCTACCCCTACGTCCAGTGGCGGCTGGCGTGCTTCATCCGCGCCGACAACGAGCACGAGTGGTTCAGTGAGGCCGACTTCCACGAGCGCGAGAACTGCATCGTCGCGAAGTACCGCGACCCGCACCGGCTCGAGGTCGATTTCGAGGGCTTCCTCGGCTCCTCGCTGCCCGTCCGGGGGTACGACTGCTCCGACCGTGCGTTCTACGGGACGTTCTACAACCGCTACCGCAAGTCGGCGGTGCTCGAACGCGGAAAATGCACGAACTCGCGAGGCTACAGCGAGCAGACCATCGGATGCCTCCGGCACAAACTGACGCTTAGACCCGGACAGGCGAAGACGTTCCAGGTGGTGATGGGCTATTCGTCGGTGCCCGCCGAGCGGAGAAAACTCATCCGGCGCTATTCCGACCCCGCGAACGTCGAGAAGGCGTTCCGGAAGAACCGCGCCCATTGGGAACGGCTCATCGAGCAGATTCACGTCAAGACGCCCGATGCGATCTTCGACCGCACCGTCAACGTCCGTCTGAAATACCAGACCTGGATGTGCATCCTGTGGTGCCGCTCGGGGTCGCTGCGCTTCGGATACCGCGACATCCTCCAGGACAGCCGCGGGGTCCTCGCCGCGAACCCCGACTACACCCGCGAACGCTTCCTCGAACCGCTCCGCTATCAGTACAAGAGCGGCCGGGCGGTGAGGCAGTGGTCGCGCTCGAGCGATAACCACGACACCCGGCCCTACATGGATTCCCACCTGTGGATCGTCTACACCCTCGCCGCGTATATCAAGGAGACGGGTGACACGTCGATCCTGAAGGTGCGTGTGCCCTGGATGGACGGCGGGAGTGACACGGTCCTGGGTCACGCGCTTCGCGGGCTCGATTACTCGTGGAAGATGCGCGGCTCACACGGACTTCAGCTCATCCTCGGCGGCGACATCAACGACGCGTTCGACAAGGTGGGCGACGAGGGTCGCGGGGAAAGCGTGTGGATCTCGCAGTTCTACTACGGAATGCTGCGCGAGACGGAACGCCTGGCGGAATTCATCCATGATAAGAAGCTCGCGGCGACGTGCAGGCGTCGCGCGGCCGCCGTCCGGAAGGCCGTGAGCCGCTTCGGCTGGGACGGCGAATGGTACCGACGCTGCTACGACGACAACGGCAAGCCCGTCGGTTCGAAGCGCAACCGCGACGCGAAGATCCACATCATGACGCAGATGTGGGGCGCACTCTCGGGCGTCGGCACGCGCGGCCGCGACGTGAAGGCCATGGACGCCGTCGAGCGATACCTCAGGAACGACTTCGGCTACGAGATCTTCACGCCACCCTATCGGAAGAAGGACCCGGACATCGGTCAGTTCTCCGCCCTCACCGGCTTCATGAACAACAACAACTACGTTCACCACAACGCGATGAAGATGGGCGCGGACATCAAGCTGGGCCGCGGGGACCTCGCGTACGAGACCTTCCGGAAGATGCTCCCCTCGAACCCGCGGAACAACCCCGCCGGGCCGCGCGTGGAGCCGTACGCGTATGCCAACTGCATCATCAGCTCGCGGCACGACCGCGCGGGCGAAAGCGAGATCGGATGGGTCACCGGCGCCACGAGCTGGTGGTTCACCGTGACGACCGAATGGATGATGGGCGCGATTCCCGATTACGAGGGACTGCGCATCGACCCGTGCCTGCCGCGGAAGTGGCGGAAGGTGCAGCTCCGCCGACCGTTCCGCGGCGCCGTCTATGAGATCACCGTGAAGAACCCGGCCGGCGTGCAG
>DATKVD010000636.1:0-2125 GCA_035530235.1 Planctomycetota bacterium | reverse complement strand
CTGTCGTCGCCGGCCTGCGAGCGGCAGGCGGCGAGGGCGTCCCGCAGCCTGGTGATCTCGGCGTCCCGCTCGCATATCTCGCAGGAGCGGGCGAGGGATCCGTGGGCGCATTGGTTCATGGCTTCTCCTTCAGGTGCGCGTCGATGCGGGCGAACGCCTCGAACACGGTGGTCATGTCACAGCTTTCGGCATGCGGCCGCTCGTAGATTCGGTCGAACTTCACGTCACCGATCCAAGCCCCGCAGTTCTCGCACTCTTCTTCGACCCTGCAACATGCGTCGAAAATACATCGTGCTGCGTCGAGCGCTTCCCGCGCCTCCCCGAGCAACTTGCGGCAGGCTTCGAGGTCCGCGTGCAGGTCCGCGTAGGCGTCGGACCATGCGTTGAGTGCGTAGTACCCTTCGTATAGGCACGACGGGCAGAACGAACCCTCGCCCGACGATCCCGCACGGTTCATCAGCGGCCCGAAGCGGTCGCAGTTGTCGCATGTTCCGATCATCGCGGATCCTCCCCCCGCCCGAAGACGCCGTGCTCGATCCGACGCCACACGAACGGCTCCATCGGATCTGTGTTCAGACATTCGTAGATCCTCTTGTGCTCATCGCACAGGGCGATCTTCTGGTCGTCGCCGTAGGTGGTGGTCCACTCGGCAGGCTCTTGGCACCTTTCCCGAGAAAACGGGTGCTCGCATATCATCTCTCCCCCTTCCGGGCTTCTCTCTGCTTCCTCACCATGTCCGCGATGCCCTGCGACTTGTCCTCCACCGGCTCCGGGACAACCGGGCCGGGCGCGTCGAGGGCTCCGTAGTTGGGCTCATCCTCCGGCCACCAATCCGGGCGGAACTCCGGCTCGATGCCGAGATCCCGGAGCTTCACCGCCCCCGAAATGAGGATGCCCTGGAACGTCGCCAGCGCGGACTCGAACGCCGCCACCCACTCCGGATCGACCGTGTGCCGCGTCACCATCGGCGGCAGGATCGGGTTGTAGATCACGAGGTCGCACCATTCGCGACCCGTGACCCACATCTGCCCCTGCACCTGGCATCGGTGCGCGTGCTCGTTCTCGCCCATCATCGTCGCGACGAACACCTTCGCGGAAGGGCACTTGATCTCGAGCAGCCCGTCGTCCCCCACGAGCCGGTCGGGTGAGCATCCGACCTCGCCGTCGTCCGTGGTGCAGAAGCCCACCGTCTGCGTGTCCACGTCCCGGTGCAGCTCGTACCACGCGACGGCCTCGGGCTCCATCTCGGTGCCCCTCGCCATGAACTCCCCGCCCCCGGAGTCGGCCTGCTCACCGATCAGGGCCTCCGCGATTAGTTCGTAGGCGTATGTCCTCATGCCTGCTGCGGGCTTGAGGGTCGGGGTCAGGATGCGGTGCATACAGGACGCGGTGGGAATGGCGAGGCGGGCTTCGAACCACGAAGGGTCGCCTTGAATGCAGTCGTGGACGATCATCACTCCCCCTTCGCCTTCAACGCCACGACCGCCCTTCGGTAGTCGCTCGCCCGGATGTCCTCCACTTCGCCCACGCCCATGTAGAGCAGGAACTTGTTCTCGTTCGCGCCGACCGCCGAGATCATGTCCCGGATCGTCGCCGCCTGCTCCGGGGTGATCGTGGACGGGTCGGCCCCGTCGGTGTCCTCGTCGGTGGTGGTGAGTCCGAGGATCGCCGTGAGCGAGTGCCGGCGGGCGTAGGTGTCGGCCATGCCGAACTTCTGAGCGTCGGACGCACCGGAAGACGAGGATGTGGGACAGGAGAACGATGCGCTCTCACGGTGCCCGTTGACGTGACGCAGGGTGCAGGTGACGGTCAGCATTCCCTGCTCCACCTTCGAGTCCCACGAGTAGGACAGCCCGTGCTTGGAGCAGATCGGCTTGACGATGGGGTGGATCTGCTCCAGCTTCGCGTAGTTGAACCCATAGGATCCGCCCGACTTCGTGACGATCTTCGCGTTCGCCGCCTTCCGGATGTTGGGGCACTCGTCCTGAAACGCGGCAAGTGCTTCCGCGAACTCCTTCGCGGCGTCCCGGTCCTGCTGCTTCCACGCGAGCGCGGCAAGGCGCTCGATGGTCTCCGCGCCGAGCCCCGTCTCGACGGCGACCCGGAGGATCGCGGCGGGGCTGTT
>DATKVD010000635.1:0-2194 GCA_035530235.1 Planctomycetota bacterium | reverse complement strand
CAACTGGCCCGACACGGACTTCTCTCGGAAGTGCTTGAGAATCCGGTAGAAGTCCCCGCCAAGATGACTGTGAATCTTGGCGAAGCACACCTCCTTCTTGCCCCGCCACAACCAGTTGATCTTGTCCAGAAACGTCGGCTCGTCCGGCGGGAAGTTCCCAAGCTCCAGTTCAAACGGTTGCCCGTTGTGCATCCCGCGAATGATGCGGTTGTCTTCCTCGCCCGCCGGAAATGGCCACGCCCCTGAACCCTGCGTCATGGTGCCTCCTACGCCGTGTACACGTCGGCCCAGCAGCTCCCGGTCTTCTCGTCACCCGCGCTGCTGATGGCGATGTACATGGTGTCCGTGACCAACGGGAACCCCGTCGTGTGCGTCTCGACCGCCGTTGTGCTCGCCCCGGCCTTTGTCGCCAGGATTCGCCCGTCACCGTCGTACAGCGTGATGGTGTAGGAGGTCGGGGTGGTCGCTCCGGGTTTCGTGGCGAAGCTCGCGATGTAGCCGTTGAGCGTGAAATTGGTGGTGCTGACGGCGCTCGTCACCGTCCCGCCGGTTGCGCTTGTCCAGCTCCACGTCACGCGCACGGTGTGACCGCTCTGGGTCTGGACCTTCTCATCACCGATGGTGCAAAGGGCTGCCGCCATGACTACTCTCCTTCGTTGGTAATTTCTCTGAATTGCTTGGCGGCGCGTTCACCGCCCTTGAGTCGAATGTCCATGACGCAGTTGCGGAAGTCCCAGCCGCGCCCGTCGAAGGCCCGCTTGAGGTTTTCCACGGCAAGCTCATCGCCGCCGAGTTCGACGACGTTCACGCGGTAGATGTCGGGCGGCGTCACCGGCTCGACCTTCGCGTTCTTGAGGTCTTCGATGCTCGCGCCGAGTTCGTCCAGATGGGCTTCCAGCCCGCTGATGGTCGGGGCTTCCTCGGTGAGCCGCACCCTCGGCATGGAGCAGCCCACGAAGTCGTATCCCGTGGTGAAGGCCGCCTGCATGTTTTTCATCGCCCGCTTGTCCGCCCCGATGCTCACGACGTTGGCGTGGGTCGTGTTCTTCACGGTGTCCACCAGTGGCATGGAGCAGCCGGGGAAGGAATAGCCCGTGGTGAACGCCGCGACGATGTTCTTCAGCACATCGTCATCGCCAAGGCCGGTGATTTCCGCCTTGACCGGCGCCGAGACGGTGCCCACCTTCTGCACCTCGTGGACGCGCTGGACGCTGTGGGTGTCGGCGTTGTAGCCCTGCGTCGCGAGGTCGGCGAGGTTGACGACGGGCAATGCCCGGCCGTTCATCTGCACGACGTTGGCCTTGACCACGACGTCCTTCCGGTCGAGGGCTTCGAGGCTCCCGACGATGCCGCCGACCACTTCCTGCACGGGCACGCCCCCGAGCGTCACCACGTCGGCGCTGACCACGCGCTTCGGGTCGTGGAGCGCGACCACGGCTCGGCCGATGGCGGCAAGCGCCTCCTGCGTCTCCTTGGCATACACCCTCACGGGCTCCTCGACGCGCTCGACGACTTTCACGCGGTCGACCGAGACGGCGTGCTTCTGCGTGTCGTACCCGACGTTGGCGAAGTCGGCGAGGCGTTCGGCGGACGACCCGTTCACGCGCTTGACATCGACCTCAAAATAGGCCGCGCCGAGCACGAAGGCGTCGTAGGATTTGACGGGCAGCACCGTGAACTCGCGCAACTGGCCGTCAAGGGTGACGTCGAGTCGGCCGCATTCGGCGGTGTCAAGCGTGATGCGCGCGTCGGTGACGGTCACGGGGGACCATTCGCGTCCGTTGACGGACGCTGCCACGACCACGTTGTCATACACCTGAAGGCTTTCCTCTGCGCCCTGTCGCAAGAACTGCATGGTTTCTCTCCTATGGAGCTTCCGCGGGCGGCACGTTCACCGCCCATATTTTCGATGTCCTGGCGTCGTAGCCGGTGCCGTCGAAGAGCTTCTCCGCGTTGTCTGCGGCGGTGCTGTCGTCGCTGATTTTGACCACGTTGGCGTCGATTTCGCCCGCGAGGACGGTGGTGGAAACGCCCGCGATGGCGGCGGGAAGCGTGGTGGCGGTGTCTTCGAGGATGCTGGTGATCTTCGTGTCGAGAGTCGTCAGGCTTATGGACATGTCAACCTCGGTAATGGTTACTCCGGTTTGCGTGACCGTCAGTCCGGGGCGCAAAAGGTAGATGCGCGTGTTGGCGT
>DATKVD010000634.1:0-10023 GCA_035530235.1 Planctomycetota bacterium | reverse complement strand
TCGCCATGACCGTCTCCGTGACGCTGCTGATGCTGCTCCTGATGCTTCTCCAGGATCACGTCACCGTTGCCGCGCCTCTCAAGGTCCAGGCGGTTGTATTGGGGACGGGCATGCTGGTGACGGGCGTTGCGGCGGCACTCGGGATGTGGTTCGGGCGGACGGCGCCGGCCGCCTGGCTGACGACGTTCGCGGGAGGCGTGCTCTTCGCCTCGCCTTTCTGGGGAAACCTGCTCGTCCAGTGGACGGACGGGGCGGCTAAGCCCTGGGCGATCGGGTTCGTGGTGAAGGTCACGCCGCTTTCGGCGTGTGCCTCCGCGGTGGGTTACGACCTCTTCCGCGGGCAGATGCTCTACGTCCTGTCGGCCGTCTCGGACCACCGGCACGCGCTGCCGGCGTGGTGGGCCTACGCCCTCGTGACGGGAGCGGTGGGCATTGCGCTCGTCGCACTCGCCACGACGGCCCGAAGGCGTCCCCGCGCTGAGACGTAGCGCACAGGGCCCCGCTCTCACCTCTACCTGTCAGGCTCCTGCAACTGTCATTCCGAGGACCCCGACTTGTCGGGGGACGAGGAATCTTGCCCCGCACGGAGTCATGATGCCTCGTTTCACAGCGAAAACCCGGATGCCTTCCCCACGTCGTGGCCAGATCCTTCGCTTCGCTCAGGATGACAAGGCTTCTTCAGCGCCTTGTTACGAGAACGTGAACCGGCCGTCCCCGTCGACGTCCACGGTGACGGTGGTCTCGGGCGGGTACTTGCCCTCGAGGATTTCCTTCGCGAGGGGGTTCTGTATCTCGCGCTGGAGGGTCCGCTTGAGCGGACGTGCCCCGTAGACGGGGTCGTAGCCCATCTCGATGAGCTGCTCCTTCGCGGCGTCCGACACGTCAATCCGGATGTGCTGCTCGGCCAGCCGCTTGCGGAGGTCGGTGAGCTGGAGCTCGACGATCTTCTTCAGGTCGTCCCGAGAGAGGTTATGGAAGAGGATCGTCTCGTCGATGCGGTTGAGGAACTCGGGCCGGAAGGTGTCGCGAAGGGCCTGGTGGATCCGCTGCTTCAATTCGTCCTCGTCGCCGCCCCTTTCCGCGAACTCCTGGATCCACTGACCGGCGATGTTCGACGTCATGATGACGACCGTGTTGCGGAAGTTCACCGTCCGTCCCTGTCCGTCGGTCAGTCGGCCGTCGTCCAGCACCTGCAGGAGCACGTTGAACACGTCCCGGTGTGCCTTTTCGATCTCGTCGAGGAGGATGACGGAATAGGGCCGACGACGGACGGCCTCGGTCAGCCGGCCTCCCTCTTCGTATCCGACGTATCCCGGCGGCGCCCCGATGAGCCGTGCCACCGAGTGTTTCTCCATGAACTCGCTCATGTCCACGCGCACCATCGCGTCCTCGTCGTCGAACAGGAACTCGGCGAGTGCCCGGCAGAGTTCGGTCTTGCCCACGCCGGTGGGACCGAGGAAGATGAACGACCCGACGGGCCGGCGGGGGTCGCCGAGGCCGGAGCGCTCACGACGGACCGCGTCCGAGACCACCCGGATGGCCTCGTCCTGTCCCACGACGCGCTGTCTGAGACGCTCCTCCATCTTCAGCAGCTTCTCCCGCTCGCCTTCCAGCATCTTCGCGACCGGGATGCCCGTCCACTTGGACACGACCTCCGCCACCTCGTCGGGCTCGACCTCCTCCTTGAGCAGGCTGCGTTCGGTCTGCACCTCGGCGAGTTCACGCTGTCTCGTCTCGAGTTCACGTCCCAGTTCGTTCAGGGTGCCGTAGCGGATGCGGGCAACCTTCTCGAGATCCCCTTCACGCTCGGCCTTCTGCTCTTCGGTGTGGGCCTCGTCGATGCGCGCCTTCACGCGTTGTATCTCGTGGATGACCTTCTTCTCGTTCTCCCACTGCAGGCGGAGTGAAGCCGCTTCCTCGCGCAGTGCGGCGATGTCCGCCCGGATGCGTTCACGACGTTTCACGCTGGCGTCGTCCTTTTCCTTCTTCAGTGCCTCGAGTTCCACCTCGAGTTGGCGGAGTCGGCGCTCGCGCTCGTCGAGTTCGGTGGGCATACTGTCGATCTCGATGCGAAGCCGGCTGGCGGCCTCGTCCATGAGGTCTATGGCCTTATCGGGCAGGAATCGGTCGGAGATGTAGCGGTGCGAAAGTGTCGCCGCAGCAACCAATGCTGCGTCGGTGATGCGCACGCCATGGTGCACCTCGTAGCGCTCCTTGAGCCCTCGGAGGATGGCGATGGTGTCCTCGACGGACGGTTCACCGACATAAACGGGCTGGAAGCGACGTTCGAGTGCGGCGTCCTTCTCGACGTATTTCCGGTACTCGTTGAGGGTGGTGGCGCCGACGCATCGCAGCTCTCCGCGGGCGAGCATGGGTTTGAGGAGGTTGCCGGCGTCGACGGCGCCTTCGGCCGCTCCGGCGCCCACCACGGTGTGAAGTTCGTCGATGAAGAGGATGATCCGGCCGTCCGATTCGCTGATCTCGCGAAGCACCGCTTTCAGACGGTCCTCGAACTCCCCGCGGTACTTGGCCCCGGCGATGAGCGCCCCCATGTCGAGGGCCACCACCGTCTTCTCCCGCAGTCCGTCGGGGATGTCGCCCGAGACGATGCGCTGGGCCAGTCCCTCGACGATGGCGGTCTTGCCGACGCCCGGCTCCCCGATGAGGACGGGGTTGTTCTTGGTGCGTCGGCTCAGGACCTGGATGACCCGGCGGATCTCGTCGTCGCGACCGACGACGGGGTCGAGCTTGCCGCGTGCGGCCATCTCCACCAGGTCGCGTCCGTAGCGCTTGAGCGCCTCGTACTTGTCCTCGGGGTTCTGGTCGGTCACACGGTGTCCGCCCCGGATGTCACGCAGCGCCGCCAGCACCTGGTCCTCACGGACACCGGCTTCCTTGAGCAGTCGTCCGGCGGCCGACGTGCCCTCCGACAGGATGCCCAGGAAGACGTGCTCGGTGCTGACGTAGTCGTCGCTCAGTCGACGTGCCAGCTCTTCGGCATGGGTGAAGACGGCGTTCGCCGCCGGTGTCAGGTAAGGCTCTGCCGTCGAGCCGCCGCCCGACACCTGCGGGAGCCTGTCCAGTGCGCTCACGACGCGGGCCTCCAGCCCGGAACGGTCCACGCCCAGCTTCTCCAGAAGCGGACGGATGACGCCTTCCGGCTCCCGCAGCAGCACCGCCAGCACGTGCAGCGGGTCCAGTCCCTGGTGTCGGCTCTTCTGCGCGAGCCCCACGGCCTGCTGAACGGCTTCCCGGCTCTTGATCGTGTATTTATCGAGTTTCATCTCACCGGCTCCATTTCCGGAACGCTCGGGCCGCACCGACGGGCGACGTCAAAAAGACTGCCGGCACGACGGCCGGCAGGCTTTTCCACCCTCCGATGACGGTGACGTCCTTACTTTACCTCGTAGTCGGCGTCGATGATGTTGTCATCACCGCTCTTCGTGTCCGGTCCGGTCTCCGGCCCGGACGTGCTCTCCGGTCCCGGTCCCGTCTGTCGACCCGGACCCGCCGCACCGGGACCACCGCCGGCGGCACCGGCCTGCTCGTACATCACCTTCGCCAACTGCTGTGCGGCCTGCGTGTAGTCGTCCATGGCCGACCTGATGGACGGCAGGTCGTCCCCGTTTATCGCCTCCTCAAGGCGCTTCTTTGTGGACTCGATCCGCTGTCTGTCGGCGTCGGTGAGCTTGTCGCCGTGCTCCTTGAGTGTCCTTTCCGTCTGGTAGATGAGCTGGTCGGCCTGGTTGCGGGCGTCGACCACCTCACGACGCTTGTGATCCTCGGCGGCGTACTGCTCGGCGTCCTTCTTCATCTGTTCGACTTCCCCGTCGCTGAGCCCCGAGGACTGCTTGATGGTAATGGACTGTTCCTTCCGGGTCCCGAGATCCTTTGCGGACACGTTGAGGATCCCGTTGAGATCGATGTCGAACGTGACCTCGATCTGCGGCATGCCTCTGGGGGCGGGCGGAATGCCGGTCAACTGGAAGCGTCCCAGTGTGCGGTTGTCCCTGGCGAAATCCCGCTCCCCCTGAAGCACATGGATGTCCACCGCCGGCTGGTTGTCCGCCGCCGTCGAGAAGACCTCCGCCTTGTGAATCGGGATATTCGTGTTGCGTTCGATGAGTTTCGTCATCACGCCCCCCAGGGTTTCGATGCCGAGCGACAGCGGCGTGACGTCCAGGAGCAGCACGTCACCGTGCTTGCCGCTGGTGAGGATGTCGGCCTGGATGGCCGCCCCCAGGGCCACCACCTCGTCGGGGTTCAGACTGCGGTTCGGCTCCTTGTTGAAGAGCTGCTTGACCGCATTCTGGACCGCCGGCATGCGCGTCATCCCACCGACCAGCAGCACCTCGTCGATGTCCGTCGGTGTGACGTGTGCGTCCTCCATGGCCTGCAGGCAGGGATTCTTCGTCCGGTCGATGAGGTGCTGCGTGAGCTGCTCGAGCCTGGCACGGGTGATGCGCATCTCCAGGTGCTTCGGGCCGGTGGCGTCGGCGGTGATGAACGGGAGGTTGACGCTGGCCTCGAGCTGTCCGGACAGCTCGCACTTGGCCTTCTCGGCGGCCTCCTTGAGCCGCTGAAGTGCCATCTGGTCCTTCCGCAGGTCGATCCCATTCGCCTTCTTGAACTCGTCGGCGATGTAGTTCAGCACCACCTGGTCGAAGTCGTCCCCGCCCAGGTGGGTGTCACCGTTGGTGCTCAAGACCTGGAAATTCCTCACAGGTGTGCCCGTTTCGGGATGTGGCTCCTCGTAGAGCTCCAGGATGCTGATGTCGAACGTCCCGCCGCCGAGGTCGAACACCGCCACCTTCTCGTCTTTCTTCTTGTCGATGCCGTAGGCGAGAGCGGCGGCGGTGGGCTCGTTGATGATGCGCTTCACGTCGAGACCCGCGATCGCCCCGGCCTCCTTCGTGGCCTGACGCTGGGAGTCGTTGAAATAGGCCGGGACCGTGATGACCGCCTCGGTGACCTTCCCGCCCAGGTGTGCTTCCGCCGCCTCCTTCAGATACCGCAGCACCATGGCCGACACCTCCGGGGGTGTCCACTCCTTGCCGCTGGCCTTCACCTTCACCAGTTCGTTCGCCCCGCCCACGACGTCGTAGGGCACGAGCTTCTCCTCCGCGGCCACCTCACTGTGGCGTCTGCCCATGAACCGCTTGATCGAGTAGATGGTGTTCTTGGGGTTGGTGACCGCCTGACGCTTCGCGAGCTGTCCGACCAGACGCTCCCCCTTGTCGGTGAAGCCGACCACGGAGGGCGTCAGACGACCCCCCTCGGCATTGGTGATGATCACGGGGGTGTCCGCCTCGACCACCGCGACGACGGAGAGCGTGGTCCCCAGGTCGATTCCTATAGCCTTTGTCATTTGAATGCTCCTTTCGACTCGAGTTCGTCCTATCTCAGCGTGTGGGTTCGCCTCACCGCATGCTTAACGAGAGGCCTCGACCGACATAATGCAAACGGCGTGCCAAAGGAAGAGGCAAATCATCTGAAATGTTCTAACCCCTTTTTGCTACTTGTGTTACGTCAATCGGAAATGTTGAGCGTAGTGGCGGGGTCGGGGGAAGCTGCCATTTTGGCAGCACGGGTGGTCCTGTGGGGACATGGCGTCCTGTCAACTTGGCAAGCGGGGATTTGGATTGACAGCGGCCGGACCCACCCGTATAAGGGGGGTCTTGAAAAAGCCCGGGGGTCCGGCAGATGGCCAAATTACGCGCGGTTCTCTTCGACGTCGACGACACGTTGTACTCCACGACGGAGTTCGCCGAGCTGGCACGGGCCAACAGCGTCCGTGAGATGATCCGGCTTGGACTCAAGATGGAGCACGAGGATGTCATGCGCGAAGTGCGTGAGGTCATCGCCGAATTCTCCTCGAATTACGAGTTTCACTTCGACAAGCTGCTGCTCAGGATCTCCCCGGAGGTCTACGCCGGGGTCAATCCGGCCATCCTGGTCGCCGGGGCGGTCATTGCATACCACGAGACCAAGGCCCGTCAGCTCAAGCTCCTGCCCGACGTCCAGGAGGCCCTCGAGAAGCTCAGCAAGACCGACCTCATCCTCGGGGTCATCACGATGGGGCCGCAGGTCAAGCAGGCCGAGAAGATCCTCCGTCTGGGACTGATGGACTACATCGATCCGGGCGCCATCTTCATCAGCGACCAGATCGGGATCGGCAAACCGAACGTCAAGCTGTTCATGAAGGCCTGTCGGCATCTGGACATCTGGCCGCTCGAGGCGATGTACGTCGGGGACAACCCCCCGAACGACGTGGACCCGCCGAACCAGCTGGGCATGTCCACGGTGCTGGTGCGACGGGAAGGGAAGTATGCAGGGGTCCAGGGGGTGACGGAGCCGGACGACACGATCCGGTCGTTTGGGGAACTCGTGGACATTCTGCGGGAGAAGTACGGCGTCGACGTCCCGGACTGACCCGGGTTTCGGTGGGGGAACGTGGAGGGAATGGCGGCCTGCGGGTCGTCTGCAACTCGTTTGCCTTCAACGGGTTATGACGTGGAGTCGGGCCCGGCTACCTTGCCTTTTTGCATCCCTATGCTTGACAGGGCCGTCACATCTTCGTATAATAACGGGTCTGGCACAGGGAGACCCCATGTCCGAACTCGACCCACTGCGCAGACGCATCGACGATATTGACAAGGAGATCGTCAGGCTCCTGAACGAGCGGGCGCAGACCGCCGTTGAAATCGGCAGGTTCAAGAACTCCCAGGGCCTCCCCATCTACGCTCCCGACCGGGAGGCAACCGTGCTGCGGCGCGTGGAGGCGCAGGGCAGTGGGCCGTTGAGTTCCTCGGCCATCAGCTCGATCTACCGTGAGATCATCAGCTCCACGCGGGCGATGGAGAAGGTGCTCATCGTGAATTACCTGGGTCCCCCGGGGACCTTCACGCACCAGGCGGCACGGGAGCACTTCGGCACCGGCGTGGAATACGTCGCGTCCGAGAGCATCGAGTCCGTCTTCCTCGTGGTCGCCAAGGCGAAAGCCGACGTGGGTGTGGTTCCCATCGAGAACTCCACCGGCGGGGTCGTGATCGAAACGCTCGACATGTTCATGACCTGTGGACTGAAGATCTGTGACGAGATCATCCTCGAGATCCATCACTACCTGCTGGGACGGTGCAAGCTGGAGGAGGTGAAGAGGGTCTACTCGAAGCCCGAGGCGACGGCACAGTGTCGACTGTGGCTGAGCGAGCACCTGCCCCATGCGGAGCTGATCCCGATGGGCAGCACGACCGCGGCGGCACAGGTGGCCGCCCGTGAACAGGGCGTGGCCGCCATCGCAAGTCGTGAAGCCGCGGAACTTTACGAACTGGACATCCTCGCCGAAAACGTCGAGGACCATCACGAGAACGTTACACGGTTCGTCGTCCTGGCCGCCGCCTGCGGCTCACGCACCGGACGCGACCGGACCTCCGTCATGTTCGCCGTGAAGAACGAGGTCGGCGCACTCTATGAGATGCTGGTGCCCTTCAAGAAGCACGGCATCAACCTGACCAAGATCGAGTCCAGACCGTCGAAGACCCGGGCATGGGATTACGTCTTCTTCGTGGACCTCGAGGGACACGTGGACGACACGGACGTGTCGGCGGCACTGAAGGAGGTGGAAAGCGACTGTCGGTACTTCCAGGTGCTGGGGTCGTATCCGCGGGCACACGTCGAGGGGTGACGTGAATGATCGTCGTGATGAAGGGCGGGTGCTCGCAGGCGGACGTCGACCGCGTGCTGGGAAAGATTCACGCGCTCGAGCTGGACACGAACGTCAGTCGAGGCGTTCAGCGGACGGTCATCGGGGTCATCGGCTCGGAGGAGAAGCTCGCACGACTGGACCTGTCGGCCACACCCGGTGTCGAGAAGATCATGCGGGTGTTGAAGCCGTTCAAGCTGGCCAGTCGGGAGTTTCACCCGGAAGACACGGTTGTGGACGTGGGCGGGGTGAAGATCGGCGGCGGGCATTTCGTCGTCATCGCGGGGCCGTGTGCGGTGGAGAGCCGTGAGCGACTGTTCGAGACCGCCCGGAAGGTGAAGGCGTCGGGCGGGATGATGCTGCGCGGCGGGGCGTTCAAGCCGCGGACCTCTCCCTACAGTTTCCAGGGACTCGGCGAGGAGGGGTTGAAGTACCTGCGGGAGTGCGGCGACGAGCTGGACATGCCCGTCATCACCGAGGTGATGGACACGCGTCTGGTGCCGCTCGTGGTGAAGTACGCGGACGTCCTGCAGATCGGCGCACGGAACATGCAGAATTTCAGCCTGCTGATGGAGGTGGGGAGGACCGAGAAGCCGGTGCTGCTGAAGCGTGGGATGTCCTCCACGGTCCAGGAACTGCTGATGAGCGCCGAGTACATCATGAGTGAGGGCAACGCGAAGGTGATCCTCTGTGAGCGCGGGATCAAGAGCTTCGAGCCCTCCGTCAGGAACATGATGGACATCAGTGCGGTGCCCAACGTCAAGGGACTCAGTCATCTCCCCATCATCGTCGACCCGAGTCACGGGACGGGACGGTACGATCTCGTGGCGGCGATGTGCAAGGCGGCACTGGCCGCCGGGGCCGACGGCGTGATGGTCGAAGTGCACCCCTGTCCCGAAGAGGCGCTTTCGGACGGGGCACAGTCACTGCTGCCGGACCGGTTCGACGGACTGATGACGGAACTGCGCGGGATCGCGGGCGTCCTGGGAAAAGAGATGCCCGCACGCGAGGGCTGACCACACGGAGGAACGGGAGGGATTCATGCGTCGAGTGTTTGTGGCCGGCAACTGGAAGATGAACCTGAGCCGGGACGAGACCCGGAAACTGGTGGAGGGGCTCAGGGACGAAGTGGGCGACGAGGACCGGCTGGACCTGGCCGTCGCACCGCCTTTCGTCTACCTGGCCGAAGCCGTGGCGGCCGCCGACGGGTCGAACATCACCGTGGCCGCCCAGAACGTCTACTTCGAAGAGAAAGGGGCCTACACCGGCGAGATATCCCCGGGAATGCTCCTGGACGTGGGCTGCACCTACGGCATCGTGGGACACTCCGAACGCCGGCACGTCATCGGCGAGACCGACGAGCTGATCGCGAGGAAGGTGAAGGCGGCCCTCGACGCGGGGCTCAAGGTCATCCTGTGCGTGGGTGAACTGCTGGACGAGCGCGAGGCCGGCAGCACCAACGACGTCGTCAGGACCCAGGTGGTCAAGGGACTGTTCGACCTCCCGGCCGAGGCGATGGCGGACGTGGTGATCGCCTACGAGCCGGTGTGGGCCATCGGGACCGGCGTCACCGCAGAACCGGAAGACGCGAACGAGGTGCACGCGTTCATCCGCGCATTGCTTGCGGAGAAGTTCGGACGACGCGTTGCCGACGACATGACGATCCAGTACGGGGGAAGCGTGAAGGCGGAGAACGCGGCTGAGCTGATGGCCCAGACCGAGGTGGACGGTGCTCTGGTCGGCGGGGCCAGTCTCAAGGTGGATTCCTTTGTCGGGATCATCCGAAACACCATCGAGGCGAAGGGTCTCGGGTGATCCGACGTGAGTGATGGGAGACGCGACGATGATGATCATGTTCCTCTCGATCGTTCTGCTGGCCATTTGCGTGTTCCTGGTGTTTCTGGTGCTGTCGCAGGACGTGAAGGGCGGCGGGCTGGCGGGGGCGCTGGGCGGCGGGGCGGTGCAAAGCGCGTTCGGCGGACGGAGTGCCGAGAGCATCACGAGACTCACCGCCTGGGTGGCACTGGCGTTCTTCCTGCTGGTGCTGGTGATGGGACTCATCGGAGGATCCTCGACGATCGGACTGAGGGATTCGGACGTCGAGGACGCCGGCGTGCCGACATCGACCGACCCGTAAGCGAGACCCGACGTGCAGCGTGAAGAGGTCCTGGACATCCTGAGCAGATCGAATGCACTGCTGACGGGGCATTTCATCCTCTCCAGCGGACTGCACAGTGCGGGATACCTGCAGTGTGCGCAGGTGCAGCAGTATCCTGGCCGTCTGGAGGTGCTGTCGAAGGCCCTCGCGGAGAAATGGGCCG
>DATKVD010000633.1:0-3194 GCA_035530235.1 Planctomycetota bacterium | reverse complement strand
GCGCAACCTGTCTGCGGCCATGCTGGTGGCGGCACAGAACTTCTCCGAAGATGCCCAGGTCCTCGGCATGGTCATGGTGATCGGCGTGCTGGGCCTGATCCTGCTCGGGGTCGTCAGCGGCGAGATGGGCAAGCGCGTGGGCAATCGCGCGCCGGCCTCCTCGCCCGGCTCCGGCAAACCGGCTACCTCCTCCGCTTCGGGAGGAGCGTCATGAACCGTACGCCATTTGCGTCTGTCACGACCTCAAGTCACCAAGGAGAACAGATCATGACAAGAGAACGACCGAGAAGCATCTACGAGCTCGCCGGGTCTGAAGCGCTGCAGGCCGCGAAGGCCTTCACGCCGGCGCCGGAAGAGCTGGAGACCCGGTTCGGTACGTTGGCATTCCCCGGCGGCTACCCGACCGACGACACGGTGCAGAAGGTCTACGACGAGCTCGATCTGCAGCGCGCCACCCAGCTCTACCTGGACATGTATCCGGCCCTCTCCATGCACGGCATGCTCACCGGGGTCGTACGCGACTACGGCGCCGCCAGTTGCTCTCATGTGTCCGTTACGGCGGACCGCCTGGATTCGAAGGCGCTTTTCCTCACGGGCAACACCGAGAGCATCTACACCATGATCGTGGTCGACACGAAGGTCGACGGACCGACCGTCTTGGAGGTTCCGCCGGGCGTGATGGGACCGCTCGACGATCACACCTTCAAGTTCGTGTTCGACGTCGGCCCCACCGGCAAGGACGAGGGCAAGGGCGGGAAATACCTCGTGCTTCCGCCGGACTATGACGGCGACGAACCGGACGGCTACTTCGTGTTCCGTTCACCGACCTACTGCAATTTCTCGTTCATCCGCGCCAACGCCGCCGAGGTCGGATTCGGCGACAAGGCGATGACGTTCCTTCGTGAGAACTGCAAGGTCTATCCGCTTTCGAGCGGCCCGCGGGAAGGGCGCTTCACGAACGTCTCCGGCGTTCCCATCAACACCCTGGTTCCCGAGGATGCCTCGGCGTTCGAGTGGATGCATCAGGTCATCGACTACGAACCGGCAGACGCCTTCGGCAAGGAACTGCTCGGGAGGCTCGCGTCGGTCGGCATCGAGAACGGCAAGCCATTCAGCCCCGACGACCGGATGCAGAAGATCTTCGACAAGGCCGCCGAAGAGGGCGTGGCCATGTCCCGCGTCATCGCCTTCGACTGCCGCGACGAGCAGGCCGCCGTCTATCCCAACCGGCGGTGGGAGAGCCCGTACGTCACCAACAACTCGACCTTCTACCAGGACGACTACCTCAACCTCGAGGCTCGCACCGTCTTCCACTTCACCGCCGACGGGATCACGCCGGCGATGGCGGCCCAGATGCCCGAGGGCAAGGGATCCCGGTACCAGACGACCTACAAGGACAGCGACGGCAAGTTCCTCGACGGCAACAAGACCTACAAGGTGAACGTGCCGCCCAAGGTGCCCGTGGCGCTGTTCTGGGCCGTGACCGTGTACGACCCCTGGACGCGTTGCGAGATGCAGAGTCAGCCGTATCCGAGCATCAGCAGCCAGCAGGATCCGCCACCGGTGACCAACGCCGACGGCTCGGTGGACATCTACTTCGCGACCGACACGCCCGACGGCGTTCCGGAGCAGAACGTGGTCAAGACCCTGCCCGATCAGGGGTTCTTCGTGTATTTCCGCTACTACGGTCCACTCAATGCGTTCAACGACAAGACGTGGATACCGAAGGACGTGGATCTGGTGAAGTAGCCTGAGCCGACCTCGAGGCATGGGCCACAGGAGAGGGTCGCCGTCGCCGGGAGTCCTGGCGGCGGCGACCCTCGGCGCGTGCGGGGCGCCTCGCTACCCGATTCGGGTGAGGCGATGCCGCCGATCGGGTGCGATGCTCTTCGGGCAGATGGCGGTTGGGCAGAGCCGAGACAGGTCGTGACGTTCCTGCATTGTTCGGCCTCTGCGCTGTGGCCGAGCACCGTTGGGTCGAGGGCCGACTGGGTCGTCCGCACGCCCTCGCCGCTACCCAGAACGGAGGCAAGAGAGATGACCAAGACGAAGATGATCACCCAGCAACCGGCCATGAAGATGACCACCCCGATCCCGGCGAACCGCACCACGCCGGACAAGGTCGAGACCTCCATCGGAACGCTCGAGTTCTTCGACGGCGTGCCCATCGGCAGCACCAAAGACACGCTGATCGACTTCGTCGACCGGGGCCGGGCAGTCGAAGCCTTCATCAACATGACCCCCGCGGCTTCGATGTACTCACTGCGACAGGGTCACCGGGATGAGGGCCTCACGAAGAGCAATCAGATCCTGATCGCCGAGCAATTGGGCGACTCCAAGCCACTGGTCCTCACCTGGAATAACACGTCGCTCTACACCTGGGGCTTCCTCGACCTGAAGAAGGACGGTCCTACTGTCATCGAGGTGCCACCGGATGTCCTGGGCATCCTCGACGACATGTACTTCCGCTACATCAGCGACATGGGTGCCGCCGGTCCGGACCACGGCAAGGGCGGCAAGTACCTGGTCCTGCCCCCGGGCTACGACGGCGACGTACCGGACGGCTACTACGTGGTGAGATCTCAGACCTACTGCGTGTGGAACTTCATGCGCGGATACGTCCGCGGCAACGTGCAGGATCCGGACAACGTCGAGAGGGCGACGGAGAACATCAAACAGAATCTCAAGGTGTACCCGCTCAGCGAAGAGAACGATCCGCCCGAGACGGAGTTCAAGAACATGTCGGGGCTGGCCGGCTACAACACCATCATGCCCAACGACCTCAGCTTCTTCGAGGTCGTGAACGAGATCGTCCAGGAAGAGGCGGACGGCTGGCTAGATCCGGAGCTTGCGGGCCAGCTGCGTGCCATCGGCATCGCGAAAGGCCAGCCTTTCGAGCCCGATGAGCGCATGAAGAAGATCCTCACCGACGCGGTCGCCATCGGCAACGGATATGCACGGGTGAACACGGTCTATCCGCAGGACCCGGGGAACTACGTCTACAAGGACGAGCACAGCGAGTGGGTGATGGCCTACCCCGACAAGGACACCTACTTCCTCGAAGCTGGAGCTCGACGAATGGACGGTCGACTCTGGATGCACTACAACGCCGTCTGCGTGACCCCGGCCATGGCCCTGACCCGGCCCGGTGCCGGATCCGACTACATGATCATCGGTCTTGACGACCAAGGCCG
>DATKVD010000632.1:0-2495 GCA_035530235.1 Planctomycetota bacterium | reverse complement strand
TCGAACTTCCGCCAGCCGTAGGTCCCGGTGGGGAGCGGGTCGTAGACGGCCTTCCCGTCCTTGGGTTCGAGCCCGATGGCGAAGGCACGTCCCCACTTGGCGGCCTGCAGATCCTGTGCGCGGAGGTATCCGGTAAGCTTGTAGGTTCCGGCCCTGGTGTTGAGCTTCTGGCTGTGCCAGATGTGACAGGGCCCCCCGTGGCCTTCGAGCCAAGCACTGGCGTTGCCGCTTCGCTTGACTTCGGTGTCGACGCCCCGGGCGCACTCACCCTCCACCGTCCAGCCTCCCCAGCATCGGAAGGCGTTGCCGTGCTGGTCGACGCGTGGGTAGAGGTCCTCGAAGCCGCCGTCCTGGATGAGCTGTTCGGGGGCGCGTTCGGCCGCTTCCTCGGCGGCGCGTCTATCGGCGGCAGCCTTCTCGGCGGCGATGCGTGCGGCTTCGGCGGCATCGGTCTGCACGCGCTCCGTGTCCGCCGTGTCCGGCTCGCCCACCACCAGCCCCTCCTCCTGCTCCCCCTCCAGCTTCACGAAGCTCAGGTCGTCCAGCCACGCACGTCCCGGACCGTAGAGGTAGAGGAACAGGGTGACCTCGCCCGGCTCTTTGAAGTTGAAGATGCGCTCGAACTTCCGCCAGCCGTGGCTGCCGAAGGGGAGCGGACTGTACTTCCCCTCGAACCCTTCGCCCTCGATCCCGAGGAGCACTCCCCTGCCCCAGAGCCCCGGGGCGAGGTTGGCTGCCCGGGCGTATCCGGTCAGCCGGTAGCTTCCGGGCTTCACCTGCACCTTCTGGGTGTGCCAGATGTGACAGGGCCCCCCGTGGCCTTCGAGCCACGCACTGGCCTTGCCGCTTCGCTTGACCTGCGTGTCGACGCCGCGCGAGCACTCGCCCTGGACCTTCCACCCGCCCCACTGTGCGAAGGCGTTCCCGTGCTGGTCGGGCGTCTCGAAGAAATTCTCGAAGCCGCCGTCGGCGAGCA
The DNA here is from genome assembly GCA_035530235.1 of Planctomycetota bacterium. Classification (GTDB taxonomy): domain Bacteria; phylum Planctomycetota; class DG-23; order DATKVD01; family DATKVD01; genus DATKVD01. The sequence goes on along the minus strand of DATKVD010000632.1, from coordinate 1,519 downwards.
GGTCGCCCTCGATGGCGACTGCGGGCCGAGCGACCTCCGGCACCACGGGCTCACGCATCTTGGGGGGCGCCGGTGCGGCCGGTTCCGGCTGGGGCGCCTTGGGGGATGCAGCCGCCGATGCCATCTCAGAGGGCTTCTCGGCGGGGGTCGACGGTCCCGCCACCTGCACCACCTGGGTCGGCTTGGCCAGATACCCCACCATAAAACCGGCGCCAAACAGGGCAACCACCAGGATACCGATGCCGGCTGCCCGCTTCATCTTCCCCCTCATCAGCAGCCCCAGGCCGAACGCGACCACCACCAGTATCGCAATGCCAATTTCACGGTTCATATCATTCCCTCCTCATGCTGAAAGCGACCTCAGCGGACACGGCACCGCACACACGACACGCATCCTATCACCGGCCGGAGGGCCGTCAACGACAAATCACGGGAGACTTGTCGTTGACAGCCGGGTCGGGACGGTCTTACAATGAAGCAGGTGTGGTCCGGCGGAGCGGGGCGCGACGGAAGCACTCTCCAAGGGAGGGGGACGGGAAATGTGGACGTCGAACGCAGCGATAGCGATTTACATTGCCGTCGGGGTGGTCGCCGCGGCGGTCGTGGCGTGGCTGGTGCTGAGGGGGACGGTGCGGACGCGACTGGAGACCGCGAGGCAGATCCGTGACGACCCGGACATCAACGAGTGGCTGGTGACGTTCAACTGGACGAACAAGATCCTCTACATGCCGACGATCCTGACGTCGATCCTGGCGGGGGTCCTGGTGCTGTGCGCGGTGGACCGGGCGTGGGTGGGCGGCATCTGGTTCGTCGTCTTCTTCGTGAATTTCCTGGTGGAAGAGTACGAGGTGAACATCAAGGTGCTGCTGATCGGCGCGCTCTGCCTGGCCCTGCTTTTCCTGTGGCTCCATCTCCTGGGCTGGGTGATCCCTTTCCTCCGCTTCTTCAGGAAGATCGCCGTCGAGGTGAACGCGACGCTCTATTTCCTCGTTGCGTTTCTCGGGCTCCTGACGATCGCGATCTCGTGGGTCCGGGGACTCTTCTATTACGTCGCCATCACCCCTAACTACCTGAACATCCAGGAAGGGCCGACGGAGACCGGGGAACACATCGGCAAGGAAGACTACAACTCCCGCGTGGACACGATGGACTTCCTCGAGCGTCTGATGGGCTTCGGACGGATTATCATCATCTTCAAGGACCGGAAGCGTCAGCCCCTGGTGATGCTGGTCTGGCGGATCAAGGGCAAGTCGGCCAGTCTGGAAGCCATCCGTGCGACGATCTCGGTCGAGCAGCACCTCTCCACGGTGCAGGCCAGGGTTGCGGACGACTCGTCGCCGTCGAAGTCGGACCCGTCGGCCGGGCGGTGAGGTCCCGCGACGGACGACGCACACGTGCCCTCGACAGGGAAAGGAAAGCCACGGTTGTCATCCGGTGACGTCCCCAACAGAGCGGTGCCCCTTCCGGACGAACCGCTCGCGGAGACGGGCCCCGCTTCAACCGCGCGGGGACGTCCGGG
>DATKVD010000631.1:0-5142 GCA_035530235.1 Planctomycetota bacterium | reverse complement strand
CTCGCATTAACACGAACATTCCAGCACTGATCAGCATTAACAGTCTGGACCGTTCGAACGAGGCCTTGCAGAAGTCGCTGCAGCGGCTGAGCACAGGCGTGCGGATCAACACGGCGGCGGACGATCCTGCCGGGTTGATCGTTAGCGAAAGCCTGCGTGCGCAGATCGGTTCCCTCAAGCAGGGCATCGACAATGCGCAGCGCGCGGCCAACGTGATCGCGACGGCTGAGGGGGCGCTCGGTGAAGTGAGCGTGCTTTTGGTCAGCATTCGCGAGCTGGTGATCGAGGCGGCGAACGCCGGGACGTTGTCTCAGGAGGAGACCGACGCCAACCAGCTGCAGATTGACTCGGCCATCGAGTCGATCACGCGGATTGCGAACACGACCTCGTTCGGTCAGCAGAAGCTCCTCAACGGAACCCTCGCCTTCACGACCGCCAGCGTTTCGGCGGCGGCCATCAGTGACCTGTCCGTCTACGCCGCCAACTTCGGCGACAACAGCTCACTGACCGTGAACCTGAACGTGACCCAGAGTGCACAGACCGGTTACCTCCTCTACAGTGGCTCTCAGGTCACGACCGCAGCGTCGGTCGAGGTCGCCGGCAGTAAAGGCTCTGACGTGTTCAGCTTTGCGGCCGCGACGAATGTGAGTGCGGTGGTCTTTGGCATCAACCAGGTGGTGAACCTGACCGGCGTCTCCGCGGCCGTCCTGACCTCGGGCGGTGCTGACGTCGGTGTCCAGATGTACAGCACCGGCTACGGTGCGGACGAGTTCGTGAGCCTGAACGTGCTGAGCGGCGCGTTCGCCACGGTGGATGCCGCGGCGGCGGCTGCGACCCGTGATGTCGGTCGCGATGCCGCGGGTGTCCTCAACGGTAACAGCGTTACCGGAAAGGGCAACGTCTTCAACTTCAACAGCACCGGTCTCGACCTGGGGCTGACGGTGACCGACGGCTTCTCAGGGGCGACCGCGTTCACGATTCTGGGCGGAGGCGGCGCACTGTTCCAGATCAGTCCGGACCTCGCCACCAGTGTGAACATCGGTATCTCCTCCACCTCGGCAGCCCACCTGGGCAGCGGGGACATCGGATACCTCAACAGCCTGGTGACCGGTGGTGCGAACGACCTGAGCAGTGACAACCTCGACACCGCGGCGGACATCATCGACGCGTCGATCAACGACGTCAGCATGCTCCGCGGGCGTCTGGGTGCGTTCCAGAAGAACGTCCTTGAGACGGCGGTTCGCTCCCTGCGCGTGACGATGGAGAACGTGAGTGCCGCGGAAAGCCTGATCCGTGACGCGGACTTTGCTTCGGAGACTTCGGAGTTGACCCGTGCACAGATCCTGGTGAACGCCGGTATCTCGGTTCTCGCAGCCGCCAACGCCAGTCCGCAGAACGTGCTGGCATTGCTTGGCTAATTCGGGTGGTAAAACGGGTGACCCCGACTTGCTCGGGGTCACCCGAACCCGATGCTGCCAAGGGCCCGGCTGACGGTCGACCGCGCTGGATGCGATTCACCTGGGGGGATGCACACCAATGACGAGAATCAGCACCGGCACCGGCATCATCTCCGGGATCGACTGGGGTACCATCGTCGACCAGTTGATGGCCCTCCAGCGCCGGCCCCTTGAAGACCTCCAGGGTCGCGTCGACACGACCAACCTGCTCAAGACCGCTTACCTCGGACTCAGTGCCAGACTGACCGCCCTCAAGTCGTCCGCCAGTGTCTTCTCCACCGAGCGGTACTTCAGTCAGGCCACCGCCGTGTCGTCCGCCACCTCCGTGATGAGTGTCGTCGTGACCGGCACACCGGCTATCGCGTCTCACACGTTCAGCGTGGACCGTCTGGTCCGGGCACACCACGTCGTCAGCCGGGGCTACGAGACGGCCAACGAGTCGGCCGTCGGCGGAACCACGCTGACCATCGAGCTGGGCGACGCCCACCTCAACAAGGACACGGCCCTCGGTTTTCTGAACGGTCAGGAGGGCGTCTCGCGCGGGTACGTCCGCATCACGGACCGCGCGGGGTCCACCGCACTCATCGACCTCTCATCGGCCGTCACCGTGAACGACGTCCTCACCCTCATCAACACCCAGGCGGACGCCAACGTCACCGCTTCGCTTTCCGAAAACGGCATCATCATTACCGATAATACCGGTCAGACCACCTACAATCTGAAAGTGGAAGACGTGGGCGTGACGGAGACGGCCACCAGTCTGGGGATCGTCGGCAGCGTCGCCGCCGACACCCTCACGGGGACGTCCGTCAACATCGTGACGGCGGCAACGTCCCTCAACGTGCTGAACGATGGACTGGGCGTGCGCACGGCCGCCGGGGTCGACGACCTGCGCATCGTCAGTTCGGCCGGCGTCGTGGACATCAACCTTTCGGCCGCCTCCACCCTCCAGGACGTGCTCGACGCCGTCAACAACGACGTCGGCAACAACGGGAACCTCACCGCATCGCTCAGCGACGACGGACTGTCGATCGAGCTGGAGGATTCGAGCGGCGGGCCGATCAACGTGCTGGCACTCAACGGCAGCAGCGCCGCGAGCGATCTCGGTCTCAAGGGCAAAGTCTCGACCGACGGGACGTTGGTGGGCGAGACGCTCATTCCGTCCTTGAACTCGGTGCTCCTGCGCTCGCTGAACGGGGGCGCGGGCGTGGGCAGCGCCGTCTCGGCCACGACCCTCTCGGAACTGAACGGTGGGGCGGGCGTCGCCGCGGGCAGCATCCGCATCCAGGATCGAAACGGCGCCACCGCCGACGTCGACCTCTCCACCGCCTCCACGCTCCGGGACGTCGTCAACGCCATCAACGCCGCCGCGGTGGACGTCGTCGCGACCATCTCCGACGATCACCTCGTGCTCCTCGATCTCACCGGAAGCACGGCCTACAACCTGCACGTGCAGGAGATCGACAGCACCACCGCCGAAGACCTCGGGATCCTGGACGACGTGGCCTCGGCGACACTCACCGGGACGCAGATACGCACCATCTCGAGCGTCATGTCACTGGACCTGCTCAACAAAGGCAGCGGCGTGCGAAGCGTCACCGGAAGCGACTTCCGCATCTGGATGAACAGCACCATGAGCTTCGAGGTGGACATTTCCTCCGCTGCGACGCTGCAGGACGTAATAGACGCGATCAACAATGCCCCGGGGAATACCGGGGGTGATCTGGTTACTGCATCAATCGCTCCGAGCAACCAGTCGCTTCAGCTCCAGGGGAAGAAGCTCAACGATCACGTGCCGCCGGTGGAGATGCTCAACAACTCCGCGGCGGCTGTCGACCTGGGACTCATGGACCAGACGGTCGTGGGCGAGATTCTCACCGGTCGTGTGCTCATGGGAGACCTGGCGGTGGACACCCGCAACGAGCTCGGCACGCTCATCGTCACCGACCGCTCGGGAACCAAGGACCTGATCGACCTCGGTTCCGTCGACACCCTGAGTGCGCTCCTTTCTGCCATCGACGCATCTTCCGCCGCCATAAGCGCTTCCGTCAATTCGGAAGGCAACGGCATCGAGATCACCGATACCTCCGGGGGCACGTCCAACCTCATCCTCTTCAGCTTCGACGCCACCGCTTCGTCGCTGGGCATCGACACGGACGCCTCAGGCGTCGCTGAGGAGAGCAAGAACGGCAGTGACCTCGACCTGCGCTACCTGAGTGAGAACACACGACTCGAGGAGATGAACGGCGGTCAGGGGGTGGCGGCGGGCAAGTTCCGCATCACCAACCGTCAGGGCGTCAGTGCCGTCGTCGACCTGACCCAGGAAGACGACATCTACCTGGAAGACGTGATCGAGGAGATCAACAGTCGAGGCATCGGGGTGACGGCGAGCATCAACGAGACGGGTGACGGGCTGCTGCTGGTGGATTCGACGGTGGGTGCCGGGGTGCTGACGGTGGCAGAGGTGGAGAGCGGGACGACGGCACGTGACCTGAACATCCTGGGTGAGGCGGACGTCTCGACGCCCGGACGACTCGACGGCAGCTGGGAAGTGACGGTGGACATCTCGGGGGCCGCGGGTCTCGCAGACATCGCCGACGCCATCAACGCCTCGGGAGCACACGTGACGGCTTCGGTCATCAACGACGGCACGGGCTACAGTCCGTACCGGCTGAGCATCGTGAGCGGACGCACGGGCGTGCGGGGACAGTTGGTCGTCGATCCGAACGACAGCACCATGCGTTTCACGACCGTCCAGCGGGGACAGGACGCCGTCGTCCGCTACGGGAGCACCGATCCCGGCAGTTCACCCATCCTCCTCACCAGTTCCACGAACTCGTTCGACGACGCGGTCGCCGGGCTCAGTCTCACCGTGGTCTCCACCTCGTCATCGCCCGTGAGCATCTCGGTGAGCCGGGACATGGACTACATCAAGACGAAGTTGAACGCCTTCGTGTCGGCCTACAACGCCCTTCGCGGACAGCTCGACACCTATACCGCCTACAACGCCGAAACCGGTGAGCGGGGAATCCTGCTCGGCGACGCGACGTGTCAACGGATCGAACGGTCACTCGCAAACCTCATCGTCGAGCCCCAGACCGGTCTCAACGGCACCCTCACTCGACTCAAGCAACTCGGGGTGTCCCACACGACCAACGGTCAGCTCAAATTCGACGAAGAGACGTTCTACAACCAGCTCAACAGCAACCTCGAATCGGTCGTCGCGTTCTTCACCACGGAGGACCTCGGGTTCGCCGACAGGCTCGAAGCGCTGGTCGACGACCTCACCGACCCGTACGAGAGTGTGCTCCAGAACAAGGACGAGGCACTCAACGACCGCATCGAACTCTTCAACAAGCGCATCGAGGAAATGGCGAAGATACTGGCACGCCGGGAGGAGGACCTGATCTACCAGTTCACGCAGATGGAGATGGTGCTGGGACAGCTTCAGGCCCAGGGGTCCGCACTGTCGAACCTGCAGAACCTCGTTCTCGTGAGCAGCAATCGGCGCTCGAGCAGCCTGTTCGGACGATAGCCGCCTCAAGTGAGGCGTCGCTCCGTGACGATATGATAGGATGGAGTCCGATGTCTTACCCGGGGGAAATCCATGACCAGAGCCGTTGAGACGCATCCATACCGGAAGACACAGATCCTGACGGCGAGTCCGGCCGAGCTGATGCTGCTG
>DATKVD010000630.1:0-10382 GCA_035530235.1 Planctomycetota bacterium | reverse complement strand
TTTCAGGCCCGTATGCGGGTCCTTTCCGGCTGCCGCGCGGGTGTCTTCCCGCTCCCGTGCGGGCATTTTCCGGCGGAAATCGCTTGAAAACCGTCCCCGGGGCGGCTACAGTCCCGGTGCAGACGGGCGATTAGCTCAGTTGGCTAGAGCGCATGGATCACACCCATGAGGTCACTGGTTCGAGTCCAGTATCGCCCACCAGCATGCATCCAGCCCCCGAACGCGCCGCGGTCGGGGGCTCTTTTTTGCCGCCATGACCGCCTCCCAACCGCATAGGGGCCACCGTCCTCCGGCACGCGCCGCAGACGGATGCCGCACGTCCGTGGGGCGTTCGCCCCGCCGGGCAGCCGCCTCCCACGATCCGGGAACCGACCGTCCTGCCGACGTCCCTTCGGCCGAAAATGCTCTTTTGCATCCGGCGTTCGATGCGTTAAACTAACAGAGGACGGGCTGCTCAGGGAGATTTCGGGACCCCGCAGGACCGTTTGCGGGGCAAGACCCTCACACATGCGAGGGGACCATGGGAATGGGACGACACGCCCTGCAAATCGTCCTCCTCTGCCAGTGCCTCGCGTGGGCGGCCGGATGCACGTCCTCGGGAGGTGACGCCGTGCCCCCGGGCGAGGTCGCCGACGTGCGTGCCGACCCGCACAACGCACCTCCGGAACTCAGCGAGACCACGCAGCTTTCCGACTACCTAGCGTACGCCGCGCTGCACAACCCCGGTCTCGAAGCGGCCTTCAACCGGTGGAAGGCGGAACTCGAGCGTGTCCCGCAGGCGACGGCACTCCCGGACCCGCGGTTCACCTATCGCTACTACATCGAGCGCGTCGAGACGCGCGTCGGTCCCCAGCGCCAGAGTTTCGAGATCGCACAGACCTTCCCGTGGTTCGGCAAGCTCGCCCTCCGCGGCGACGTCGCGATGGAAGCGGCGAACGCGGCGAAGGAGCGTTACGAGGCGCAGAAGCTCAAGCTGTTCCACGAGGTGAAGGACGCCTACTACGAGTACTACTACCTGGGCCGAGCCGTCGAGGTGGTGGGGAAGACGCGTGACCTCGCGAAGCAGTTCGAGGACGTGGCACGTATGAAGTACCGCACCGGCACCGCGCAGCTCGCCGACGTGATCCGTGCGCAGGTCGAACTCGGCAAGCTCGAAGACCGCCTGCGCTCGCTCACCGAGATGCAGCAGCCCACAGTCGCCCGGCTCAACGCCGCGCTCAACCGTTCCGTCACCGCCGCGCTCCCCTGGCCGAAGTCGGTTCCCGAAGAGACGGTCGCCTCGACGGACGACGAGATCCTGCGGATGCTCCAGGAGCGGAACCCCGAACTCAAGGTCCTCGACCACGAGATCGCCCGCTACCGCAAGGCAGGTGAGCTGGCGCGAAAGGAGTACTACCCGGACGTGACGCTGGGTCTCAGTTACATCGAGACCGGCTCCGCCGTGATGCCCGGCGTCTCGGACAGCGGCAAGGACCCGGTGATGGTCGGGGTCTCGGTGAACCTGCCCATCTGGTTCGGGAAATACCGTGCGGGGGAGCGAGAGGCCGCGAGACGCCGGTGGGCGGCCATCAAGGAGAAAGCCGACCGCACGAACCTCCTGAGCTACCGTGCCAAACGCGTGCTGTTCGACTTCCGGGACGCCGAGCGCAAGATCAGCCTTTACCGGGACACGCTGCTGCCCCTGGCGAGGGAGTCGCTGAAGACGACGGAGGCGGGCTTCGCCGCCGGGACGTCGAGCTTCCTCGACCTCATCGACACGCAGCGGGTGATGCTCGAATTCGAGCTGTCGTACGAGCGGGCACTCACCGATCACGCACAGCGGCTCGCCGAACTGGAGATGCTCGTCGGACAGGACCTGCCCCGCGGCGAAGCGCCCCCCGAAACGGAGACCGGCGAAGCGGACTCGCCGGATGAAGTCCCCGCAGCGGAACCGGCAAAGCAGGAGGAACCGAAGGAGGAAGCGGACCAGGACCGTACGGAAGAAGAACCGTCAGAGCCGTAAAGCCGCCCGCAGCGTCCGCACCCGGACGCAGACGCCCGGACGCGGGCAGAACGTGGAAAGGAGAACCGTCATGAAGACGCTCGCTTACGTCGCATGTGCCGTGCTGGTGGTCGGACTCATCGCCCTCGCGGGCTGCGGTGGGGAAGAGCAGGGCGCGCAGGCCCCGGACACCACCGTCATCGCGCAGAAGACCTGCCCGGTGATGGCGGGCCCCATCAACAAGGACATCTTCACCGAGTACGAGGGACGGAAGATTTACTTCTGCTGTCCGGCGTGCAAGGAAGCGTTCGCCAAGGAGCCGGCGAAGTACGTCGCGAAGGTGGACGAGGAGCTGAAGAAGCTGGCTGCGCCGGAGTAATCGACGGACGCAGAGACGGAGGGTCCGCGACCGGTGAGGTCGCAGGGAGGTTCCGGTGGAGAAGTGTGTGCTGGGAATCATGGTGGGGGTCTTGCTCGTCTGTGCGGCGGGGTGCGGTGGCACCAGCGGAGAGCCGCCGGATGAGACGGCGTCGCCCGGGGCGACGTCGGCCCAGGTGTGGACCTGCTCGATGCACCCGCAGATCCGGCGTCCCGGTCCCGGGAAGTGTCCCATCTGTGCGATGGACCTCATTCCGCTCGAGCGTGCGGGCGACGTGGGTCCGCGGGAGTTCGTCGCGAGCGACACCGCGATACACCTGATGGACGTCCGTGTGACGCCGGTCGAGCGGAAGTTCGTGACGGCCGAAGTGCGGCTGGTGGGCAAGGTGGCCTATGACGAGACGCGACTGGGCTACATCACGGCCTGGGTGCCGGGCCGGCTCGACCGGCTGTTCGTCGACTACACGGGTGTGCCCGTCAAGAAGGGCGACCACATGGTCGTCCTCTACAGCCCGCAGCTTCTGAGTGCACAGGAGGAACTGCTTCAGGCGAAGAAGACCGTGAAGGAGATCGAGCGGAGCCGGATCGACATCATGAGGGAGAACGCGCAGGCGACGGTTGAGGCCGCGCGCGAAAAGCTCCGACTGTGGGGCCTCACGAAGGAGCAGATCGAGGAGATCGAAAAGCGCGGCAAGAGCACCGACCTGATGCAGATCAACGCCCCCATGGGCGGCATCGTCATCGAGAAGCACGTCCAGCAGGGGATGTACGTCACCACCGGCACGCGCATCTACACCATCGCCGATCTCACCCGCGTGTGGGTCAAGCTGGACGCGTACGAGAGCGACCTCAAGTGGCTCCGATACGGACAGAAGGTGACCTTCACCACCGAAGCCTACCCGGACGAGATCTTCGTCGGCAAGATCGCGTTCATCGACCCCGTGGTGGACCCCACGACCCGCACCGTCAGGGTCCGGGTGAACGTGCCGAACGAAGCGGGCAAGCTGAAACCGAACATGTTCGTGCGCGGCGTGGTCCAGGCCCGGGTGGCCGCCGCGGGCAAGGTCATGGACCCGGACCTCGCCGGGAAGTGGGTCAGTCCCATGCACCCGGAGGTGGTCAAGGACGGTCCCGGGACGTGTGACGTGTGCGGCATGCCCCTGGTGCGTGCCGAGGAGCTGGGGTACGTGGCGGCGGGTGCGGCGGAGACGGCCCAGCCGCTGGTGGTGCCCGCGTCGGCTCCCCTCATCACCGGAAAACGGGCCCTCGTCTACGTGCAGGTGAAGGACAAGGGCGGGATGACGTTCGAGGGACGTGAGGTAGTCCTCGGCCCCCGGGCGGGGGACTACTACATCGTGCGGAGCGGCCTGGCGGAGGGCGACCTCGTCGTCGTCAAGGGGAACTTCAAGATGGACAGTGCGCTTCAACTGGAGGGCCGTCCGAGCATGATGTCGCCCGAGGGCGGCGGCACCGTCCCGCACCACCACGGCGAGCGGACGGGGACCGAAGCGCCCGCCGGGGAGGTCCCCAAGCTCACGGTGCCGGACGAATTCCGCAGGCAGCTCGCCGGGGTCTGGACGGCCTATCAGGAAGTGGCTTCGGCACTGGCCGGCGACGATTTCAAGACCGCGGCCCAGGCGGTGGACAAGGCGCACAAGGCCCTGGGCGCCGTGGAGATGAAGCTGCTCACGGGCGACGCACACGTGCGCTGGATGAAGGCACTCAACGACCTCGGCCCCCCCTTGGCCGGGATGGTGGATGGCAAGGACATCGAGGCGGTTCGAAAGGGCTTCGCGCTTTTCTCCGAGGCGCTCGCCGCAGCCATCAGGACGTTCGGAATCGCCCCGGAAAGTCCCGTCTATCGTCTCCACTGTCCCATGGCCTTCAACAACCGCGGCGCGAACTGGCTGTCGGACACGAAGGAGATCCGCAACCCCTACTTCGGCCCCGCCATGCCGAAATGCGGTGACGTGATTGAGACGATCTCGCCCCGTCCGGCGGGAGGAGTTCATGAGTGACCTCTCGGCGAACCGTCCCCCGCCTGAACGTCGGTCTTTGATCGACAGGGCCATCCGCTTCTCCCTCGAAAACAAGCTCGTCGTTTTTCTGGCCGTGGCCGCCATCGTCCTGTGGGGACTGACCGTGGCCCCCTTTGACTGGGACCTGGGGCCGCTGCCGCGCCGGCCCGTCCCCACCGACGCCATCCCCGACATCGGCGAGAACCAGCAGATCGTCTTCACCGGGTGGCCCGGACGCTCGCCGCAGGACGTCGAGGACCAGATCACCTATCCCCTGACGACGTCGCTTCTGGGGACGTCCGGGGTGAGGACGGTGCGCGCCGTCTCCATGTTCGGCTTCTCCACCGTCTACATCATCTTCAACGAGCGGGTGGACTTCGACACCTCGCGGAACCGTCTGCTGGTCAAGTTGAACAGTCTTCCGGCGGGCACGCTTCCGGAGGGCGTGCGTCCGGCGCTCGGTCCCGAGGCCACCGCACTCGGACAGATCTTCTGGTACACGCTCGAGGGGCACGACCCGGACGGATACGTCGTCGGCGGGTGGGACCTCGACGAGCTGCGCACCATCCAGGACTGGCAGGTCCGATTCCATCTCCTGGCCGCCACCGACCGTGACAAGAACAAGCCCATCGCGGAGGTCGCCTCCGTCGGGGGGTTCGTCAAGGAATACCAGATCGACGTCGACCCGGACGCCATGCGCGCTCAAGGTGCCACGCTCGACGACGTCTTCAAGGCGGTCAGGATGTCCAACGTCGACGTCGGGGCACGGACCATCGAGATCAACCGGGTCGAGTACGTCATCCGCGGACTCGGCTTCATCCGGAAACTCTCCGATATCGAGGACACGGTCGTCAAGGTCCGTGAGAACGTGCCCATCTGCGTGAAGGACGTGGCGCACGTGTCACTGGGTCCGGCACTCAGACGCGGGGCACTCGACAAGGAGGGAACCGAGGCCGTGGGCGGCGTGGTCGTCGTCCGCTTCGGCGAAAACCCCCTCACCGCCATCCAGGCGGTCAAGGACAAGATCGAGGAGATCAAGCCCCAGTTGCCCGTCCGCGTCCTGGTCGACTACACGAAGACCGCCAGGTCCGCCATCGAGGCGTTCGCGCGCGAGAACGGGTTCGACGCTTACGCCGGGACGGAACTCGACCAGGAGAAGTGGCTGACGTGGCTCCGCACGCACCCCGACGACCGGCCGGAGTGGGTCACCACCAGCAAGGTGACGATCGTTCCCTTCTACGACCGCACGGGACTCATCCACGAGACCCTTGACACGCTCAACGTCGCACTCACCGGAGAGATCCTCGTCACCATCATCGTCGTGGTGGTGCTGGTGCTGCACCTGAGGAGTTCACTGCTCATCAGCAGTGCGCTGCCGCTTGCGGTCCTCATGTGTTTCATCGGCATGAAGCTCTTCGGGGTGGACGCGAACATCGTCGCGCTCTCGGGGATCGCCATCGCCATCGGCACCATCGTGGACATGAGCATCATCGTCAGTGAGAACACGCTCAAGCACCTGGCCGCCGCGCCGCCCGAGGCCAGCCGTCTCGAGGTCGTCTACAGGGCGGCCAGTGAGGTCGGCGGTGCCGTCGTCACCGCCGTGCTGACGACGATCGTCGGGTTCCTTCCGGTCTTCACGATGACCGGTGCCGAGGGGAAGCTCTTCAGGCCCCTGGCCTGGACGAAGACGTTCGCCCTGATCGCCTCGGTGGTCGTCGCGCTGACGCTGGTGCCGCCGGCGGCTCACATCCTGGTGGCCGGACGGCTGTCGTCCAGACTGCTGAAGCGCATCCTCCTCGCTCTGCTCGTGGTCGCCGGGCTGATTGCGGGCGTCACTTTTGCATGGTGGGCGGGGCTCATCCTCGTGCTCCTGGGGGCCTACCATCTTCTGGCCGATTTTCTGCCCGAGAAGCTCCGCCGGTTCGGGCCGTGGATCGCGAGTGCCGCCGCGGTGCTGTTTGTGGGCGTGCTGCTGGTCAGGCACTGGCTGCCCCTGGGACCGGCGAGCGGCTTCCCCAGGAATGCCCTCTTCGTGGTCGGTCTCATCGGCGGGATGCTGGTCTTCTTCCGGCTGTTCCAGTGGGCGTATGTGCCGGTGCTCCGGTTGTGTCTCGCCGCGAAGCCGGTGTTCCTGCTGGTTCCGGTGGTCCTCGTGCTGCTGGGGGTGGCGGTGTGGCTGGGTCTGGACACGGTGTTCGCATTTCTGCCGGGAACGGTGCGGGAGACGGCCGTCTGGCGCCGGATGTCCGCTGAGCTTCCGGGGCTGGGCAGGGAGTTCATGCCCGACCTCGACGAGGGGTCGTTCCTCTACATGCCCACGACCATGCCGCACGCCTCCATCGGCGAGGCACTCGACGTGCTCCAGAAGCAGGACGTCGCCCTGAGCCGGATACCGGAGGTGGACTCCGTCGTCGGGAAGATCGGCCGGGCCGAGACGCCGCTCGACCCGGCACCCATCTCGATGATCGAGACGGTCGTCAACTACAAGAGCGAGTACGCCCCCGACGGGAACGGAAACCTGGTGCGTCAGTGGCGGCCGCACATCCGCAGCAAAGACGACATCTGGCGGGAAATCGTGGATGCGGCGAGGATCCCCGGGACCACCTCGGCACCGAAGCTCCAGCCCATCGCCGCACGCATCGTCATGCTCCAGAGCGGCATGCGTGCCCCGATGGGCGTCAAGATCAAGGGGTCGAACCTCGAGGACATCGAGCGTGTCGGACTGCAGGTCGAGACGCTGCTCAGGGAGGTGCCGGGCGTCGAGCCGTCGGCCGTCAACGCCGACCGCATCGTCGGCAAGCCCTACCTCGAGATCCACTTTGACCGTGGGGCCCTCGCCCGCTTCGGCATCAGCATCCGCGGGATTCAGGACGTCATCGAAGTCGCCATCGGCGGCCGCGGCATCACCACCACCGTCGAGGGACGCGAGCGCTACACGGTGCGCGTGCGCTATCTCAGGGAACTCAGGGACTCCATCGAGACGATCGGACGCATCCTCGTCCCCGCGCCCGACGGCACGCAGATCCCGCTCACACAGCTCGGGGAGATCCGCTACGTCCGCGGGCCGCAGTCCATCAAGAGTGAGGACACGTTCCTCATCGGATACGTCCTCTTCGACAAACAGCCCGGGTTCGCCGAAGTCGACGTGGTGGAGACGTGTGACGGGTACCTGAAGCAGAAGCGCGAAAGCGGGGAGCTGGTCGTGCCGGACACCGTCTCGTCCATCAGCTTCGCCGGCACCTACGAGAGTCAGCTCCGGGCACAGAGGACACTCAAGCTCGTCGTGCCGGTGGCGCTCTTCATCATCTTCATGATCCTCTACTTCCAGTTCGGCTCCGTCGCGACCACACTTCTGGTGTTCAGCGGCATCCTCGTCGCCTGGGCGGGAGGCTTCATCCTCATCTGGTTCTACGGACAGGGCTGGTTCCTCAACTTCGAGGTGTTCGACGTCAGCATGCGACACCTCTTCCAGGTCCACCCCATCAACCTGAGCGTCGCCGTCTGGGTGGGGTTCCTCGCGCTCTTCGGCATCGCCTCGGACAACGGCGTCGTCATCGCCACCTATCTCGACCAGAGCTTCGCCGCGCGGCGCCCCTCGTCGAGAAAGGAGATCCGTGAGGCGACGGTCGCCGCGGCCGCCCGACGCATCCGACCGTGTCTCATGACCTCCGCGACGACCCTCCTTGCACTGCTCCCGGTGCTCACCTCGACCGGCCGCGGCTCCGACGTCATGGTCCCCATGGCCATTCCCACCTTCGGGGGGATGCTGGTGGTGCTGGTGTCGGTGTTCGTGGTGCCGGTGCTCTACTGCGCCGTCAAGGAACTCAAGCTTGCCCTGGGACTGGGACGTGTCGGGGCCCCTCCGCGCCCGTGAGCCGTCGAGGGCGGCGCGCCGAGCCGCAATCGCTGTAACAGCTGCACCTTAGGGCCAACTGATAAGCCGAACCCCACGTGCCTCGGCGGCGTCCCGTCGGCCGTCCGGGCGCGATGCCGGACCGGTGGAAACGCCCTCGCTTCGGGGAACACGCTGCCGTGAGACACACGACGTGGTCGAAAACCGTCCCTGTCGCGCTCCTCTGTGTGCTGATGTCGGTCCCGACATCGGCGGCCCCCGAGGCCGCGTATCGCACGCGCTTC
Organism: Planctomycetota bacterium; assembly: GCA_035530235.1. Taxonomy (GTDB): domain Bacteria; phylum Planctomycetota; class DG-23; order DATKVD01; family DATKVD01; genus DATKVD01. The sequence goes on along the minus strand of DATKVD010000630.1, from coordinate 1,868 downwards.
CCGCGCAAGCTCATCGACGGACAGCCTGTTCTCGTCTGCACCCGTGTGACGACTCCCCCGAACATCGACGGTGAAGTGGACCGTGACCCCGTCTGGCAGCAGTGCGGCCGCACCGAGGGGGCCTGGACGCAGGTCGGCACGAAGACCGTCTCCGGACGACAGACGGTGGTCTACAGCTGCTTCGACAGCACGACACTCTACCTCGGCTTCGTCTGCGAGGAGACCGAACTCCAGAACGTGAAGATGGACGGGAACCTGGGTGCGGGTCATCGTCTCGGGACGGACGACTTCGTCGAAGTGGCGGTCGAGGCGGGTGGACTCCAGGGTGAGGGGGAGGTGTACTCGTTCCGGGCGAACTCTCGCGGCCGGGTGCCGGCCTGGGGAGGGGCGGTCGTGCCCGTCCGGGCGTTTTCACCCATCGGGCAAGACGTGTGGCACGTCCCGGACGCCCGGACCGCGGGCAAGTTCGGTCCCAACCGCTGGATGCTCGAGATGGCCATCCCCTTTGCGACGCTCAAGAGACGTCCCGAGCACACGGGACTCACCACCCCGTCGCGCGGCGACGTGATGGGGCTCAAGCTGGCCCGTTGCGGCGGCAGCCGACAGGACCCGAAGAACCGCATGATCAGCACGTGGAACACCGACGTCATTTACCCCTACCTGCACATCTGCGGCTCCAACGGCCTGCTGTACTTCGAGGATTCCAACGCGCTCATGGACGGGGAGTTCTCACTGCCGGAGGCGAAGTCCGTCTGGAAGCGGACGGGTCCCGTGACCCCCGCGCCGGCCGGGGGCGGACTGTCGCTCGGCGAGGGCGCGACGGTGAGTCAGACCGCGTCGGTCCACCCGGCGAGCTACTACCTTCTGCGGGTGACGTCCGAGGGCAAGGAGCCGCCGGACGTTCTCATTGACGGAAAGAAGCTGGCCGGCGGGAACGGCCCTCCGGGGTTCTGGACGTCCGAGAAGCAGGACAAGGTTGCCGTGACGGTGCTGGCCGTCGCCCCGACGACGCTGAGGACCGTCGCGATGGAGTACCAGCCCGGAGAGGAGCCTCCGGGGCTTTACTGTCTGACGAACAACTACCGGCGGGCGAAGCGGAACATCCGGACGCTGCTGCCGGGTACTCCCGACGGCAGCTATCGCTACGTGCGCATCGACTATGCGGGTCGCGTGGTCGACGACGCCAACCCGGCGATCAAGGTCAATTACTTCCAGCGCTGGGCCTACGACTATAACCTGCGGGTCGAAGACGTGGGCGGCTCGCAGGGGTGGATCCCGTTCCGCAAAGGCAGTCTGACCGGTCAGAAGAAGCCGATCTTCTGGAACCCCGCGAACCCCGGTGACCCCGCCTGTTGGGGCCGCGCCCCGCGTGTGCTCGATATCGACCTCGGACAGGAATATGACGTGCGCGGACTGGACATCCTCTGGCCCGGACCGAACATCATCAACGTCGAGGTGTGGGGCAGCAGCAAGCCGTCGGACGACTGGACGCTCCTCTACGTCTCGGCCGGGGAATACGTTCACCCCGCCAACCGACGTCCGCGACGCGGCTACGATTGCGTTCGCCAGTTGGATTCGGTGGTGCGATACCTCCGATGGCGCGTCACGCAGATGACGGGCGACTGGTCCTATCCCCAGATGGACGGTGTCCGGGAGTTCCGGGTGTGGGGTCTGCCCAGAGACGATCGTGCGGGCATCAAGCCGTTCAAGCCGTGGGTCGAGAAGACGCGGACGCCGCCCGTGGACGCCCAGACCGCCGTGCTCGACCCCGACGGGGTGATGATCGTCCCCCGTCCGCGCAGCATGACCGTCGAGGACGGCTGGTTCCTACTGGGTCGTGAGACGAAGATCGTCGCACAGGACCAGGC
>DATKVD010000629.1:0-3617 GCA_035530235.1 Planctomycetota bacterium | reverse complement strand
CGTCGAACCGCCAGCCCGCCTCGTGGATGTAGGCGTACTTCTCGTTCTGCTTCCACAGGGTCATCGCGGTCTTGTTCTGCCCGCCGCCGTAACCCGGAAGCCCCGGCCACTTCAGGTCGTCGAACGCCTTCAAGGGGATCTCGACGTGGGTGTCGCCCGGCTTCATCGTGTAGAGGAGCCACGGCTGAATCCAGGTCCGTCCGCCTTCGGCGTTCGTGTAGCGCAGCCAGATGAACGTGGCCCACTGCACGTCCACCTCTTCGCCCCAGTGGACGAAGAAGCGGATGGCGTCGTAGTCCGACCAGTCCTTCGGGAAGGAATTCTTCACGGTGGGCGTCCAGGCGTGGCCGCTGCCGACGTTGGCGTGCACCTTGAGCGAGTGCTTTCCGTGGAGGACGTGCTCGGTGGAGCGTTCGAGCCGGCCGGCCTGCCACTTGGCGTTTTCGACGCCGATCCAGACGGCGCGCGTGCTGTCGGGCCTGGCCCGGACCCTCGCGACGGTCCTGGCGTCGGCGTGATTCGAGATCTCGTCCTCGGTCTCGAAGTCGGCGATCACCAGCACCTTCTCCGCGTCGGCATCGATCTCGGCGTCCGGCTTCGCCCCGGTCCCGAGACGCGTCTCGAGGGCCCCGCCGCGCCGGGCGAAAAGCAGGAAAGGCCCCCGCTCGTGCCCTCCCGGCAGCGGACGGTAGCCCGTCTCGAGAAACCGTGCGATCTGCGGGAACGACTGCATCACCGGGTAATCGGGCTTGTGGACGACAAACAGCTCCGGCCGGCTCCGCTCGAGGTCGGCGAGTATTTCCTGCGGCACACGCTCCGCGGCTTCCCTGCCGTAGGTGGTGATCGCCCAGACGGCCCAGTGGCGCGACGCCGGTCTGCGCCGACTGTAATAGAAGAGCCCCGATTCGTTCCCCCACTCGTAGAAGCGCTCATCCGGCTTCAAGAGGAGCCCGATCTCCCGTCCCATCTTCACGGAGTCCACGAACCGCTCGCCGTACTTCCTCCTGGACCATTCCTCCGGTGAGAGTCTGTACAGGGGGATCTCCTGCCACAAGAGGGACGCGAGCACGAGGGCCCCGACCACGTGCGGCCAGCAGGCTCCCGCTCCCCTTCGGGCTTGGGCGGGTCCTTTCCCCTTCACGGCCCCGGGTCCCGTCTCGTCCTCGTTCCCGTCCGCTTCCCGCTTCTGAAACAGTCGTCCGAGGGCGACGACGCCCAGACCCCCGCAGACGGCCAGGAGCGGAAGACACAGCTGGAAGTAGTGCGGGAAGAATTTCCCGGGCATGGCGACGGCAAGATAGGTGGCGATGCCGAAAGCGACCAGGAGCATCCACTGGCGCCAGGGGATGCCGTCTTTCCTCCGTGAGAGTGCGAGGCCGATGACCGAAGGGAGTGAGAGGAGGATCAGCGGCTTCGGAAGCCGGTTGAACACCGCCGCCAGCGGCCGGGCGGGATGCCGGAGGGGCCCTGCGACGTTGGTCAGGATGTCCCCGGCGTAGCCGATGTTCCGTGAGAAGACGTCACGGTAGAAATCCTCGAAGCCGCCCGTCAGGAGGAAGTACCCCGCCACCGCTCCCCACGCCGCAATGCCGATGGCACCGATGACGACGACGTGTCCGAACAGCCTCGACCGTTCCGGCTTTCCCTGCGGCGGAAAGACGACGTGCACGAGACACGCGAGCACGGCGTAGACGGCCACAACGTGTTTGTAGAGGGAGGCCAGGACGAAGAACACACCCACGAGAACCGCGTGTCTCAGGGTGAACGGTCGCAGGTCGGCGTCCAGCAGCAGTGCCAGTGCCCATACGAGAAATGCATTCATGAATACTTCGGTGCTGGGCTGGTTGGCCTGGAGGTAGAGATGACTGCAACTCGCGGTCCAGAAGACCGCGGCCCATATCCCGGCCGTCGGTCCGCCAAGGGCACGTCCCGCCCGGTAGGCCCCGAGCAGCGTCACGATGGCCGCCGTCACGCCGAGCCCGTAGATGGCCGCGTCGCCGAAGCCCACCGCCAGCTCCGCGAGGGCATAGGTCACGAACACGGCGGGGGGCTTGTTCTCCCAGGCCTCCACGTAGAGTCGCCGACCGTTCAGCATCTCATGGGCGATCACCGCGTAGGCCGTAATGTCGTTTTCAAGCGGCTCGCGGCAGGTGTGTGCACGTGCCAGAAGGATGATGATCGAAAGCACCACGAGCACGGACGGGACCAGCCAGCGGCGAGTCGCAGCGTCCATGGTGACCCTCCGGTAACGGTCGCGCGCACCGTGAGAGACCTCTTCCTCCGGGCGTGGCAAATATTTGTAGCCGGTGGCACCACGGTCTGCAACGGAATTGTGCGGGGAGCCGCTGACCCGGGCGAAATGCCGCCGCCCCTGAGCTACGGGGGCTCCCTTCAGGAGGTGAGGATCTCGCGGACGATCTGTGCGTTCTCGGCGACCTGGTTGGTGTATTTCGGGAACATCCCGGCGATGAGGGCGTCGGTGGGCTTGATGTTCGTGAGGGCGAACTCGAACGCCGAACGGAGCTTCTCCGGTGTGGTGCAGTTGCGCGCGGCGGCGAGAAATTTGAAGCCGAGACAGGGCTTCGTGACCTGCCGCATCACGGCCGCCATGCGCGGCGGGTCCTCCGGCGGAAAGCGGTCCTTCGCGTAGGCGTTCTGGTCGGTGGCGGGAGCGGACTTGTAGCCGCGCGCGAGGTCGTAGAAGCACGTCATGTAGAAGTCCGTCTCCCAGCCCTTCCCCTCGATGTACTCGATCACTTCGGGGATGTGCGTGCCGACGCCCGCCGGGAACCCGCGGTCTTTGATGTCCCTGACGAAGTCGCGGACCTGGTCGATCTCGCCGGTGTGCCACGAGTTGTCGGTGTGGGTGCCGTGGTGGTAGATGGCGATGGGCTCGAACTGAGCGATCTGGGCGATGTTGGCGTGGATGTCGCGGAACTCCGACGCCGTCTGCGCGATCCACTGCATCCTGCCCCCCGCCAGCCGATGCTCCAGGAACATCCGCATCTGGTGTCGGTCGCCCCGCGACTGGAACGTGTTGATCCCCTCACGCAGACACGCCTCCAGCAGCGCCAGCAGGTTCGGCATCGTGTAATACTCGGTCATGTCACGGTCCATCTCGGCGGAGAAATGCGAGATCCCGCTCAGGGGGTTCCCCCCGCAGATGAGCCGCGAGACCTTGTGACCGCACAGGTCGATGGTCGGCAGTGTGTTCATGCGATGTTTCCTTATCACCAGAGGAGGACAGGCATTCTTGCCTGTCATCAGTAAACGCCGGACAGGAATGTCCGGCCTCCTATCTGTAGAGTTGCGGATTTTCCCGTGCGTGCCGGTCGAGTCCGTCCATGATCGCCCTGCACGAATTCAGATGACGTTCGGGCGGCATGTCCTCGGTGACGCCGACGATGAGTCCGTCGACGGAATCGAGTTCGGAGAGCATCTCCACGGTGAAGGCTTCGACCCGGTCGTCGCTCCTGAGGTGCACCGACGACGGGAAATTGATCCAGAGGACCTTGTCGGGCCAGGCGGCGCGGGCCTCGGCGAGCGTCATGTCCGTGTCGGGGGCCGGGGTGAACGCTTCGATATAGTCGAGGTCGGTCTCGCCGATGACCTCGGCG
>DATKVD010000628.1:0-2318 GCA_035530235.1 Planctomycetota bacterium | reverse complement strand
GGTCGTCATCGACCCCAGGCCGAAATTCGATCTGTCCCCCGGACTCTACATGCAGTTCATGGAGCCTCTGGGGTCGACGGAGGGTTCGATCGAGGCGGCGTGGGATTTCCGCCGCGACGACTGGCACGCGGAACTCGTCCGAGTGACGAAGGAGCTGGCACCGCCCCTCATCCGCTGGCCCGGCGGGTGTTTCGCGTCCTACTACCGCTGGCGGGAGGGCGTCGGCACGCCCGGGAAGCGTCCGACCATGGTCAACCTGTGCTGGGGCGGCGCCGAAACCAACCGTGTGGGCACCCACGAGTACATGGAGTTCTGCCGGCGCACGGGCGCCCGGGCACTCGTCTGCGTGAACTTCGAATCGGACGGCCGCAGACACTGGGCACGCCCCGGACACGGACTGGGCGTCCGCTCCGCCGGACCCGCCGAGGCCGCCGACTGGGTCGATTACTGCAACGACCCCGCGAACGCCGAGCGGCGGAAAAACGGCGCCAGAGCCCCCTTCGACATCCCGCTCTGGCAGATTGGCAACGAGACCTCCTACGACCCGCACGGGTTCGACCGTGAGACGGCGGCGCGACGCACGCGCGTCTTCGCGAAGGCGATGCGCAAAGTCGACCCGGACATCCGGCTCATCGGGTGGGGAGATTCCGGCTGGGCGCGGCGGATGTGCGAGGTCAACGCGGACGTGCTCGACTACGTCGCGTTCCACAACGGCATCCGTCCCGCGTGGAAGCGGACGCCGCTCCACTTCGAGGACTGGCGCGAGGACCCGGCGGAGACGTGGAAGCACCTGATGAGCGGGTGCCGGTGTGCCGAGACGAAGCTGCGACGGATGCGCCGCGAAATCGCCGGTTTCGACGTGAAGCTCGCGCTGACCGAGTGTCACTGGTCGCTCCCGGGCCGGCACCGCTCGAGTGTCCAGGCGACGTGGGCCGCCGGGGTCGCCGCCGCACGCGTCCTCAACGTCCACTCACGACACGGGGACCTGCTCAAGATCGCGACCATGGCCGACTTCTGCGGCACGTCCTGGATGAACAACGCCGTGATGATCAAGGGCCGCCGTGCCCACCTGATGCCGGTCGCCCGCGTGATGGCACTCTTCAGGAGGCACGTCGGCACGAAAGCGGTCACGGTTGCGAAGGCCCCGCGCGACCTCGACGTCACGGCGAGCCGACGCGGAAAGAAGATCTTCCTCCACGTTGCGAACGTGAGCCGCACGCGACCGGTCCGGGCGAAATTCAGCGTGAGCGGCATGAAGGTCCTCTCCGGCCGCGCGTTCGAAATCGCCGAGGACCCCATGCTCGAGATCCATCTGCACACCGCAGACCTTCTGGAGCCCAGAGAACGCAAGCTGCCGACGAGCATGGTCTGGACGTTTCCGCCCGCCTCCGTGAGTGCGATTGAATTTACGACCCGGCAGGCCGGGCGATAGTGCCGCCGTTCGATAACACGCTGATGAGTTCAGCGACGCCCACGCGGTCGAGGGTGTCGCCGAACCGTTCGCCTTCTTTCCCGACCGCCGCGTACCAGTCGATGACGGTGCCGACGGCGTCGAGCAGCGTGTCGGCGTCGGCAATCGTCGTCGGCAGCCGGTCACCCATGCGGGGATGCTTTCCCATCTTCCCGCCGACGAAGAGGACGTAGCGCGTCCCCTCCTTGCTGCTTCCCATGATGCCCAGGTCGTTCTCACGCGGCTTGATGCATCCGTTCGGACAGCCGGTGATGCCGATTTTGAACTTGTGCGGGAGTCCGCCACGTGCGCCGAAGCGCTCGGCGATGCGGTCGGCCACTCTGCCCGAGTTGATGAGACCGTGCGAGCACAGTGCGCCCTGGCATGCGGTGATGGTGCGCACGCGCGGCCCCGCCGGTCCCAGCGCCAGTCCGGCGTCGGCCAGGTCGGCCTCGAACGCCTCCAGGCGCGCGCCGTGAACGTTCGGAATTTCCACCCCCTGCCGCGTGGTCAAGTGCACCTCGGCGCGTCCGTATTCCCGCGAGAGGCGCGCCAGGGCCTCCAGGTGGTCCGCCGTCACGCGACCGCCCACCACCCTGAGCCGAACGCTGAAGTAGTCGGCGCCCTTCTGCTTCATGAACCCACGACGCTTCAAGGCCTTCGTGTCGTATCCTGACGGCTCTGTCATGGCCGGCTCCTGAGAGAAGTCTAGATCTGGTAGTCGATCTTCAGCGGCCGCGTGTGGATGCCACACTCCCCGCCGCACTTCGACGTGCCGATCCAGCGACCGGCACGTTCGTCGGGATCGGTCGTGATGCGCGTGCAGGGCCCGCAGCCCAGTGACCGGTACCCCTTCGCGTAAAGCGGA
>DATKVD010000627.1:0-2742 GCA_035530235.1 Planctomycetota bacterium | reverse complement strand
AGCGTTGCAGAGAAATGCCGTCACGGCTACAATTTCGCGCAACGTTGCCTGTGACTTGAGGATGCGACGATGTCCGAAAAGCCTGTTGCTTACGTAACCGGCGGGACGGGATTTCTCGGCTCCCACCTCATCGAGCGGCTGGTGAAGGACGGCTGGCGCGTCAGGTCACTGGTGCTCCACGGGGAGGACGACCGGTTCCTCAGGTCGCTGGGCGTGGACTGTGTCCCGGGCGACATCACCGAGCCGCCCGAGCAGTTGAGAAAGAGCATGACGGGTGTGACGCACCTCTTCCACTGTGCCGCGTGGGTGGACGACTGGGCCCCGCTTGACCGCATCACCCACGTCAACGTCACCGGCTTCCGCAACATCCTCGAAGCCGCCTCCGGCATCGGTCTCGAACGCCTCATCTACCTCGGGTCGATCGTCGTCTACGGTGACGCGGACCAGGTGGACCTGGACGAATCGGCACGGTTCGTCCGCACCGGCGACCCCTACAACCACACCAAGATCGAGTGCGAGCGGCTGCTGAAGGAATACGCCGACCGCGCCGGACTGCCCACGGTCGCCCTGAGACCGACGTACATCTACGGCGAGCGGGACAGACAGTTCCTCCCGCGTCTGTGTGACGCGGTGATCTCGGGACGTTGGATCTACCTCGACGGCGGGGTCACCCCGTTCACGCTCGTCCAGGTGCGCAACGTCGTCGACGCGTGCATCCTGGCGGCCACACGGGACGAGGCCGTGGGCAAGGGGTTCATCATCGCCGACGGCGAGTCCATCACCCGGCGGGAACTCGTGGAACTCGTCTGCGAAGAGATGGGCTATGACCCCCCGCGCGTGTCGCTCCCACGGGGTCTCGCCAAGACCATGTGTCCCTTTGCCGAGGGACTGGCCGCGTTCCTGGGCCTGCGCAGACCTTACCTCATCAACCGCTTCCTCTATCACTTCGCCGGCATACACCTCACGTGCGACATCTCGCGGGCCCGACGACTGCTCGGCTACCAGCCGACCAACTCCATCAGGAAGTCGCTGCGCGAGGCCGCCCGCTGGATGAGGGACAACCGCCCCGATCTCGTCACCCGCCGACGCCGATACCTCGGCGGACTCCTCTGAAAGACCATCTCAAAACGTGATGGCCCCTGTGGCGCGGCCGCCCGCGGCCGTGTAAAAGGCAGATGTCGCAGCCGGGGGTCCCGATGCATCGGGACGCCACACGTCTTGAGATGGTTTGTAAGCGGTCGCACCTGAGTTCGTTAAGGTACCTGCGTGGTGGGGCTCCCGTCCCACCACGCTCCAACTCCTCCAAGGTGGCGCGACGGGTTGACTTTGGGGGAAGAGGAGGTATGCTTGTGCGCGGCGCCTTTCGACGGTCCCGGCTCGGGACCCATGAGACCACAGGCAGCGGAGGACGCGGCATGAGACGACGTGTGCGCATCGACCGGATGCTCGTCGCCTTTCTGGTGGCGTCGGTGGTGGGCTTGCCCGGCGTCGCCGAGGCCCAGCGTCGGCGTCCCCCGGGCCCCGCACCCGACCGCAGCCCCATCCGACTCGGCCGGCTCGCACCCGATTTCGAACTGCCCACCCTCGAAAGCGTCCTCGCCAACATCACCGACGGCAAGGTCCAGGAGGACCGTCTGAAGAAGGTGAAGCTGTCGGCTTTTCGCGGCAAACGAGCGGTCTGTCTCATGTTCACGAGCTGCACCTGACCACCCTTCGTGCGCCAGTCGGGCGCCGTCGAAGCGCTGTGGCAGCGCTACAAGGGCAAAGCCGAGTTCCTCCTGGTCTACGTCCGGGAAGCCCACCCCAACCTCATCAAGGAAGAGGACGTCCCGGGGGGCGAGGCCGCCACCCCGCCGAAGACGCTCGCACAGCGGGCCGCCCTCGCGAAGAAACTCTACGACGTCACCAAGATCACCTTGCCCTGTGTCCTCGACCTCATGGATGACGCCGTCGACAGGGCCTACGCCGCCAGGCCCGACCGCATCTGCATCGTCGACATCGACGGCAAGGTGGGCTACTACAGTGGTCCCGGCCCCGGGGGCTTCAAGCCCCGCGAAGCCCAAGCCGCGCTCGAGAAAATCCTCGCCAACGACGGGAGGATGGTCGAGACCGAGTGAGCGGCTGTCTCTCCTGCCCCACGTCGCAGATGCCGTAGGGCTGGGCGACGCCCGACACCTCGACCGCCTGCGAATCGATGATCGGCGACATCAGCTTCGGGTCGTTGCCGCCGACGCTCTTGTAGACCGTCCGTGCGTCAAATCTACCGATGCGACGTCAAGAATTAAGTATGGTGTCCCCGGAATTAGGAGCCGGCTATGCGCAGGATGATGATCGTGGCGGCTGCGGGAGCATTTGCGGTGTTCATGGCGTTGGCGTTCACCGGGCTGACGCAGGCCCAGGCGAAGGTTTTGTTCGATTTCGAGAACAACGACGACGTGACCCGGTGGGAGGGGAGCAGGCTCGCGGACACATCGGCCTCGGGTGAGCACGCCACCTCGGGCAAGGGCTCGATGAAGGTCATGCTGAAGAAGGCCCAGTTCCCGGGCATCAGTTGCTCCAAGCTGCCTGTCAACGACTGGTCGGGCTACGGGACACTGAACCTCGACGTGTTCGCGGATGATGGCGTTAACCTGGTGGTCCGCATCGATGACGAGAACTCCAGGAACTACGCGACCCGGTTCAACCTCGACATCAGACTGAATAAGGGCGCCAACACCGTCTCCATCCCGGTGGCGGACATCT
>DATKVD010000626.1:0-8208 GCA_035530235.1 Planctomycetota bacterium | reverse complement strand
TGCGTGCCCCCCGTCTGGGTGAATGTGCCGTCACCATACGACCCGACCACCACCCAATTGGGAACACTAAGGGTGCCGTTCTCCAGTTCGTAATGCCCCTGGGAACCGGCGTTGTAACCGAGAATGAGCGACCCGTTGAGGTAGGTGATGTAGTGGTTCCCGCCGCTCTGCCGGAAGGTCCCCACCGAGTTGTTGTCATAGCCCACATATACCCCTCGGTATATCTTTAGGTCTCCCGCCTGCACAACCGTTCCGAGTCCGGTCTTGCCGACGTAGAGGTACTGGTTCACTTCGCAGTACGCCCCATCGGCGACGTGGAACGCCCCGTCGGACGAGCTGCCGTCCACGTAGAGGTAATTGATGATGTCGTTGACGGCGTTGGCGTACCCGGCGTTGTCGAACGCAAGGTAGGCAGTGTCGCTCGTCCCGGGCACCGCGGCTTCCTGCCAGTTGTCGGCGTTGTTCCACAGCGTCGTGTTGTCGGACGGACTCGTCGCGGTGTTCGTCCCCGTCCCGGCGCCCTGCCAGTGGTAATCGACCGCCGCGAGCGGCGCCGAAACACCCAGCACGATCGAGACCGCAACAGCAGCACACCAGACGCGTGAAAGCATTGCCGCGTTCATCGTTCCCCCCCTTGGGCGTTGAAAGGCCTGCTATACACACGGGATAATTCACGATGTAAGCGCAGCAAATGGCGTGCCAATTGGAGCTGCGCGAGGCGTTGAACTTCTCAAACACGGCGCAAACCGTTGGGGGCTTGTGACATGGGTCACGGATAGGCAGGCCGGTTTGAATGTTTTCAACGGTGCGCGAATTGTCGGCCCCCGGCCGCGTTCACATTTCCGAACGTGGTTTGCCGGCGTTCAGGGGCGGAAGCAGCCCCAAGTGCTTAACGCATCGCGAGTTACGTCGTGTCGTATTTCGGGTACAGCCACGTTGGGGAGAATGCAGCGGAAGAGCGGAAGCCGTCCCGCGGATGCCCCAAAGGCTGGGGACAAGCGGGACGGCTTTGGGTGGTTCATCCGAAGCGTTGCGTTAGGCTATCCTCCGTCGTCGGCGCCGCGGGTCTGGGTCAGCAGCTTCTCCGCCTTGTGGTAGAGATACGCCGCGCCGAGAATCAGCACGCCCAGGACGAAGAACGAGAGGATGCGGTAGATCTGTCTCAGTCCGGCGAGGTCCACGAACGCCAGCTTGAGGACCGTGAGGCCGAAGAGTCCGAGCGCCGCGAGACGCAGCGGCCGCCAGCGTTTCCAGAACCCCACCGACAGCAGGCCCGACGCGTAGACGCCCCACACGAGGGTCAAGGACATCTGCGACAGCCACGCCGCACGCTGATGGTCGGTCACCGTCTTCCGGATCCACGCGTAGGGCTCGATGCTCAGCACCATCAGGAGCAGCAGCAGTCCCATCCAGCTGACGAGGGTCATGAGCGACCGTTCGTCCTCGCCGGCGAGTTCCGGGTCACGGTGGAGCGCGAGGGCCGTCATGAACGCCGCCGCGCACACGACGAGTCCGCCGAGGAACCGTGCGTTGAGGACCACCACGTAATCCGCGGGCATCTTGACGGCGTAGAGGAAGAAGCCGCAGAGGAACGCGGCGCCGAGTGGGACGAGTGCGCCCCAGTAGGCCTCCTTCGTGCGCCACTGCCGGCCGGCGGCGAGGCAGGCCACCGTTCCCAGCGACCACAGGATGGGCAGCACGCCGCGCGTGATGTAGGCGACCCTCGTCCACTCGGCCCACACCTGCACCCACCGCCAGATCTCGACGTGCGCCAGCAGCACCGTCGCGTAGCCGGCCAGAATGAGGGCGATGTTTCTGGCCTTGCCCGGCTCGTGGAAGGCACGAGCATAAGCCCACAGGACGGCGGCGACGACGAGACACGCCAGACAGCGTGCGTTGCCGATGAAGGTGAAGTCCTGTCCGGCGCGGATGAAGTAGAGTGCGACGGCGAGGAGGACGGCGACGGCGAGCGGGGCGAGTCCGGCGCGCAGGGCCGTCCGGGAGCCCCGTCGTCTTGCGATGAGGAGGAACGCCGCGGCCCCGAGTGCCCACACCAGGGCCGCCGCCCACCGCAGGGCGTAGTCGGCCCGCGCCTGTTCCCAGTGGACCGACGCCTGCTGAATCCACCGCCACAGCTCGACGTGCACGAGGATGAGCGAGAGGTAACCGACGGCGATGAGTGCGGCGCGTCTCAGCTCCCGGGGCTTCGGCATGAAGGCGTAGGCCCAGAGGACGCCGGTGAAGATGAGACACGCACTGAACCGCCGGTTGAGGATGAGGAGGTATTCTCCCGGGCGCAGGAAGTAGAGCGCGACGGCGTGAAAGAGCGCCACCACCACGGGCAAGAGTCCCGCGAACACCACGGGGAGGGATTTTCCCTGCCGGCCCCCGGCCAGGAACCCCACCGCCCCGAGCGCCCAGAGCACGGTCAGCGTGGCGGCCGTCACGTAGTCGGGCGACACGCCCATCACTCCCGCGCGCAGACGCAGCCACTCGGCGATCTCCGTGTGCAGGAACACCAGGAGCAGCAGTCCCGCGCCGATGGTGCACACCGTTTTCATCGTGCGGTCGGGGAGGGTGGCGTCCTTCCGGAAGACGTGATGCAGCACGGCGAAGATGGCCGCCCCCACGGGTGCGCACATCAGGATGAGGAACTCGCCGTTCAGGATGAGCGTGAAGGCTTCCGTGCGCGAGGCCGACGCGTCCCAGTGCGTCCAGAACACTCGCATGAGCATCAGCAGCAGCACGAGGAATCCGCCGATGCGCACCGGACGGTAGGCGAACCGGTAGCCCAGGTACAAAAGCACGCACGCCTGGGCCGTCCACCCGAGCGTGATGCCGTTCATCTCGAAGTAAAGCGGCATCGTAATGGTGAGGCACGTGACGGCGAGCGCGGTGAAGCCGAAGAGCGACCGTCGGTCGGCGGGGATGCGCGTGCGCGTGAGCACGCTCAGCGCCAGGTAGAACCCCGCCATCACCAGCGTCACCCCGGCCAGGGCTTCGGAGTGCTCGGCACCCATCATCCGCCAGGCGTAGCCGAAGGCGAAGGTCGCGTTGGCGAGCGCCATCACGAACCGCTCGACCGTGATGGACGTCTTCGCGCGCAGGTGATGGACAAACGGCAGCACCAGGAACACCACGTAGAACGTGCTCAGCCACAGCATGGCCGGCGTGAGCGCCGTCGGGGCGTAGAACCGATGATACCACATCCCGAAGAGGATCGTCGTGCCCACGAAGGCGAGGACGTCGAGCGCCCGCCAGCGCTTGTAGAACGCCACCGACAGGACGCCCAGGTCCAACAGCAGCAGATACGCGAACAGCGTGTCACGCGCGTCCACACCCGTCGACACCAGGACGGGCGTGAGGAAGCCGCCCAGCACCGCCAGGAAGCTGATGGGCAGTGCGTCGAAGCGCACCGACGACACGATGCCGATCACGGTCACCACGCACATCAGTGCGAAGGTGAGCTTCTGGCTCTGGATGACCGGTTCGTCGTAGACGTCCGGCGAGTAGGCGCAGAAGAGCGCGACGTAGAGGATCATCAGTCCGCCGCCGATGAGTCCCTGTCCGAGGGCACGCATGTCCTTGCGCAGGAAATGAAACCCCAGCCCCACCAGCGCCACGCCCGCCAGGCTCGCCAGGAGGATCTGCGTCCCCGGACCGATCCATTTCATCCGGAAGGCGTGCTGGAGGAAGAGCCCGGCGGCGACGAAGAGCACCAGCACGCCCACCCACGTGAGCCACTGCTTGCCGATGATCTCCTCGAGCTTCTCCCACGGGATGCCGAGACGCTCGGAGAGGGGCGGAGGCGGAGGCGTCGGCCTCGGCGTCGCCGCAGCGGGAGCGGGCCTCGGCACCGGCGGCGGCGTGACGCCGTAGCCTCTTCCGGGCGCGGCGGGCACGGGTGGTTTTTCCTCGGGGGGTGCGACCGCCTCGGGCACCGGCGCCGCGGCTTTCTCTTCGGCGACGGCGGCGGGCAAGGTCGGCGGCGCCTCCTCATCGGACGGCGCGGGCGCAACGCCCTGTTCGCGGAGCTGCTCCTCAAGCCACTTGAGGCGCCGGCCGAGCCGGTGCAGACGTTCCGCCAGGGCGTCCAGACCCGTCCACGGCTCACGAAGCTTGCCCTGTGCCCGGCTCGCCTTCACCAGCGCGATGATCCCGATGATGACCCCGGCCAGACCCAACAGATATTCCATGGCTTCCCCCCCGCACTCGGACAGCATCCCCGCAGCAGGTGCGTCGACCGACCGAAATATGCTAACCCTTTCGGCCCCCCGCCGCAACACTTTCCTGAAGATCCCGTGCGGGCCTTTTGGGGTTGACGCCCACCCCCCCGAACGGTAGGGTGGCCCTCACTGCATGAGCCGGAAACAGCCGCACCACAACCGACCCAAAGGAGACGCACGTGTTCAGAAACATGGTCGCGGGATGCATCGGGATCAAGCTGCCGTGGGAAGAGACGCTGGCACTGGCGGCGGCGAACGGCTTCGAGGGCGTGGACGTGCCGCTCGATCTCTCGACGTCGCCGAAGGCGGTGAAGAAGGCGCTCAAGAAACACAAGCTGCGGCCGGGCGGCACGGGACTGCCGGTCGATTTTCGCGGGGACGACGCGGCGTTCAAGGCGACGGTCGCCGAACTGGACGCGAAGGCGAGATTCGCCGCCGAGGTCGGCTGCACGCGGTTCTACACGTGGATCCTGCCGGCGTCGAACGAGAGGACGTTCGAGGAGAACTACCGCTTCCACGCGGCGCGGCTGGGACAGTGCGCCGACGTGCTTGCCGGGCACGGCTGCCGGCTCGGACTCGAGTTCGTCGGACCCAAAACGTCCCGCGAGGGCGCGAAATTCGAGTTCATCCACACCCTGGGCGGGATGCTGGAACTGTGCGCCGACGTCGGACCCAACGCCGGGCTCCTCCTCGATTCGTGGCACTGGTACACCTCGCACGGCACGCTCGACGACCTCGCCAAGTTGACCGACGCGAAGGTCGTCTACGTCCACGTGAACGACGCGCCCGAAGGGATACCGATCGACGAGCAGATGGACCTGGTCCGTCGGCTGCCGGGCGAGACGGGCGTCGAGGACATCCAGGGCTTCATGGGGGCGCTCAAGAGGATCGGCTACACCGGACCCGTGACCCCGGAACCGTTCGTCAAGGAACTGGCGGACCTGCCGCCCGCCGAAGCCGCACGCGTCGCCGGCGAGGCCATGACCAGAATCTGGCCGACGTAAGCAGCCACCGGGCCACAAGGGGCCCGGACTACATCGTCTCGGCCCTGTAGTGCGGCCCCCTTGCCTGCCCTCGGCTTGTCGGGGTGGGCCGCCACGTCCGCCTCTCTTACAGGGAGCAGGAGACCGGCAAAGGAGTCACGATGCGATTCATCCTGCTGGGCAGCGGCGCGGTGAGGCCGGAACTCGAACGATGGGGACCGGCGCAGGTCGTCCAGGTGGCGGGGGAACACCTGCTCTTCGACTGTGGCCGCGGGGCCACCATGCGACTGGTCGAGGCCGGCATCCCCATCCAGGAGATCCGACGCGTCTTCTTCACCCACCACCACTTCGACCACAACTGCGACTTCGCGTATCTCTTTCTCGCGAGCTGGGTGCTCCGACGCGATGTCCCCATGGAAGTGTTCGGCCCGCGTGGCACCGAGGCCTTCTGCCGCGCGCTCCTCGACGACGCCTACAGGGACGACATCGCCACCCGTCGCGAGCATCCCAGCTACACCGCGCGCGGCGGCGAGTACGTCGCGCGCGACGTCACCGAGGAGGCGTGGACGCTCGAAGGCGCAGGGTGGCGCATCCGCGCCGTGCACGTCGACCACAAGTCGCACATCCTCGACAACCTCGCCTACCGCGTGGAGGCGGAAGGAAAGTCCATCGTCATCGTCGGCGACACCACCGTGTGCGAGCCCCTGATGACGCTCGCCGAGGGCGCGGACCTCCTCGTCCACGAGTGCACCTTCCCCACCGAGTGGTGCGAGAAGCGCGGGTGGGGCAAGTGGCACACCCCGCCCCGGGAGCTGGGCCGATGGGCCAGGGCCCGCGGCGTCAAGAGGCTCGTCCTCAAGCATTACGCGGTCCAGGAGGGCGTCGAGATCGAACCGATGGTCGAGGAGGTCCGCTCCGAATTCGGCTCCGACGGCCTCATCGTCGGCAGAGACCTCCTCACCATTGACGTGTAGCGAAAAACTATGTTGAACATAGTTTTCCGGCGTCCGGAAAACCGCGTTAGAGGTGGTCTTCAGGCCGGTACGTCGGGAAAAAACTATGTTGAACATAATTTTTTTTCGAGTCGGACCGCACGGGAGAAGCCCATGAAGGTCGTTGCGCTGAGAGATCGCAAGGCGTGGCTGGTCGACCGGCCCGAGCCGAAGGCCGAAGGCCGCGAGGTGGTCGTGAAGCTCCACGCCGCCCCCATCTGCGGCAGCAACATGCACGGGTTCTTCGGTGACGACGAAGTCGTGAACAACGGCCACGAGGGTGCGGGCGAGGTGGTCGAGGTGGACCGGAGCACGCTCCTCGATCCTGGCGACCGTGTGATGTGCCAGCCTCTGCCGGGATGCGGCGAGTGCCCCGACTGTCTGCGCGGCGACGCCATCTACTGTGCGAACCGGCGTGACGTCCACGGCATGTTCGCGCAGTTCACGCGACTGCCGGATTTCCTGTGCACGCCCCTGCCGGATGAGATCGACTTCGTCCACGGGTCTTTGATGGGCTGCGCCCTGGGACCGGCCTATGACGCACTCAAGCAGCTCGGCGTGCGAGCCGGCGTGACCATCGTCGTCACCGGTCTGGGGCCGGTGGGACTGGGTGCGGTGGCGCTGGCGACGTGGAAAGGCGCCCGCGTCTTCGGCGTCGACCCCGTGGCCTGGCGTCGCGAGCGTGCCCTCGCGCTCGGCGCCGAGGCCGTCTTCGACGCCGACGAGCGCAACCTCCTCACGATCCTCAGGGAGAAGACCGCCGGCGGCTATCCCTCCCTGGGGCTCGACTGCTCGGGGGCGGCGGACGCCGAGCGCCTGCTCATCGACCTCGCCGGCGTCCGCGGACGCGTCGCGTTCGTCGGCGAAAACAACGACACCCTCCCCGTCAGCCCCAGCAGGGACCTCATCCGCAAGGGACTCACCCTCGTCGGATGTTGGCATATGAACTTGAACGATGCGCCCGAGCTGATAGAATTCCTGACGGACGCGCCCGACAAGACGGACCTCCTGGTCAGTCACACGTTCGGCTTCTCAGGAGTCCAGGAGGCGTTCGACACCTTCGCCTCGCGCGAATCGGCCAAGGTGATCCTGCTCCCGTGGCAATGAAGACCAACAGAGGGAAGGCCCCATGAAATGGCAAGGCGCCGTCGTCGCCGCACTCGTGATTCTCTTCCCGGCCGGCGCGTTCGCGCAGACCGAGAACGAGCACGTCACCGGAACGGAGCTGTACCTGGACCGCGGCGGGGACATCAACGCCCCCTACCAGACCCACGCCAGCCGACTGCACTTCGCCGCCGAGAGCAACTTGCTGAAGCTCGCGAAGCTCCTCATCGACCGGAAGGCCGACCTCGACCTCCGGGACAACCAGAAGAACACCCCACTCCACCTGGCCGCCGCCGCCGGACACCTCGACATGGTCAGACTCCTCGTCGAGAAGGGCGCCGACACCCGTGTCAAGGGCAAGGACCTGCGCACCCCCCACCACGCGGCCTACATGGCCAAGAAGCCCGACGTCTTCCTCTTCCTCATCACCCACGACCCGAAGCTGAACGTGAAGGACCGGTGGTACGTGGGCATCTTCGTCGACGCGGCAGGTCAGGGCAACCTGGCCCTCGTCAAGGCGTTCGTCGAGAGGGGCATCGACGTCAACGTCACCTGGGACCCACACCTGAAGCGCAGGGCACTCTACTATGCCGCCGGCTCCGGCCGGAACGACGTTGTCAGGTACCTCCTCGCCCATGGGGCCGACCCGAAGATGAGGAGCTTCGGGAACAGCACGGTCCTGGCGGCGGCCGCGGCCGCGTGTGACAGGGACATCGTCGAGGACCTCATCAAGCGCGGGATGGACGTGAACGCGAGGAGCAGGAGCGGACGCACGGCGGCGTCAGCGGCGGCGTGGCGCGGACGCAGGGAGATCCTGGAACTCCTGCTGGCCCATGGAGCGCAGTTGGACTCCAGAGACGGTCAGGGTGACACGCCCCTTCACGCCGCCGCCACGAGGGGCAA
>DATKVD010000625.1:0-5159 GCA_035530235.1 Planctomycetota bacterium | reverse complement strand
TGCTTGATCCCGGCGTGTGTGCCTTTCGGCTCTCCCCACACCCAGAACTCCTGGACGCCGTCCATCTGGGGGAACTGCGGATGTCTCTCGGTGGTGCGCCAGCGGACGTAGCGCACGACCGAGTCCACGTCGCGAATGCTGATGTATCCCCGGGCGTGGTTCCGACGCTTGGAGGGCTCCACGAACTCCCCGTCCCCGGTGTGGAGATAGGTCCAGTGCGTCGCACCGTCGGGCTTGCCCCACAGTTCGAGGTTCATCGTGTAGGGTGCGGGCCAGAGGACGTCGATGCCCCGGACGAAGTACTCCTGACCGAGGTCGACGTCCATGACCGCGTGCTCGTGTCGTCCATACCCCCCTGTCCCGGCTATGGGGTTCATGGTCTGCCAGAAGACGGGAACGGGCTTTCCGGTGAGACTACCCCGGCTGAAGGGGATCCACCCCTCAATCCCGCCGACGTCCAGCACGGCTCGTGTCGGGTCGTACGCCCAGCTCCATTTGACGAATGCGGGATGGTCCTCACGGACGACCCGGCCCGCGTAGTCGATCGTCACGTAGCGGTAGCTCCCCTCGGGGGTCTGGGGCAGCATCGCACGGATGTTGCGCTCGGGCCGTCGGTAATTGCCGGTGAGACACCAGACGCCCGGCGGCTCCTCCCCGGGCTGATACTGTATCTCGATTCGGCGGAGTGTCAGAGGCACGGCGCCCCCGACCGTCAGCTCGAGCGACCGCTGGTCCTTCCCGGTCCAGAAACCGGTGCCGGTGTCCTCCCGCAGGTCCACCTTCCTCCCGTCGATCAGGACGTCCGGCTTTCCTCCGCCCGCCACGTCGAGCTTCAACAGGTAAAAGCTGAGCGGACGGACCTTCACGCTCTGGGTCAACGTCGCTCCGGCTTCAAGCGTGACGGTCCCGTCGGCGCGTCTCACCCTTCCCTTCTCCTGCCAGACGGACGCGGCGGCAGGTCCCGAGAAGTCGCCGTCCCTGAGCAGGTTCGAGTCCTCGAAGAAGAGGAGGCCGTTGTAGCCGCAGATGTACAGCAGCGGATAAGGGATCTCGACGTTGAACGTGCTGATCATCCTGTCTTCGCCGCTCTTGAGCTGACCGCCGTAGCGTGCCAGCTTGACGCCCCAGATGTCCCCGCGCATCGGAGCACGAACGCCCCGGGGATGCTGTGTGCTCTTGAGCGAGTCGAACCGGATGACCATCTCCAGCATCCAGCGGTTGGGACCGAACTTGCCCGCGCTCTGCCAGTCGGGCGGCACCCAGCCGTAGCGGGGTGTGCTGAAGCCCATCGTCGCGAGCCGGGCACGGGGATTGGCACGGAAGGCATGGGTGACCCCGTCGCCCTGCAGCCCACCGACCTCGAACACCGCCTCCACGCTGTCGTCGGGGCCCGCCTGACCGGCCGTGAGCGACCGCACGTTCCCGTCCATGCGCACACGGTTGAGTTCCGGCTCCTCGCACACGAAGCCGAGGTAGATCGCTTCATCGTCGTAGCAGGCGTAGACGACGGTCTGTCGGGCGGAGACGTCCTTCGTCGCCAGCTCGACCCACGCCCCCTCGGTGCGGCCGCACGTGGGCCAGACCGGGTCACGGTCCACTTCACCGTCGATTTTCGGGGGGGTCGTCACGCGGGTGCAGATGAGGACGGGGCGACCGTCGATGAGCTTGCGCGGGAAGCGCGTGCGATACGCAGCCTCAGGGGCCGCCGATGCCGAGACCGACATCAGCACACAGAGGAGTCCGACAGGGACGGTTTTCGACCACGTCGTGTGTCTCACGGCACCGTGTTCCCCGAAGCGAGGGCGTTTCCACCGGTCCGGCATCGCGCCCGGACGGCCGACGAGACGCCGCCGAGGCACGTGGGGTTCGGCTTATCAGTTGGCCGTAGGGTGCAGCTGTTACAGCGATTGCGGCTCGGCGTGCCCCGGATCCACGGGTGGGACGACGCCCACGATGCAGAGACTCCCCCCGCCTCGACGTCCCCGTCGTCCTCATCAACGATGGGGACGGCCCTGCGGGTCGGACGGGTCGGCCGGTGCGATCAGCCGCCAGGTGAAGCTCGGGTTCCAGTGCGGCTCCTGCCGCCAGAAGATGTCCCCTTGCACCTGGACCGGATGGTAGTGCTCACGATAAGGCCGCGCCGTGCCCGTCATGCGGACGGACTTGACGGCGGTCCCGTCGAGGTCCACCGGGAGGAAGTCGGCGTCGGCGGCGATCCCGCGGAGCTCCCCCGCCCGGCGCCAGGTCTTGCCGTCTTCGGAGACCTCGACGGTCACGTCGGCCTTCTTGGTGCGCTGCGAATAGGCCCCCCAGTGTCCGCCGATGGAAAGCGGTCCGCGGACGTCGATGCGTGCGAGTCTCAGGGGCTTGTCGAAAATCACCTCGACGCCGAAGTCACGGAAATCGACGTCACAATAGGCCAGGTCGTAGATCTGGTCGAATCGTCGGTAGACCTTGGTCCGGCCGATGGGTTTGAGGGTGTAGAGTATTTTGCCTGCTCGGGTAAGAAGGTGCCCCGACCACGCCCCATCGTTTCGTCGCCACAGATCCTTGACCGGTCTCAGTGTTGTGCCGTCGAGACGCTCCTCGCGCGGCGGCAGTCGTGGCGGTCGATTCGGTCGGTCCTTCCAGAAGGCCACGTCGCGCTCCGTCGGCTCGACCCCGGTGACGGCGACGATCGCTTCCATCATGTCACTGACCCGTTTGCCCTGGACGTCCTCGAAGTCCGGGGTGAAGAAATCGATGTGCCTGATCGTCCTGTCGGGGTACGGGTTCACCCACTCGACCGCGTCGAGCGTGACGCGCGCGCCGGTGGGACTGTTGCCCTTCCACCCGAGCCGGTAGTGGGGTCGCACGACGTCGCTGACGTTGTTCCACTCGTCAAAGAACAGTCCGGCGTGGAAGTAAAGGAAGGCGTCGACCACCAGCCACGAATCGTCGTCGTAGACGACACGACACGTCGGACGCACCCAGGTGTGCTGGAAGTACATCTTCTCGACGCGACAGTGCCAGCGCTTGCGGAGGAAGACGAGACTGGCGAGCTTCCGTCCGACGGGAATGGGTCCCGCGTCCTCACGGATGGTCTCGGAAACCGTGGCAAGCGTCCCGGAGGCGGGTCGCCCGAGCATGAGGAGTCCGTTGCCGCCGTTGTGTGCCGGATCGATGATGTCGAAGGGGACCCCGGCGAGCAGTTGAAGTCCGGTGGGCAGATAGCGCAGGTCGATTTCGGGCGGTCGGCCCGACTCGAGCGTCTCGGTGCCCGTGGCGTGACTGGTATGGTTGACAAACGGTCGCAGGTCAAGCGGAAAGAACCGCGGGCGTTCGCCGAGACGCCACGCGGGGAAGTCGCGTCCGAACCACCAGCGGTTGACGAAGACGCCGAGTTCGTCGTAGTCGAGAGGACGCGGCGGCTTTCTGTCCGGACTGTACCACATCGTCTCGGCAACGTCCGAGAGCGACGCTCCGCTGACGGTCTGGCCCCACACCGACGCCGACGACCCGGACAGACTCGCCAGCACCTCCGTCTCACTCTGCGGGGCGTCCTGGAGATAGCGCTCGCTCGCCGCCCAGCCGGGCGGTCCGTTGGTCGTCTGCGCGGGCTTGAAGTGCGCGGTCAGGAACGCCTTCGCCTCGGGGTCCCTGAAGCACGTGTACATCGGGTCGCTCGGGAGCCACAGGTCGTACCGCAGGCTCGCCGGAAGACGACGCGGGTCGATGGCGATGAGCCGCCGGTCTTTCGGGCCGCGTTCGCCGCCGTAGAGCAGCCACGGACATCGGAACAGCCCCGTCGTCCGACGTGCCTCCAGATGTCCGGCAATCCGGTTGATGAAGTAGGCGTAAAGCTCCTCGGGGGTCTTCCCGCTCCTCCGGCACCGTCGGCACTGCACCCACCGCGCACCCTCGGAGAGCGAGGTGTAGGTCTGACCGAACATCCAGACCTTGCCCGGGTGGGCGAAGTCCTCGAGGATCTGGTCGATCATCGCGAAGTGTCGCGTGTAGGTCCGTTCGTCGAGGGGACACAGGTTGAGACTGTTCCCCAGCTCACCGGGGTCTTCGTCGGGGTCGTGCTCGCGAAGGTCACGGGCGTCGTTCGAAAGCTCCTTCCAGTAGCTGCCGCCTTCACCCTCCTCGTAGAGGATGGTGGGTCGCAGCTCGACGTGGTACTCCTCACGGACCTCCCGGCAGATCTTCGGCAGGAGTCCCTCGGTCCACGCCTCCATTCGCGGCCCCGCCGTCAGTGAGTTGTGCCAGTTGGGGCCGAGGTAGATCACGTTGAACTTGAACCGTGACAGCAGCCGGCAGACCCGCCTGATGCGGTGAACGTCGCTCTGGGGATAGATGAGCATCACCGGGTACGGCCGCCGGTGGTAGAGACCACGTTCCAGAACGCTTCCGGGCCAGTCCAGCACCTTCATGCAGTGCACACCGGCAGTCCCCCCGCTTTTCGAATTGCGCCAGCACATCGCCATCATCAGGCTCTGCGCGCCGTAGTAGAGTCCCAGCTCGTCATTGCCCAGGACGCTGATGCCTTGGGGGGTCACGCGCAGGCCGTAGCCCTGTGGCTTTCCCGGGTCCAGTTCCAGGTGGTCTTCGTGCGCGACCTGGCGTGCCCTGTCGGAGAACTTCGGCAGGCCGAGGTAGATGACATTCCGTCGTGCCGCGAGCGGTGCGGTTCCCTCCACGACGATGGGGAGCTCGAGCTGCCACCGCTCGAGGACCTCCTCGTGGATCTGTTGGGCGACGCGACGGGCCTCGGCCTGGTCCTGTGCGACGATCTTCGTCTCACGACCCAGCAGGAACCAGCCGTCCTCGACGGTCATGCTGCGCGGACGGGGGACGATCATCACCCCGTCGGGGTCGAGCACGGCGGTCTGGGCGTCCACGGGCGGCGTCCGGGTCTTCTCGACCCACGGCTTGAACGGCTTGATGCCCGCACGATCGTCCCGGGGCAGACCCCACACCCGGAACTCCCGGACACCGTCCATCTGGGGATAGGACCAGTCGCCCGTCATCTGCGTGACGCGCCACCGGAGGTATCGCACCACCGAATCCAACTGGCGAACGCAATCGTAGCCGCGTCGCGGACGCTGGTCGGCGGGATGGACGTATTCCCCGGCCGAGACGTAGAGGAGCGTCCAGTCGTCCGACGGCTTGCTGCT
>DATKVD010000624.1:0-3963 GCA_035530235.1 Planctomycetota bacterium | reverse complement strand
CTCAACGTTGCTCACGGGAAAGAGGGAATCGGCGCCGACGCCCGGAACGTGGCTCTGCGACCCCTGTCCACGGAGTTGCCCCTCATGAGGGAGCCCCTCGGCGGCGTCCCCTCGAACGACTCGGTGAACCACGGTGCTTCGGCCGGAGGGGGGCCCTCCTGTGCCGGTGCAGGCGTCGTCAGACCCAGGATCGCGAGACACACGGCCGCGCCGGGTATAAGGGTCTTCACCGTGGTCCTTCTCCTACTTGCCGATGGCGATCTGGACCTTCTCGCCCGCGACGGTCCCCATCACCTGCACGAACAGCTTTCCCTCGGCGAGCCCCACCGTGCACGCCGTCTCCTTGCCGTCCACCTTGACGGACTTCTGGGCCTCACCGGCCCAGCCGACGACCTTGAAGGCCGGACAGAACCCGGCACCCTTGCCCTTCTCGTAGGTGAACGCAAGCGGTCCCGGGCCCTTAAGGACGTGACAGCCTTCCGACTCGTTGTAGCCGTCCTTGTTGAGGTCGCCGGGGTCGTCGGTGACGAGCGTCGCCCCCGTGATCTTCGCCGGTTCACGGTACTGCATCGCATGGGGCAGCGCGTCGGTCGGCGTCTTGAGGTCCGGTGCGAGCTTGCCCCCCGGCGTGCCCATCTGGATCATGCACGTCCAGGTGACGTCGTAACCGGGCGGCATGTCGACATTCGACGAACCGTAGCCGCAGCGGTCCCAGCCGATCGACCGGCCGTTGTGACGCATGTGACGGTCGAAGACCTTCTGTGCTTCGGGTGGGATGGTGATCATCAATGCGGTTTTCGCTTTGCCCGAGTCGGCGAGCATCAGCTCCTCCGCGGGTCCGGGGGTCTTCTCGAACCGCTCGTGCTTCGGGGTGCTCCACGTGAACGCGAGGTCGTCCTCGGCCTTCCGGCTGTCGCCCTGCACCATGATGTGGGGACCATACTCCGAGGACCAGTGGACCGTGCGGTCGCCCGGGTTCTCGACTCGGATCTGTGTGACGATTCTCCCGGTGGGGTAGATCGTGTAGGTGGCGGTGGCGGTGAGCTTGTGGACCCAGATGCCCCACCAGGTGAAGGGGGCCTTGGCACGGATGCGCACGCGGGCCGGGGTCTGCTCGATGATCTCAAGCGTCCCGCAGACCCGGGGGTCCTTCGTCATCCGTGCGATCTCCTTCTTGCCCGTGGTGGGCCAGCTGGCGCAGCCGTCGGAACACGTGTCCCGAACCTCCTGACCGGTCTTCTCGTCCTTCTTGAAGCGTGGACTCCGCTTCAGGATGTGCTTGGGACAGCAGTCCTCACGGTCGGGACCGGTGTACCCGCGGCAGTGCCAGCCGATCTCAAGGACTCCCGATGCATCGCGGGTGAGGTTGACCTTCGCCTCGGGATCGGCGGCGAGGTTGTAGAACCGGTTGATCCCTCCGCCCGAGGCCTGCCAGACCTCTGCCTTGAAGACCCCGGGCGAGGTGACGATGATCTTGCGCGTTTCGGGCTTGCCGGCCGTGTCCTCGACCGTGAGCTGGGCCGCCGCGGCCCCTGCCAGCAGCAGCACCACAGCCAGCACGCACAGCGTCGTTCGCACCATGGCCGTCCTCTCCCCTATCTCGCGATTTCGATCCCGGCCTTCTCGGCGGCCACGGTGCCGAGGACCTGGAGGATGAGTTTGCCATCGACGACGCCCGAGGCGGCTTCCACCGCTTTGCCGTCGATCTTCACCGTCTTCGGCGCCTCACCGGCCCAGCCGACGACCTTGAAGGCCGGACAGAAGCCGGCGCCCTTCCCCTTCTCGTAGGTGAACGCAAGCGGTCCCGGGCCACGGAAAACGTGACAGCCTTCCGACTCGTTGTAGCCGTCCTTGTTGAAGTCGCCCGGGTCGTCGGTGACGAGCGTCGCCCCCGTGATCTTCGCCGGCTCACGGTACTCAAGGGCGAAAGGGAGTGCGGCGGTCGGCGTGTTGACCGGGGGGGCGGATTTTCCACCGGCGGAGCAGAGCTGGATCATGCAGGCCCAGGTATCGTCGTATCCGGGGGGCATGACGACGCCTCCCGAGCCGTAGCCGTAGCGATCCCACGTCCCCTTGAAGGTGTGACGCATGTGCCGGCCGAAGGTCTTGTGCGCCTCGGGCGGGATGGTGATGAAGAGTGAGGTCTTGCGGTCGGGATGCCAAGCCATCGCCAGCTCCTCGGCCGCGGGCCTCGGCCACAGGTCCTTGGTGTCCTTCGTGTAATCGGCGTACTTGGGGGTACCGAGGATGAAGTCGGGCACCGGCTGGTCCTCCTTGCTGCTGGGGAGGAAGAGGTGCGGGCCGAACTCGCCGCTCCAGTGGAACGGGCGTTCATCGGCGTTGGTAATCCGCACCTGGATGACGATCGTCCCGGTGGGGTAGAAGGTGTAGCTAGCGGCGGCTTCGAGCTTGTGGACGTAGGAGCTCCACCAGACGAAGGGGGCCTTCACGCGGACGCGGACGCGTGCGGGGGTCTGCTCGATGACCTCGAGTTCCCCCATCGCCTTGAGGGTCTTGTGCCCGGCGGAGGGCCAGTCGCCGCAGCCGTCGTAGCACTGGTCCCGGACCATCTCGCCCGTCTTCTCGTCCTTCACGAACCGGGTCTTGTTGCGGATGTGCTTGGCGCAGCAGTCCTCCCGGTCGGGTCCCTTGAAGCCGGCGCCGTGCCAGCCCACCTCGAAGAGCCCCCGGTCCCACCCGGCCAGGTTCACCTTCTCCTCGGGGTCCTGGGCGAGGTCCCAGAACTTCATGATCCCCCCGCCCGACGACTGCCACACCTCCGCCTTGAAGACCCCCGGGGACGTGACGACGATCTTCCGACGGAAGACGGGTCCGCTGACGTCCTCGACCTGGAGGGCGGCCTGTGCAGCCGCCGTCCCACACACAAGCAGCGTCGCCGCCGCCGACATCCACGTCCTTCTCATGACCTTGCCCCTCCGGTTCCGTTATTCCGAGAGCTTCAGCAGGTAATCCTGCACCTTTGCACGATAGGCGTCCAGTTCCGCTTCGGTCATCTGCGGCTGGCGGTCGCGTCGGGTGTCCTCGAACTTGAGCCTGCCCAGGACCGAGTCGAGGTAGTTCTGCGCCTCGTCGGCGATTCCCTTCTTTGCGCCGGCTCTTGCGTCCCCGATGGCTCGGGTGAGTGCCAGCGTGTAGCGGTAGTCGTCGATGCCCTCACGGACGCGTTCGAGGTCGACCTTGGGTCTGAGGTTTCCCTTGCGGTCGGGATAGACGTGTCCGCCGTCGTCCTCGTAGCTGTCGAGCGGGTAGTACGGGTCGGCGTGTGTACCCATCCAGCAGAACTGCTGGTACGCCTTGACTCCGGCCTCGCGGGCCTTCCACATGTAGAGTCCGTAGGCCCAGCGGGAGCGGCCCTGGTTGTTGAGGTAGACGACGTTGCCGGCGGCCTGTGCCCGCTTCATCTGTTCGAGGTCGGTGACGTTCAGGGAGCAGATCGAGGTGACGTCGAGGAGTTCATGCGTAGGTTCTCCGTGGGGACTCCAGGAGATCTCGCTCTTGGCGCCGGCGAGTTCGCGCATGCGCTTGTGGAGTGCCACGAAGACGGGGGCCTGGGTGTCGGGGGGCTCGTCGCCGAAGCAGTAGATAGGCTCCGGAAGCCCGGCGGCTTTCGCCTGCCGCGCCGCCGCACCGAACACCTCCTTCACCAAGTCCTCCGGCGACGCGAAACCGTTCCTTTTCGCCAGCGGGCCCTTGTCGTCGAGTGCCTGTCGAGCGATGCCCGTGTCCCCGTACATGTCGAGCACCGTGAAGCCGAGCCGTCTCGCCTCCTCGACACGGGCCTTCCCGTTCGAGACGTCGTACCGGGCCTTGCCGTCCTCGAAACCGGTGAACCGCATCCCACGGTGAACGGCGTAGTAGGTGAACCCGTGGTCACGGGCGCACTGGAGCGAGCGGCGCTGGTCGGCCTCGTTGCGGCTGCGGTTCTCCTCGAAGTAGGGGAAG
>DATKVD010000623.1:0-18810 GCA_035530235.1 Planctomycetota bacterium | reverse complement strand
GCATCCCGTGGAACCGTGAGAAATCGTGGGAAGGCTTTGCCGCCTTCCTCGCCTTCGGGACCGTGGCGGCGGGGTTTCTCGTCTGGTGGGTGAGCCTTCGCAGGGACGTAGCGGATCTGTCGATTCTTACGTCGATGCTGTATGCGCTTGCCGCCGCGGCGGCCGCGGGACTCGTCGAGACGCTTCCGGGGCGGTACGTCGACGACAACATCACCGTCCCGGCGGTCGCCGCGTTCGTGCTCTACGTCGTCACCGTCGGTTTCGGGATGGACGATCCGACGCTGTCGCTCTTCGTCGCACTGGCGCTCAACTTTGTTCTCGGCTTCGCCGCGTATCGGTCGGGCGCGGTCGACACGAGCGGCCTCGTCGCGGGACTTGCGATCGGGACGGCCGTTGCTGTAACGCTCGGGCTCCCCGGGTTTCTGCTTCTGGCGCTGATGTTCGTGCTGGGTTCGGGTGCGACGCGCTGGGGATACGCTCGCAAGAAGCGCGACGGCATCGCGCAGGAATCCGGCGGACGTCGCGGCTGGCTGCATGCCGGCGCCAACTGCGTCGTGCCGGCCTCTTGTGCAGTGCTCGCCGCGTGCTACGCCGACACGTTTACCGCCGACGTCATGAAACTCGCCTTCGCCGCCGCGTTGGCCACCGCCGCCATGGATACCGTCTCGAGTGAACTCGGACCGCTCTATGGACGCGTCACCGTGCTCCCGCCGACGTTTCGACGCGTGAAGCCCGGAACCGACGGCGCCGTCTCGCTCGAGGGGACGCTGCTGGGACTCGCGGGCGCCGCGGTCGTCGCAGCCGCGGCGGTCGCACTCGGACTCGTGCACCTCACTTCGTCGTGGTTGCTGCTCGTCGGCGCGTTCGCCGGGACGACGGTCGAGAGCCTGCTGGGTGCGGCGGGCCTGGGCCGGATGCGGTTGGGGGGTATGTTCCTCAACGTCGTCTGCACCGCGGTCGGCGCGATCGTGGCGACCGTCATCGGAGGGCTCTTCTGATGCCGGACCGGCTTCCTTCAGGCATGGGCGAGAGAGTGAGAATCTACTGGCGGCTGGGTCGCCCGTTCACGATGGTGGCCCCGGCACTGGGGATGGTGTCGGGTGCGATCACAGCGCTGGGGTCGGCGGGCGGACCGGCGTTCGCCACCGTCATGCTCTGGCGGATGCTGGGCGGGGCGTTCATGGCGGCCCTCTTGAACACCGCCTCGAACGTCCTCAACCAGATCACCGACCTCGACAACGACCGCATCAACAAGCCCGACCGCCCGATCCCCTCGGGAATGGTCACCGTCCGCGAGGCGTGGATGCTGTCCATCTCCAGCTACGTCCTCGCGCTCGTCGTGGCGTACGTCATCTCGCCGCCGGGCACGTATTATGCGTGTTTCATCTGTGCGCTGATCGCCGCCGTCGCCACCTACGTCTATTCGGCGCCGCCCTTTCGCACCAAGCGCTTCGGCTGGTGGGCCAACCTCACCATCGCCACCCCACGCGGACTGTTCCTCAAGGTCGCCGGTTGGTCCGTCATCCTCGCGCCCGCAACACCCGAGCCCTGGTTCATCGGCCTCGTCTTCTTCCTCTTCCTCCTGGGTGCCGCCAGCACCAAGGACTTCTCCGACATGAAAGGCGACGAAGCCGCCGGCTGCCGAACGCTTCCCATCATCCACGGCGTCCGAAAGACCGCCTGGATGATCTCTCCCTCATTCGTGGTGCCGTTTCTCATGATTCCCATCGGCGTGCACACGGGCATCCTCACCGGGAATGCCGTCGCGCTCGACCTGTTGGGCCTGGTGCTTTCGGTGTGGGGTGCCTACGTGGTGTATCTCATCGTGCGGAAACCCGAGGAGCTGGCGACGGTGGAGAACCACGTCTCCTGGAAGCACATGTATCTGATGATGTTCGTGGCGCAGGTGGGGTTTGCCGCGGCGTATCTCGTGCCGAGGTGACGCCCTTCACGACGCGCGGTCGGCGAGGTAGCGGGTGAGTCCGCGCAGGCGGTCGGCATGGTCGCCGAAGACGTCGAGGGCCGCGATCGCCTGCCGGGTGAACTTCTCCAGGGACCTCCGGGACTCGTCCAGCCCGTGCGTGCGGGCGTAGTTGACGGTGGACTCATCCCGCAGCGAGCGCTTTCCCAGCTCCTCCGGTTGTCGGGTCAGGTGCAGGATGTCGTCGGCGATCTGATAGGCCACGCCGAGGTTCCGGGCGAACCGGGTCAGGGCGTCGAGCTGGCCCGGGTCGGCTCCCGACAGCACCGCCGCTATCCTCACCGCCCCCACGATCAGTGCCCCCGTCTTGTGGGATTCGATATACTCGAGTGTGTCCTCGTCGATCGGTTTCCCGGTCGATTCGAGGTCCACAAACTGCCCGCCGATGATGCCCGCCGTGCCGACCATCTTCACCGTCTCGTCGATGACGGCGCCGCGCGTGCCGTCACGTTCACTGCACGAGTCGCTCAGGATCGCATACGCCTGGTTCAACAGCGCCACCGCCGCCAGGATGGCGTTCGATTCCCCGAACACCAGGTGGTTGGCCTTGCGACCGTGCCGGACCGTGGCGTTGTCCATCGACGGCAGGTCGTCGAGGATGAGGGAGCAGACGTGAACCATCTCGACGGCGCACACGGCGGAGAGGACGTCTTCGACGCTGCGGCCGAAGGCGGCCGCGACGGCGGCCATCAAGGCGGGTCGAATGCGCTTGCCGCCGTTGATGACGCTGTAGCGCATGCACTCGTGAATCCGGGACGGGTAGCGGCCGGCCGGGGGCAGCAGTTCGTCCAGCCGCCGGTCCACACGCGTCTTCAGTGCCGACAGGTACTCCCGGATGTCCTCACGTGCCTGCGTCATTTGGGTGCCGGTTCCTCCTGAGCTTTCGTCCACTTCCCGAAGTGGAGCGACTTGAGGGCCAGTTTCGTCCAGAACGCCGCGCGGAAAAGCCCCCGGAGCGGCATCAGACGCAGCTCCTTCCAGCGGTACTGGTTCCAGTCGTCCAGGAAATACCGTCCCTCGTCGGGCAGCAGCACGATGGAGACCTTGACGTTCGGTGCGATGCCGAGGGGGAGCCCCCGCTCCATGCACGCTTCGTACATGCGTCGGTGGACGGGGATCATCTCCTCGGTCTTCGGGGGCGGGACGTCCTCGTAGTCGGTGTCGGTGAGCGGGCGGAAGACGCACACCGTGGGGATTGCCCCGACCGAGGTGATCCAGTTGATGGCCTCGATGGTGTTTTCGGGGGGCTCGAGTCCGGCGACGATCTCGCCGTTCGTGGTGTCGAACCGCCTGGCGCAGTACTCGATCGCGTCGAGGTAGCGCTTCTGCGTGCAGTGCTCGGCCTTGCCGGGACAGACCTCCCGGAACCGCTCCTCGTCCCAGATCTCGAAGCAGAACGAGACGTTGTTGACGCCCATTTTCCTGAGCCGGTCGTAGCGCGAGAGGTCGGGATGGGGCGGGCACTGGACCCCGATGAGACAGCCCGTCGCCTCCTTGACCGCGACGATGTAGGGCTCGAGTTCGTCGAGGTAGGTATCGCCCTCGTAGTATCCGGTGTTGAAGTGGACGAAGGTGATGCGCTGGTCGCGTCGTGCGGCGATGGCCGTCTCGACGACGTCCTGCACGCTCTTCTCGCGGGATTCCTGCTCGCCCAGGTTCAGTCCCACCGAGCAGAACTTGCAGCACTCACGGGGCGTGTGCTCCCAGTGGTGGCACACACGCGTGGGATAGATGCCGAGGTAGGTCCCCTGCATGACGCCGATGCTGCTCATGAGCTTT
The DNA here is from genome assembly GCA_035530235.1 of Planctomycetota bacterium. Classification (GTDB taxonomy): domain Bacteria; phylum Planctomycetota; class DG-23; order DATKVD01; family DATKVD01; genus DATKVD01. The sequence continues at coordinate 15,050 of DATKVD010000623.1, read as the reverse complement.
CCGCCCGAGGTCTTCATGTCGTAGAACGCGGGCCGCCGTGGGACGCGGACGTGCGTGATGAAGTCGCCTTCCTTGCGGATAAGGTATCGGCCGTCCTCACGGTGGATGGCGTAGGGCGTCCCCTCGACCCACTTCTCGAGGACGGGGGCGTTGACGTGGACGCGGTTCGGCAGGACGACTTCGAGACCGCTGCCGAGGCCGGCACGGGTCCTCAGAAACCCGCGCGACTCCTCGCCCAGGAGACAGCTCTCATCCACCCGGATGCCGCGACAGAAGAGTTCGAGCTTCAGGAGTCCATGGTTCTTCGAGAGGTCTTCTTCCACGAATCGGTTCTCCGGTGTCTGTTTCCGGACGGCGCGGGCGTGGGGCCGGCCGGTGCGTGTCGTGTTACGGCTGGGTCTCCTCCTTGGGGGGGGGATTCACCTTGAAGAGCATCGCCCCGTAGGTCTCCAGGTCGTGCTTTGTGCTGTACTGGATTTTCTCGAAAAGCGGAGACTTGTCAAGAAGCTCGGCCAGATGTCTGATCCTGGCAATGGTCTGGTCCTGGTCCATGAACGCCTTCTTCTCCAGTTCCTTCTGCTCCCGGATGTCTTTCAGGAAGGGCTCCTCGCGGGGCGTGGGTGCCAGCTTGCCCTCAAGCACCTGGTCCATCCGTTCCCGGTCCATCCCGCAGCGCTGACCCAGTTCCCTGATGCGTCGCTGGGCCCAGATCATCTGCAGCATGGGAAACGACGCCCAGTGGTGGTCGACGGTGACGAAGTGGTACCGCTGACCGACGGCGAGGCTGTGGATGGCGGCCACCAGGTCTTCGTTCATCTTCTCGAGGGGGATCGTCGCCAGTTCCCGTCGAAACCCCCGGACGGTCCGGTCGAGCGGCGGGGCAGCCATGTCGAACCCGATCATGCGCTCATCGCGACAGGTCAGACCCAGAACCGGGGTGTTCGGCGACATCCTCTGTCTCAGGACCACGTATGCGAACAGGTCGTTCTCAATGAGTGTGGGGCTGCCGTCCAGTCCGGGAACCATGCGTTTGTAGAACGTCCGACCCGCATCCCAGAAGTCGAACCCCTCGAACCATGTCTTCGGGTAGCCGCTGGTGAGTGCGATGCCGACGACGAGGAGCACGACCCCGGACAGTCGCCGCCAGGCTTTCGCCCCCGCCGCATCCTGAATGAGCGTGTAAAGCCACGCCCCCAGCAGCGCGAAAGAGATCACCCCCGTGATGACGGCCGCGGCCGTCCGCCAGGTCCCCATCTGGATGGAGGCGATCTTGGCGACCATCACCACGTCCCCGGCCAACAGCCGTTCACCCCTCTGGAGGACCTCTCCCAGACCCGAGAGGGCCAGTGTCGCACCCAGTGTCGCACCCAGGAGGACCGCCAGGAGGACGTGCTTGCCCTTCAGCTGCGACGTGAACCACCAGAAGAGCCACCCGGCCATCACCGCCGCCGGCACGGCGAAGTAGACCCAGAAGCGGTGCGGGAAGAGCGACACCGGCAGGTGCAGGGCCTCCGCCTCCAGGCCGATCACCGTGAGCACCAGCCAGCCGAGCACGGTGATTCTCAGTGGACTGTGTTTCGTCTCCTTCCACCTGACGATCCAGAGCACGAGTCCCGCACACGCCACGAAGAACAGGACCGGTCCGACGCCGGTGGGCTGGTTGATCTTGGTGCTCATCGGGGCCCAGATGAAATCCCACAGACCGTACCCGCGCCCGCGACCGACCCCCGAGACCTTCAGTCCTATCTTCTCCGGAGAGACGCGCGTGATCCCCCGCACGAACTCCACGTAGCCGAACTTGAGAAGCGTCGGGACGTAGTAGACCAGAGAGAAGAGTGCCCCGACCGCACACGCCAGGCCCTGGTACACCGTGCCGCGCACGGTGAAACCGTCGGGGGTCTTCCTGAGCGCGAACACCCAGTTCACGACGATGACGATGCCCGCCATCAGCATGAAAACGACGGGACTCGACGGCTGGGTGAGGAACATGCCGGCGACCATCACGGCGGCGACGATGTTCCATCTCGGTTCGGTACGCGACCGTTCGAGTGCCCAGAAAGCCGGAAAGAACATCACCAGGGACATCGTCTGTGCCCAGATGAAATGACTCATGAAGCAGGGCAGGATGCACACCACGCCCGTGATCCAGAGCCCCAGGGCCGGACGTCCCGTCCAGTGCTTGACCCATATGAAGAAGTAGACCACGCCGAGTGAGACGATGAGGACGTTGAAGAACTTGAGTGTCCGATAGATGGACGGACAGCGACTGAGTGACCAGGCCGACGGACTCCCTACCGGGTCGTGAAGCACGCCCATCAGCACGGGGTACCCCGGTGGATAGGGCTCGAGGTAGCTGCTGACGTCGTGACGGAAGTCGATCGGGACCGAATAGGTGTAGTTGCAGGCGACGTACTTGGCCGAGACCGCGTGAAACCAGGAGTCTTCGTCGGTGAGCCAGGGGGAATAGAACGCCCCGTGCAGAAAGACGGCGAACACCAGGACCGCCAGACCCGTCGCCGCGATCAGGAACGCCGTGTCCTTCGCCCAGAGCGGCTTCGCCCTCTGCACGTCTTTCGGAACGTTCTTCGCGAGGATGTCACGCAGGGCCGCGAGCACGAAGTACCCGCAGGCCGCCAGCAGCAGACTCAGCCAGGTCAGTGCGATGTGGAACGTATTCAGGAGCACCGTCGTGACGGCGAACACCGCCAGACCCACCCCTGTGCACATCACGTGTGTTTCGAGATCCACACGGTACCGTCCCGTGGACAGCTGCACCACGGCGAGTCCCATCAGGTAGGTGGTTACGGCGAAGAGAACCAGAGATAAGAGCATGGGCAGGTGTCTCCTGGGAGTCCCGGTCGGTCGGGCGAACGACGGCGCTCTTTCATTCTTCGGCCGGAAACGACGCAACTCCTTAGTATATCTTCGGATAAGTCTCATGCAACGGGCAAGGCACTCCGGCGCGATGTGGGGTCGACCGCGTCGTCCGCCGCCACCACATATTGTACCTTTTCTCTGCGGAAACGCAACAGGACGTTGTCGCCGGGGTCGAAGGGGGCGCCGTGTGGGGTCGGACGGGGGCGCGGCGCGGTCCGCGGGAGGTCACTCGAGATAGCCGAGCTGGCGCAGACGGTCCCTGATGTGCTTCTCCTGGTCGGGGGTGTAGGATTGGCGCGGGGTGTCCGACGGCGGTGTCGGGGGTGTGCCGGGGGTCCCGGTCTGCGGCGGATGGGCCTGCACATGGTCTTCCGTGAAGAGCGTCAGCGGGATTTCTCCCTGCATGTTGGTCGGAACCGAGAGTCCGCTGAGGTAGAGCACGGTCGGTGCGACGTCGGCCAGTTTCAGCGGGGGCACCTCTCCCGCCGTCCTGATGGGCGCACCGGCCAGGACGAACATCCCCTGCGTGTCGTGAATCCCGCTCTCGGCCGAGTCGGGCGCCCCGCCAAACACCGCCTCCGCTAGCGGGTCGATCCGTCCCGTGTAGCTTTCTCGGAACTCCATGACTACCTCCGGAAGGAAGTCGACCACCGGATCCGGAAACAGATCCTGCCGCCGCCAGATGTTGAGGACGACCGGCTCGCCCGTTTGCGGGTCACGGATCGATCTCATCACCGAGATGATCCGGTCGACGAGGTCTTTGCGCTGTGCCTCGTCGAGTCCGGCGGTGGTCTCCTTCATCAGTCGCACGGCACCCAAGGAGTACCAGTCGAACATCGCGTAGTAGGCGAGCGTGCGTTCGGGGTCGACGGTTTCCATCATGCGGGCCTGGCGGCCCTTGCCCTTGCCCAACAGGACATTTGCCCTAGCGGGGCCGAGGACCGTCTCGATCGCGCGACGGATGGTCCTGCGGACGAACCGCTCGAGCCCCCATCGGGCGGGTCTCGGCGAGCGCCGGAAGAGCAGTCCGTGCTTCTCGAGCAGCACGTCCGGGTAGACCGTCCTGGTGGGCCATGGGCCGAACCCGTGGTCGCTCACGACCATCACCGAGGCATCGTCAAAGGCCCCGACCAGTGCCCCTAAGGCGTCGTCGAGCGCCTTGAAGAACTGGACAAGCAGACGCTGCACCTCGTTTTCCGGCGCCTCAGCGGCCGCGAGGGCCGCCACCTCGTGCCATGCCTTGTGGAAGATGCGATCCGTTCCGGTGAACACGACGATCCCGAAATCCCAGCTGTGGCTTCTCCCCAGACGGAGGACGTTCTTAAGGCGGCGCCCGAGCACCTGCGTGCACCGGCGCACCAGCGAGGGTGTCTTGAGGCTTTCGTACTCGATGCGGCGTTGCTTCCTGTCGCTCGCGGTGACGACGTCGATCTGGTAGTCGTCGAGTTCGTTCTTGAGTTCGGGCGGCCACGTGAAGTTGTCCGCGTTGTCGGGGGTCATCATCCCGGTGACCATGAAGCCGTTGATGGGCCGGGGGGGATAGCTCATGGGCACGTTGACGGCCATGACCCGTCTGCCGGCATCTCCGAGGAGTTCGAGAAGGTCCTTTTTCCGGATGGACAGTGCACTGAGCGGCCGGACGTTGTTCCCATGCACGGGCACGGCCTCTCCAGGAAGGAGTCCTTCAAGGAATCCGAACACACCGTGCCTTTCGGGAGGTAGCCCGGTCAGCAGGGTTGTCCATGCCGGAGGAGTCAGGGGGGGGATGGTGCTGGTCATGGTCCCGAAGACTCCCCGGTCCATCAGGGCCTTCAGGTTCGGCATGAGCCCCTTTTCCGCAAGTGGGCGGAACACCTTCCACGTCCCGCCGTCCCATCCGATGATGAGCACACGTCGGTCTTGGGGTGTCGGTTCACTCATGGCTGGGGTCTTCCGACGGGTATCAGACCATGATGGTGTCGAGGAGGTCCTGGACGTCGACGATGCCGAGGAGTCTGCCGCGTACGTCCACGACGGGCAGCTCGTCGATCCGCTTCGATTTGAGGATCTTGAAGGCGTCGGCGGCGAGCGACCCCGCCTTCACCGTGATGGGACTTGCGGTCATGACCTCGGTGACGCTCCGGTGGACGAGCGTGGTGTCCTCGACGAGCCGACGCCGGATGTCGCCGTCCGTGATGATGCCCTTGAGGACGCCGGTCCGTCCGACCACGCACGCCGCTCCCGTCCGGTGGACACGTCCGGCACAAATGGCCTTCACCGCGTCCGAAACCGTCGCCGTCGCCGGAACCACCGCCACCTGCTTCAACGGACGCATGATCTCCTCCACCTTGAGGAGGTGTCGTCCCAGGTTGCCGCCGGGATGGTAGAAGGCGAAGCGCTCCTTGTCGAAGGGCCGTCGTCGCAGGACGGTGAGTGCGAGTGCATCGCCGAGAGCGAGCATCGCGGTGGTGCTGGCCGAGGGGGCGAGTCCCCACGGCTCGGCCTCGACCACCATCCCCGTGGCGACCGTCACGTCACTGTGTTTCGCGAGCGTCGACGTGGACGTCGCCGTGATGCCGATCAGTTTCGCCCCGATCTTGCGGATGCTGGGCAGAAGCCGGATGATCTCGTCGGTCTCGCCGCTGTTGGAGAAGGCCAGCACGACGTCCTCGGCGACGATGCGGCCGAGGTCGCCGTGGACGGCTTCGGCCGGGTGCATGAAATGCGACGGTGTGCCGGTGCTCGCCAGCGTGGCCGAGACCTTCTGTCCGATGATGCCCGCCTTGCCCATCCCGGTGACCACCACACGTCCCTGGCACGTCAGGATGGTCTCGACGGCTTCACTGAACTCCCGGCCCAGCTTCCGCACGAGTTTCCTGAGGGCCCTGATCTCGTACTCGATGACCTTGCGAGCGTGCTCGAGGTCTCTGGAAATCTTCTGGCTCAATGCTCCCTCCTGGAGGTGTGTCCGACGGGTGCGAGTGCTCGGAATGGCGTCTGCCCGGCGGATGCCCGTGGACGTGCGGTCCTGGGCTTCCGGCACCGCCCGATGGCGTACATCGGCACCCAGCCGGGATGAGCTTCAAGCGGAATGACCCTGAAGACGTCCGAGTCCACGGGCTCCCCGGCCGCACCGCCGCTCAGCGACGACCGCTTCCTGTACCAGTCCTTCAGGCGGACGATCGTCTGCCGGAGGGACGTCGGGGCCCACGCGTTGAAGCACCGACGCGTCCAGCAGAAGACGTCGCCGCGTCGCTGGAAATCCTGGCCGAACATCTCGACCTCCTCAAACAGCTTCTCCAGTCGCAGTCTCAAGCCCCGGAGCGAGGTCTCACGGACGTGCATCGGCGACGCAGACCCCAGACGAAACGCCGAGAAAACCGGCCGGTTGGGCATCGAGACGTCGAAGGTGCCCTCGGGCTTCATCACCCGGATCAGCTCGGCGAAGCCCGTGGTCCAGTCGGCGACGTGCTCCACCGTCTCCGAGGAGACCACCACGTCGAAGGTCTCGTCGTCGAACGGGAGGTGGGTCACGTCGGCCCGGAGGGTTTCGACGTTGCGCAGTTCGGCACAGTGACGAGCGGTGTGTTCGAGGGCGCGTTCGGAGATGTCCACGGCGACGACGCGGCGTGCCCCGGCCCGGCTCAGCACGGCGGTCCCGAAGCCCGGCCCACAGGCACAGTCCAGCACCACCTTGCCCGGGACGTCCGCGGCAAAGAACCGGTACCGCTCCAGACGTCTCACGTGGGCGATGTTGCCGGGGACGATCCGCCGGCCCTCTCGGGAAGTGTTGTGCAATGTTCTTCCGCTCCCGTCGGGCGGAACCCCCGACCGCCCGCTTGAACGTCCGTTCCGTGTCGTGCTGCGTGGTTTCAGAGCTCGGTGTCGTCGAGGGTCTTGACCGCGCTGTCGACGACCTCCGGCTTGCGACCGGCGAAGGAGAGCAGCACCCGTCTGAAGATCTCGAACTCCCTCGCCGTGAACATCCGGAAGAGAAACACCCCCGCCACAGACGTGACCACCACCATGACGGCCAGAAGGAAGGGGTTCACCCGACCGCTCAGGAGCACGACGAGTGCCACGGGCACCACCGCACCGGCCGCCGTCCGCGCCAGGGCCTCCACCGGACTGAACCGGTAAATATACCGTCGGATGAGCAGCGTGTAAACGACAAACCCGGCGACGCCGCTGATCAGCATGGCCCAGGCCAGACCCACGGCCGCGTCGTCGGCGAACGTCGTCACCAGCACCACACTCAGTGCGATGCGTGTCACGTTGATGACCGTGTGTCCGAGGATGGGCAGGCGGGCATGTCCCGAAGCGTGGCAGACCCGCACCAGGATGGCCTCCATGAAGAGCGGAAAGACCAGCCAGGACAGCACCTGCAGCACGGGGATGCTTCCCGCGAACTTCTGCTGGAAGAGCAGTCGGATGACGGGACCGGCGAGGAGGACGCCGAGGAGTCCGATGGGGACGGTGACGGCGGCCAGCAGTCGCACACAGCTCTCGTTGAACCGTTTGAGTTCTTCGGGGTCACGGTGCCAGGCACGGACCATGTAAGGGAAGACGGCCGCCCGGAAGGCGTTTGCCGCCTCACGGAGGGCCTCCACCAGGGTCATCGCCGCACCGAACAGTCCCACCTGACGGTTCCCGGTCATCACCGAGAGGATGATGACGCCCAGGTGAGCGTAGAGGACGGCCTGCACCGCGAACACCCCCACCTGCCACGATGTCTTCAGGTAGCCCAGCCAGGCCCGCAGCCGGAAGTGGAAGCCGAACCTGACGATGTGCACACGCGTCAGGATGAAGAAGACGATCGCGAAGACCCAGTAGACCGCCGTGTGCAGGATGCACAGGCTGATGAGTCCGAAGCCGTTGAAGAGCAGCACGATCCCGATGCCGGCCTCCGCCAGGGGCGTGGCGTTGGCCAGAACGGCGTAGGGCCACAGTGTCTCGCAGGCGGTGCCCACCGAGTGCATCATGCCGATGAGGGCCATGGGGACGACCGCCAGACCCATGATGGCCATGCCCAGTCGGACCTCCTCGGTGTAAGGGGTGAACGGGGCGACGATGAGAAGCCCCATCGTGAAGATGAGGGACGACGTGAGGTCGAGTCCGAAGCACCGGCTGATGAACCGTCGGACGTCCGTGATCCCACGGTTGATCTGTCTGATCAGGTAGACGTTCAGGCCGAGGGCACTGGTGATGGACAGGATGGTGACGGGTGCGAGGAGGAAATAGTAGCTGCCGAATCCCATCTGCTCGAGCTTCCGTGCGAACGAGACGAAGTATCCGAGACGCAGTGCGGACCGCACCAGATACAGTCCGAACACCCAGCCCACGTTCCTCGTCGCACGCTCGACGCTCATATGGTCGCTCCGGTTCTCCTGTGAAGCTTCGCCGGCCGCGTCCCCGCGCGCTCGGCCCCGGACCGCCATTATGAGAGGGCCGAGGCGGCAAGTCAAGGAAGCCGCACAACGCGCGGCGTATCGTCCCGGCGGCCGACCGGTTCCGGCGCCTCGCGAAGGCCCGGGAAGCCCGGTATGTCCCGGACATGTCACCATTTGCGACACCTCGAAGCGTGGCGGCGGAGGTGCCGGGAATCCGGAGTGGTGCGCTCCTCCTCGGGGTCACACGTTGGAAGTGTCAATGCGCGTATACTCGAAATTGCACAAGGCGCAAGCTGTTGGGACAGATAGGGATGTGTTTACTTGGCGGCCAAACGGCTCCCGTCGTGTTCATTTTTCTCGACACAGTGAAAGATTCAAAAGATGCGGCTTCTGTTGAAAATATTCAAATCCTCTCCCGGAGGTCTTCCCGAAGTCGGGCCATGGACGCGTTTTCCGGCGATTTTAATATATTTAACAAGATATTGGGATGCGTTCGGCATGGGATTTGCGGCTATTCCACTGCGGAGAGGACTCCCGCCCCACGGGAGAGGGTGGGAGCGCCGGAGGAAAGGAGAAGGACAATGAACGGGGTGTCCCGGAAGGTTGCGTGGTTCGTGGGTGTGGCTTCCGCGGTGGTGCTCGTGACGTCGGCGTTGGCTGACGCCGAAGTGCGGTACACCATCACGAAGATTGACACGTTCGGCGGGGACGAGTCCATGGCGATCTCCGTCAACGCGTCCGGGCAGGTATCCGGCATGGCGACAGACGCGAGTGGCGTGGAACACGCCTTCCTGTGGGACAACGGCGTGATGACGGACCTGCACTGGGATTCGAATTGGGTCTTGAGTTCCGGGATAGACATCAATTGTCACGCGATGGTGGCGGGGTTCGCGCAAATCCCGCCGAGCACCAAGGCCAGACTGTGGGACACGTCGGCTCACACGGTGGCCAATCTAGGGGTGCTCTCGGGCGGCGTTGCCAGTTTCGGCCGGGGGATGAACGACGATAACGTCGTCGTCGGTGTCTGCTACCTCGACTGGGGGGGCGTGGATCCACGGCCGTTCGTCTGGACCGAGACGGGCAGCATCCAGAATCTCGGCAGCCTCGGCGGCACGGACGGCGGGGCGTTCGCCATTAACAACAGCAACCAGATCACCGGCTGGTCGACACTCGACAACGGAGACCAACGCGTCTTCCTCTACCACAACCTCTCATGGCAGGACCTCGGCTCGTTCGGGGGGGCCGAGTGTAACGGCTTCAACATCAACGACAGTGGACAGGTTGTCGGGTGGGCCGACCTCGACAACGGCGACAGCCACGCTTTCTTCTACAGCGGCAGCGGTCCGCTCCAGGACATGGGCACGCTGGGGGGGCCCGACAGTATGGCGTTGGGCATCGACAGCTCGGGAGGCATGGTCGGGTGGGCCAACATCGATAATGGTGACGAGCATGCCTTCCTCTATGAGGACGGCGTGATGCAGGACCTGAACGATCTCATCGCGGCGGATTCTGGTTGGGTGCTGACCTTTGCCCGGGATATCAACGACAGCGGCTGGATTACTGGCCACGGGGAGTTCGGCGGCGGGACGCGCGGCTTCGTCCTAGTGCCCATACCCGAGCCTGCGACGGTGGGCCTGTTTGCGCTGACGGCCGCCGGCCTCGCGCTTCTGCGCAGACGCCGACGGGGGGCTTAGCAGCGGCTGCGTCCGCTGCCGGCGGGATCATGCTCCTCATCACGTGGGTACTGCCACGTTCCTCGTCGCACGCTCGACGCTCATGTGTTCGCTCCGGTTCTCCTGCGAAGCTTCGCGAGCAGTATCCCCACGCGTCTGACGGGATTGGCGTGATCGAACGGCTCGCCCACGAAACTGCTCACGTAGATCCCCTCGTTTTTCTCGAAGTGCTTCTCCTCGAGGATCTCCATCTGGGGTCCGAACCGCTGAACGACGGCCCAGTCGAGGGTGTGTGGCTCGCACGGCGTGGGTTCCTGTCCCACCTCCGTCAGCAGCAGCACGATTCCGCCCGGCGTCCGTGTCGGATGTCCTTCGACGCGTGCGGTGACAAGGCATTCACCTTCAGAGCAGTTGTGTTTCCGAGGTCAGTATAACACCTCGTTATCCATACGTCAACGCTGGGGGGGACTCGTCCCGGCTCGGTACATGCGGTAATACTCGGCGATCGCCGCCTGGCACCCTATTCGCCGCAGTCGCATCCGGTGTCGACGCACGCGCATCCCGAGGCCCCCGCATGCGACCTCCCTCAGCAGAGCCCAGGTGAGCGTGCGGAACTTGAACCAAGGAATGCCGAGGATGCGCGGACACCGTCGGTCAATCCGCCGAATGTGAGCGCTTCCGCGTCCCTGTCCGATGGCCCGACGTTCCAGGTTGGCCAGCGTCCAGAATTCCGGAGGAGTGCGGTGAACCACCCTCGCTTCCGGGACGAATATCGGGTGCTGTCCCGCAGCCTGGAGTTGTTCGAAAAGGGAGGCTTCGGTGCCAGCGACGCGTGGTCTGTCGGCGGTGGGACCGAGCAGGGGATCTACGAACAGTCCGAATTGTTCGAACGCGGAGCGCGTCAGCATGAAGTTGGGACCTTTCGCATCGAGGTCAACCGGAAGAGGTCCCTCCGGACAGGCCGGGTCCATGTGCGCCACGCCGACCGTGCCGATGACCACCTGGCTGATGAGCGGGTCGGCCGACTCGGGCGGCCGGGACACCACCGGTCCACAGAAGGCGACGTTCTGGACCCAACGGGTCTGGGCCGAGACGTAGGCGCGGAGCCACCCGGGGACGGGGGTCACGTCATCGTCGGTAAACACCAGGAGGCCCCCGTGTGCGTGCGTCAGGGCACGTTTCATGGCATGGTTCTTCCCCTGCCGGGATTCGAACAGCGCAACCAGCGGCAGCCGGTCGGCGTAATGTCGAAGGACCTCCTGCGTGTCATCGGTGCTGTTGTTGTCAACGACCACGAACTCGACTTCGAGTCCGGTCGCATCGACGGCACACATCGCTTCGAGCGTCTCCATCAAGACGCCTGAGCGGTTGTAGGTCGTCAGCAGCACGGAAATCATCGGGACCACAGCGCTGTGTCTCACCTCGACCACCTTGTTCTTGTCAAGCAGGGGATCTGTTTAACGTGCTCGATGACGCTGTCTTCCTCGGCCTCTCCAGCATCAGCAGGACAGGCTCGAGCCATTCGACTGCTGAAGCTTCGCAAGCACGAACATCCTGTGGTAAGGATTCTCCCATATCCGGTAGCACCTGTGTATCCGCAGGCCCGCCAATCGGATCGCTGCACGCACCTTCCGAAGCGGGTAATCCTGCACGCCAATCTCCCAGTAGTGGTGCGCACACCTGGGCGTCTTTCGGTGCGGGACAAACGGGATGCTGAGAAGAAGCCTTCCCGACTTCAGGCCGATCCTCGGAATGTACATCCGCCAGAACGGCGTGATATCCGGTAGCGTGATCAGCACGTGGCCTGTGGTGGTTCGGTGCATCTCCCGAAGACACACAGGCAGGTCTTCAAAGGGCAGGTGCTCGAGGACTTCGAAGCAAGTGACAACGTCGAACTGATTATCGGCCAGCGGCATGTCGTCAACTGAAGCCACCACGTCTGGCTGAAGGTCGGCCTCCACGTCAAGCGTCGTCAATCTCACGCCGGAGCGCCTCAGGACATAAGATAGGACACCGTTCCCGACGCCGATTTCCAGCACCCGCTGCGGATTCAGAGCCCACAGTTCCTTGAGTTGATAGCCGTAGGATACGAATCGCGACAGGTCGTTGTATCTCTTGTCGCAGTAATACTCTGTCTCAGCCTGTGACACATCGCTGACACGCTTTCGAGCCATGTTCTCCACCTCCGCCCGTCATCCCAAGACTGCGCCCCGCAACAACGAAAAGAACGGCCGCATCTGCACCTCGCCTGCCCTGTCGACGACGGATCACCCCCCGCCGCCCTTCGCGGACTCCTTGTCTCCCCGGAGCCACCTCTCAAGTCGTGAGTAGGCCCGGACAACCCAGGGAGGCAGGTGTGCCGCGACACGCCGCTTCAGCAGGCTGAAGCGCGTCACGCCGTTCGGCAGACGGCCCCTGGAGAGAAACGCGACGAAACCCCGTCCGCAGCGTCGATACACCCTGTGGCAACGGCGCAGGTCTCTCTTCGACCATCCCGAGACATGACGCTGCCACTCATTCCCGTAGGGCGCCGCATCCTGCTCGCTGTAACCCCTCGGTGAACTCACGATGACACAGGATGACTGAGAGAGCACGTTCTCCAGGAAACTCCTGCCGACGTCCTTCGGCAGATGCTCCAGAACATCGCACAGGAGCACGAGGTCGAAGGAGCCCAAGCGCGGCACCACCGTCGTGGCGTCACCCACGTGCACTTCGTCATAGGCGTAATCCCACACGGGATTGCGATAGCCCTCGAAGACCTCGACGCCCACGATCTCGGTCTGCCAGTCGTCCCGTTTGTACTTGCTCGGATCCCGCCTGACGAGGTCCAGGTGTTCTCTGCAAAGCAGCCCATAAGTGCCCCATCCGATTCCGACGTCCAGGATGCGCCTCGGACGCGGCCACATCCGGGTCACGAAGTTCATCACGGTACTGATCTTCTCGGGTGAACTGATCGGCAAGGTCTTCTCCTCATCACACAAGTCAACTTCGCCGGATAGAAAACCGGAATACGTCACCGCGGCGCTCGCAACCCACGGAGCACCGAGAAGTAGAAATCCCGGCGGCCGAAGACCCAGAACACCAGGAGCACGTAGGTCGCGCCCATGACCGTCGCACCGATCAGGAGGACGGCCCATGCGGTGAGCACGTTCGCGAGCAGCCACCGCAGCGCGAAAGCGAGCGCCCCGCTGACCAGGGCGCCCAGCACGGGGTGACGCACCGCATCGAGGATGCCCCGCCAGTCGACGAGCGTGTCGCGTGCGGCGAAATGCATGCAGGGCCACACCCAGAGGAGCACCGCGCAGGAGTAGCACAGCGCCACCCCCACCGCCCCGTGAGGCAGACCCACGAAGAACGAGACGACGATGAGCACCACGCCGATGCTGCCGAACTTCAGCAGATCGCGGGCGCGACCCGTCGGCACGTAGAGCCATCCGGCGGAGTTCATCAGCGGCTGGACGAGCGCGCCGATGGCCAGGAGACGGAAGATGTCTCCCGCCTCGGTCCACTGCGGTCCCAGGACGGTGAGGATGATCTCGTCGGCGAGGACGAGACAGAGGATGGATGTGGGTGCGGTGACCAGCGTGAGCATCGAGAGGCTCTTGAGGTAATAGTCGCGAAACCGGGGTCGGTCGTCCTGGACGTGACTGAGCGCGGGGAAGACGACCTCGCCGAGCGGCTGGTTGATCTGGTTGAGCGGGAGCAGGAGCAGGTTGTAGGCCTTGGCGTAGAGTCCCAGCATGCGTCCGCCCCAGACGCGTCCGATGAGGATGTTGTCAAGGTTTCTGGCGAAGTAGTTGACCAGTCTGAAGCTGGTGAGGTAGCCGCCGAAGGCGAGGAGCGCGCGGACGCCGGAGCGTCCCCGGGGAAGACCGGGCCGCCACCCGCAGACCGTCCACACCCCCACCGTCATGCCGGCCTCGGTGGCCAGGATCATCACCACCAGGGCCCAGTAGCCGGCGCCGAACGCCGCCGAGACGATGCCCGCCGCCACACCCGCCACCGTGGACGCCACCTGCACCATCGCCAGGGCACCGAAGCGCATCTGTCGTCGCAGCAGCGCCTGGTGCTGCGTGGTGAGTCCGCTGAAGACGAACCCCGCCGCCAGCGCCAGCGTCACCCCCACGAGCTGAGGCTCCCCGTAGAACCACGCGATGAGCGGGGACAGCGCCGCCGTCACCCCCATGATCACGACGCTGAAACCCACGTTGATCCAGAACAACGCACTCACCTGGCGGTGCGTGATGTCCTTCTTCTGGATCGTCGCGTGCGAGAGACCGAGGTCCTTGAAGAGAATCATGAAGCCGATGACGGCGGTGACCATGGCGATCAGACCGAAATCGGCCGGGGTGAGGAGACGTGCGAGCACGGCGAGCGACCCCATGCGCAGCAGGAACCCCGTCACCCGTGCGGTCACCGTCACCATCCCACCGCGAACCGAACGACCCTTCAGGTCCGCACCGAGATGATCGGTCCTGAAGAGGTCCGTCTCGGGACCGGCGCCGGTCAGGTTGTCGTCGGGATCGGGTTGCGTCACTTTCGGGTCGCCTTGAGCAGGAACCTGCGATTGACCAGCGGCAGTCGGGCCGCCAGACTGACGAAGAGCATGGCGATCTGTCGGAAGTTGACCAGTGAAACCCGACAGGACTGGAGGAAGCTCTTGACGGCGAGAGCGGACTGATCGCTGCGGAGCAGCCGCGAGCCGCCGTTGTAGAGTCGGACGGCCTCGGCCCGTCGTCGGATGGCCGCGATGCGGCCCTCGCTGTACTTCCTGCGCACGTCCTGTCTGGCGAACGCCCGCTCGACAATGATGTAGTCGAAGAGAGTTCGCAGCACGCCCCCCCCGCCGGTCGAGATGCTGCCCTCGCGCTGACGGTAGGCCATCAGCGCCCGCGGCGTGTAATGGAACCGGCAGTGCACGGCCAGGCGCAGCCACAGGTCCCAGTCCTGACCGATGAGCAGTGCGGTGTCGAAGGGGCCCACCCGCTCGAGCAGCTCACGTCTGATCATGACGGTCGAGCCGCCTCCCAGGACCCCGTTTCGTACCAAGAGGTCTTCGAGACACCAGCCGATGGGCAAGCGGTCGAGCGCGAAGCGCTGCATGCCGATCCGCACGCCGGACTCGCTCATC
>DATKVD010000622.1:0-38570 GCA_035530235.1 Planctomycetota bacterium | reverse complement strand
CGCCGGACCCGGACGCCGGCCAGATCGTCCCGAGGCCGAGGACGATGGAAGAGGCGGAAGGCTGGTTCATCATCGGGCCCGGGACACGGATCGTGGCGCAGCCGGATGCTCAGGCACGCAAGGTGGCGGAGCAGATCCGGGAGGAGATCCACGACCGATGGCGGATCGAAGTGCCGGTGACGGAGGAACCCGCCGCGGCGGAGACGAAATTGGACGACGTGGTGTATGTGGGACAGCCCAGGCGGGGCGCCCTGGCGGAGCGACTGCGCCGGGAGGAGCAATTGGAGATCGCGACCAAGCCGCAGGCCTACGCCCTGCGGGCGTCTCCACGAGGGGTGGTGGTGCTGGGCGGCGACGACGACGGCCTCTACTGGGGCGTGCAGAGCCTGATGATGGCCTGTCGCTGGCACAGTTCCCGGGACCCGAAGCAGAACGGTCTGGGCGTGCGGTGCATGAAGATCGAGGATTGGCCGGCGACGCTCGACCGGAGCCTGTTTTTCACCGAGAGCACCCTGTTCGGCTATGTGCCGTCGGAGATCCCGCGGCTTCTGCGTAATTGCCAATTGCAGAGCCGATTCAAGTGGAACGCCACGTACACGGCCATAGAGGGACCGGCGCTCGCCTGGCCGACCGGACTGGTTGCGAAGGTCAGCCGCCGGATCCGGGACCAGCACCACATGGAGATCCGGCCGATGCTGCTCGGGCATCCACGGTGCAGTCCGTGTGGATGGGACAAGCTTGTTCGGGCGAGCAAGGATTACAGCGTGGTGGAATGCGACCCGGACGAGGCGCCGGAGGAGTTGGGCTCGGCTTTGAACCTCTGCCCGGTGAATCCGAGGAGTTATGATCTCATCTTCGCCAGGATTGATGAACTCCGGGAACTGTGCGGCAGCCCGGGAAAGATCTGGCTGGGGGGGCTGGTGCTTCCCTGGGCTCAGAGCGGCGCCCGCTGGGCGGTCTGCCGGAACTGTCGGAAGACCGGGAAGAGCAAGGATGAGTTGTACGCGCTCTTCGCGGAGAAGATCGCGCGCCACCTGAGGGAACGGCAGATGACGGGGGTGCTGGAGCCGTGGGACGTGGCGTTCGGCGACAGGGACGATCTGAAATGGAAGCGGGCGATCGTGGCGGCGGACGTGAAATCCCTGCCGACGGACCTGGAGTATATCCTGCCGGATGATGGATCGCCGGGATTCAAGGACTTCATCAGATCCAGACTGCTCCCCTCGCGCACGGCGAACGGCCCTCTCGATTGGCCTTCCGTCGAGCGTATCAATCTTGACGGCATGGCAACCGACCTGGGGACCGCATCCCACTTGACCGATACGCCGTTCTGGGCGGGGCATCCGTCGGCGGTCGAGAGGATGTGGTACGGGGCGGACAAGTGCCCCCGTGAAAAGATCGACTTCCAGGACCTGCGGGTGTGGGGGAACAGTTGGCGCTTCCGCCGCGACTTCCCGTCGTGGCGGGCGGGCGACCGGCCCGGATTCTTCCTCATTGATCTCCGCCCCTTCGTGAATCACACGGGACAGGCGACGGGCAGGGAGACGCTGGAGCCCGGACGCATGCCGGCGATTGACCTGCGATACGTCCCCACGGGAAAGCAGGTCCTGTCCGGAGTGGCGTTCGACATCATCGACCCGGCAAAGAACAACGGGAAATGCATCCTGACCCTGGGACGTCCCACGCCCGGCAGTACCCATCCGAAGGACGCCGCAGCGGTGATTGAAGGCGCCGGGCCGATACCGGTGGAGCGAAAACTGGCGAGCCTGGCCTTCCTCCGTGCAGGCTGGCAGGCGAGTCCGCAATGGCGGGGCTGGCATGCCTGGCTGTTTCCCACATGCCGGGTGACCTACGAGGACGACACGTGGCTGCCGGTCGATTGCTTCCGTCCCTGGGACATGCATGACTTCTGGAACAATCCCTATGATTCGCCCAATGAGATCCCTCTTCTCGATCGGATCGGCTGGAAGGGGAATTGTCCGGGTGGCTCATGGGTGATGCTCAAGGTCAATGAATGGGTGAACCCGTATCCGGCGAAGGTCATCAAGCACCTGGAGTTCTTCACTCCGGCATACGAGCAAGGCGATGACAGGAAGATGGTCAACTCCCAATGTCAGACGTTCATCGCGATCACCGGCGTGGAACCGATCGAACAGGACTTCAATTACTGGTCGAAACGAGCCGATCGTCCGCCGCTCCTGCCGCCGATCAAAGCGCCGGCAAGGCCGGGAGTGGTGCTGCAGAGGTGTGGAGCGGTCGGAGGCGCCAACACGCGATACGCGGTGACGCTGAAGGGGCCTCGGGGGGAGACGAAGAGCCGCCTGGAGCTGACGCCCGGCGCGACGTGGGCAACCGAAGGAGGCACTCGTGCCTCCGGCTTCTCGAGCAACGATTGCGGCCAGGTGGGTTGCAGGACGGAATACAAGCCCTTCGGCGTCGTTCAAGTTCTGGAGCCGGCGGTGAAGCTGTGCCGGGTGGAGTTGCGCGGCCCGACCTGCGGCTATTACCACGGTTATTACACTCTGGGCCGCAACCACCGGCTGGACGTGACGCTGGAGGTTTCCGAAGACGGCGAGACCTGGCGCAAGGTCGGGGAACTGAGAGGCATTCTGGGCGACGCCGATTTCCTGCCCATGGAATTCGATCCGGTACCGGTCAGGAAACTCCGGTTCACGGCGACGGCAGAGCCCTACCACGAAGACTACAGCCCCGGCGTGGCCGCCATAGACTATCCCTATTTCGTCTGGCGGCTGATCGCGCCGACGGAAGGCGGAGAGGACAAGAAATGACGGCTCAAGCCAGAGCGGCGGCAAGGGGCTCCAGTTCGACCTCCTCCCCCTCCAGAAAACTCAGAGAATCAGGATCGAATCCCGCCCCGCTACACCCATGATAGAAGACTGCATCCTGAGGAGTGTATGGGTTGGTCATCCGACCACACGGGTGCTCATTCATCGCGCCTCAGGGGCACTCGTTCCAGGCACGGCAGAGGGGATTTTGGGGACGTATTTCTTGGCAATCCGTCCACACGGGTGTCCGTGCGGGTTCCTCGGGCACCCGGAGAAGGAGTGCTCCTGCACACCGAGACAGGTGTGGACCTGCTCCGAAGCCGTCCAGCACCGCAGCCTCGACCGGCGGATGTGGTCCTGACACGCCTGCCGCGGCCCTCGATGGAAATGGCTATTGAAAAGCGGGGCCCTGTGTCCTATCATGATAATGGGGAGCGGGTAAGGGATCAGCGGTTCACCGTCTCGAGAAGTGCGCCGACCGGAGGGGGACCATGGAAGACGACCCCGAGGGCCCACCGCACCATCCGCCCGGGAAGGAGACTCCCCCGCCTCCCGAGCCGCCGGGCCTCCTCACAAGGCCGCTCCGTCTGGGCCCGCTCGACAAGCCGGTCGACCTCGCCGCCTGCCGTGACTTCCTCAGTGTCAACGGCGGCAGCGTCCTCTATTGCCTCAGTGCGATGTGCGTCCTCGGCGGCATCGCGGCCATTCTGGGACCGGTCTTCGCACGGTCGTTCGTCCTCGGCGAAACCCTGCCCTGCATCGTCGCCCTCAACGTCTACGAAATCGCGCTCCTCGCGGCGCTCCTCGTGATCGTGCTCTGGCAGGATGTCACGGATGACGCGATCTCCCTCGTGGTGCTCTCGGGCGTCTTTCTCGTCGTGAGCGGGATCGCGCTGACCACGACGTCCAACGTCAGCCAGCCGCGGTGGGTGCTGCTCATCGGGGCATGCTGTTTCGTCCTGGCGATGGGAAAGGTGTTCGTGCTTCGGCGCTTCATCGGCATGAGCATCGGTCCGGTCCTGTGGGCGGGGCTGGCCGTCGTGCTCGGGTGGAACTTCCTGGCGGGTGCGCGTCTTGCCGAGGCGACCACCACGAAGAGCATCGGCCGGGAGCAGTGGCTCGCCAGCTGGCTCGTGCTGCTCGCCGGGGGGGTGATCGTTCTTCTGGACGGGGCGCTTCGGCGCCCCAGGTCCGCCGACACGTCGAGCGTTCGTGTTCCGTTCCTCCGCCGACCGACCATGGGCTGGGTCTTCGCCCTCGTCCTCCTCGTCGCGGCGGGTGTCCACCAGCGCGCGCTCGCCTACGTCTTCGACGTCCACTCGGCGTTCATCGACTACCTGCCTCTCGTCAGCATCCTGTCGCTCTTCTCAGTCCAGCTCGCACTGCGTCTGCGGTCCGAACCCGCTTATGTCGAGACGGGACTCGCAGCGATCCCCCTCGCCGCATTCCTCTGCGCGCTCATCGAAGGACCCGTCCTGGAGAAGCCCGGCCTCGGAGTCCAGTTGCTCTGGTATCCCCCGGTCTTCCTCGGACTGACGGGCGCGGCGGTCCTCCTCACGGGCATCCGCAAGCGATGCCGCATACTCTTCCCCGTGGTGCCCTTCTACGCCCTCGGCGTCGTATTGACCCTGACATCCTCCGCCGCGTCACCGGGGGACCTCCACTGGCACCTCTCGGGAGTGCTGATCGTGTCGGGGCTGCTGGTCGTGGGAGTGGTGCGGCGGAGCGCGGCGCTCTGCGTCCTGGCCGTCGTCGTGGGCGTCCTGGGTTTCGCGGCGACGGATGCGTTCGAGGGATTCGCCCGCTTCATGGAGCTGAGTTGGGAGGGTGCCGTCCTCGGCCTCGCAGGCGTCGGGACGCTGGTCGTGGCGATCCTCTTCGGCCGCATGCCCCCGGCGGTCCTCGTTCCGGCCGCCCTGGGAACCATGATCTGCGCCTTTGACTTCCTCCCGTCCGAACTCGGCGTCAAGGACGTCCTTGCCGTCCTCGTGCTCCTCGCGCTAGTCGTCGGACTCCGGATGCGTCTCCGTCACTGGTCGTCCATGGTCATCCTCTGCGTCCCCATCGCCTGGCGGCTCGTGGTCGCGTCGGTCCTGCTGGATTCCTGGCGGTACGTCCTTCTGGGCTTCGTGCTGCTCTTCGCCGGGGCGTGCCTCAGCATCCGGAAGGGGAAGCGTGCGAGACGTGGAGCGACGGCCGCCGGGTCCGTGCAGGCCGACCCGGCTCCCCAAACCGTCCCCCCATCCCGCGCGACAGATGAGCCGTCGTCCCCACGCCCCGGGACCTGACGGTTCCCGAGACCCGTCCCGTGACCCACGCGAACACTTTCGTCGAGAGATGCACGCGGGGCGAGGCACCAACCGTTGTCGGCCCAAGCACCGCGGTCCCGACGCCGGGACCCGCAAACGCGGCGCCGTTCGCCTCGCAGGGTCCTTATGGGTTCCTGCCGTCGGCCGCGCGTTCGGGAAAGCACCCCGCCCGGTCTCTCCGCCGGCCCCCAAGGCCGAAGACGCGCTGAAGAAGGTCCTCATCCTGCTGCGCGCCCAGACGGGACACGACTTCTCCCAGTACAAGAAAAACACCGTAAGACGCCGCGTCGAGCGGCGCATGGCTAACCACCAGATCGAGCGGCTGGACGGGTACGTGAGCTACCTGCAGAAAAACCCGGTCGAGGCGGAGGCCCTCTTTCGCGACCTGTTGATCGGCGTCACCAATTTCTTTCGTGACCCGGAGGCCTTCGCGGCGCTCGAAGCCCAGGTCATCCCGCGCCTCTGTGACGACAAGCCCGCGGGCGCATTGATGCGGGTCTGGGTGCCCGGCTGTTCCACCGGCGAGGAGGCCTATTCCATCGCCATCCTGCTTCAGGAGCGTCTGGACGTGCTGAAGCAGAGCCTCAAGGTGCAGGTGTTCGCCACCGACGTCGACAGCCATGCCATCGAACAGGCCCGCGCCGGCGTCTATTCCGCCAGCATCGCCGCCGACGTTTCACCGGAGCGGCTGGCGCGCTTCTTCGCCCAGGAGCCGGGCGGCGGCGTCTACCGCATCCACAAAGGCATCCGCGACATGCTGGTCTTTTCCGAGCAGGACGTGATCAAGGACCCCCCGTTTTCCAAACTCGACCTGATCAGTTGCCGCAACCTGCTCATCTATATGAGCGGGGAGCTGCAGAGCAGGCTCGTCCCCCTGTTCCACTATGCGTTGAACCCGAGCGGTTTTCTCTTCCTGGGCACCTCGGAGTCCGTGGGCGAGTTCGCCGACCTGTTTGCCACGGTGGATCGCAAGTCGAAGGTGTATCAACGCAAAGAGGGCATTCACGGCGCACACCGGCCGACCATGAGGAAGATTCTCCCGGCCATGACGGAAGTCGGGGCCGCTCCACAGCCGTCCGGGAAGGCGCCTGACAGAAGCAATCTCCCCCTGCGCGAGCTGACGGAGCGGGCGCTTCTGCAACAGTACGCCCCGGTCGGCGCGCTCATCAACGAACACGGCGACATCCTCTACCTCCACGGCCGCACCGGCCTGTACCTGGAGCCGGCCCCAGGCGAGTCCAGCATGAACATCCTGAAGATGGCCCGCGAAGGGCTGCGGCGGGACTTGACCACCGCCCTGCACCAAGCCGTGGCTCATAAAGAGCCGGTGCACCGCACGGGCTTGCAGGTCAAAACCAACGGCGACCATGCCTCCGTCAATCTGACGGTGCGGCCGGTGGCCGGAGGCCCCGACGCGGCAGCCGAGCCGAACCTGTTCCTGGTCATCCTGGAGGAAGTGCCGACGTCGCACCACGAACGACCCGAAAAGGCTGCCGCCGTGGATTCGGTCAAAGGCGCGGGCAAGAGCGCCACAAACGCCGACGCACGCATCGCGGCGCTCAAGCGCGAACTGCGGGCCAAGGAAGAATACCTCCAGACCACCAACGAGGAACTGGAGACCTCTAACGAAGAACTCAAGTCTTCCAATGAGGAGATGCAGTCGGTCAACGAGGAATTGCAGTCCACCAACGAGGAACTGGAGACCTCCAAGGAGGAGCTGCAGTCGGTCAACGAGGAGCTGGCCACCGTCAACGCCGAACTGCAACAGAAGGTAAGCGATCTGTCGCGGGCCAACAACGACATGAACAACCTGCTGGCCAGCACGGACATCGGCACCATCTTTGTGGACCATCAACTGTGCATCCAGCGCTTCACCCCCACCGCCACCGAGGTGATCAACCTGATCCGGACCGACGTGGGACGGCCGGTCGGCCACATCGTCTCCAACCTGGTGGGCTATGATCGCATGGTGGAGGACGTGCAGACCGTGCTGGACACCCTGACGCCCAAGGAGGTCGAAGTGCAGACCAAAGCGGGCACGTGGTATCTGCTGCGCATCCGGCCCTATCGTACCCTGGAAAACGTGATCGAGGGCGCGGTGATCACCTTCACGGAGATTACCGAGATGAAAAAGGCCCAGGCGGCGCTGCGGGAAACCGAGGCCCTGTGTCGCCTGGCCGTGGTGGTGCACGACGCGCACGATGCCGTCACGGTGCAGGATTTTCAGGGCCGCATCCTGGCGTGGAACCCGGGAGCGGAAAGGATGTACGGATGGAGCGAAACCGAGGCGCTGGCGATGAACATCCGCGACCTGATTCCCGAGGGTCTGCGCAAGGAAGCCGCAGCTATGGTGAAGCAGCTTGGCCGGGCTGAGGTCCTTAGGCCCTATCACACGCAGCGGATCGTCAAGGACGGCCGGATCGTGGAGGTGTGGCTGACCGCCACCGCGCTGGTGAATGAGGCCGGAGAGGTCCATGCCATGGCGACCACGGAGCGGGCGCGAGGCACGGGACCGTAGACTGAAGGTGGCGTGGTCACTGGGGAGAGACCATGGCGGAAGAAGAGAGCTGTTCAGGTCCGGCGGGTGCCCCTTCGGCAAGCTCAGGGCTGGTCTTACGCAAGCGGGCGGATGAGGTCGCCCGGGAAAAAGGCGCCCGGATACGGGAAAACATGGAGGCGCTTTCCCCCGAGCACGCGCGGCAGGTGCTCCACGCGCAATCGTGGTGACCTGGATGGGCCGGCAGTTCTCCCGCATTTGCTGTCTTCATGCCCGTATCGTTCCCATCCATATTAGTCAGTACGCAGTACCGCAGTAATTCCCCGCCTTTCCTCCAGCAGTGCCAATTATTTGTACCATAAACTCCGTCCACTTCGTCTAAACCATGCACGCTTTGCAGCCGAATAGTGTCGTACCATATGGCCAAGCACTGGCTCAGGGAGCCGAGCACCGGAGTGGAGGTGTGGCTGACCGCCAGCGTGCTGGTGAATGAGGCCGGGGAGGTCTATGCCATTGCGACCACAGAGCGGGCGCGAGGCGTGGGAGACCCGGCTGAAGGTGGCGCAGTCACTGGGGAAGGGGAGAGACCATGACTGAAGAAGAGACCCGTTCAGGTCCGGCGGGTGTCCCTTCGGCAAGCTCAGGGCTGGTCTTACGCAAGCGGGCGGATGAGGTCGCCCGGGAAAAAGGCGCCCGGATGCCGGAAAACATGGAGGCGCTTTCCTCCGAGCAGGCGCGACAGGCGCTCCACGAACTGCAGGTGCATCAGATCGAGTTGGAGATGCAGAACGAGGAACTGCGCGGCACGCAAGCGAAACTGGAAGCCTCGCGGGCACGGTACTTCGACCTGTACGACCTAGCGCCGACCGGCTATATCACCGTCAGTGAACAGGGGCTGATCCTGGAGGCCAATCTCACCGCCGCCACGCTGTTGGGGGTGGCAAGGGGCGCTCTGGTGAAGCAGCCGTTATCCCACTTCATCGTCCCCGAAGACCAGGACATCTACTACCGGCACCGCAAGACGCTCTTTGAAACGGGCTCGCCGCAGGTGTGCGAGATGCGGCTGTCAAGAGAAGACGGCGCTCAATTCTGGGCGCGGCTGGAGGCGACGGTGGCACGGGACGCTGACGGCGCGCCCGTGTGGCGGGCCGTGATGAGCGACGTCACCGAGCAGAAGAGGGCCGAAGCAGAGCTGGCCGAGTACCACAACCATCTTCAACAGTTGGTCAGGGACCGGACGGCGAAGTTGGCGGCCGCGCAGGAAGGTCTGCTCCGCAAGGAGCGACTGGCGGCACTAGGCCAACTGACGGGTTCCGTCAGTCATGAGATCCGCAATCCGCTGGGCACTATACGAAGTTCGGTCTTCTCAGTCCGAGAGCGGGTGCGCGGGCAAGATGCAGCTGTGGACAGGGCACTGGACCGTGCTGAGCGCAACATCCAGCGATGCGACCGCATCATCGGAGAGCTGTTGGGCTACGCCCGCACCAACCGCCTCGCGCCGGAGCCGACCGATATCGACCAGTGGCTTGCCGGGGTCGTCGATGAAGTGCATATCCCGAAGACGGTCCGGCTTACGAGAAAGCTTCGCTGTGGGGCCAACGTCGCATTTGACCGGGAACGCATGCACCGATGCGTGACCAACGTCATCGAGAACGCCTGTCAAGCCATGGCTTGGGACGAGGGCGAAGGTGAGTGGGAACTGGTGGTGGAAACCTGCCTTTCCGACGGTCAGGTGCAGATCCGGGTGAAGGACACGGGGGTTGGCATTCCCCAGGATGAACTCGAAAAGGTCTTCGAGCCGCTTTACAGCACCAAGACCTTCGGCGTGGGCCTGGGACTTCCCATTGTCAAGCAGATCATGGAGCAGCACGGCGGCGACGTAGAGATCGAAAGCCAGCAGGGCAAGGGAACGGTGGTGACGCTGTGGCTTCCGCGCGGGGAACAGGAGGCGTGAGGTGAGCACACTTCGCATCCTCGTTGTCGATGATGACCGGGATTTTGCCGACAGCATGGCGGACGTCCTGGACCTGCACGGACATCACGTGGACACGGCCTTGAGCGGTGAAGAGGCGATAGAGAAGTTCAGGAAGGAACACTTTGACGTCACGTTCATGGACGTCACGCTGCCGGGGAGAAACGGTGTCGAATCCTTCCTGGACATACGGCGCATCAGGCCCGAGGCCAAGCTGGTTCTCATGACCGGTCACAGTGTCGAGGACCTTCTGAACGTGATCGTCGAGGCCGGTGCCTGGCTCACACTCCGCAAGCCGCTCGACACGGCCGACATCCTGAAGATGGTTCAGTTGATCGAGCCGGCTGGCGGGGTCCTCATCGCCGACGACGACACGGATTTTGCCGAAAATCTCCGCGAGGCCATGGAAGCGAAGCAGTACCGGGTTTGTGTTGCCTACGATGGCCAGCAGGCCCTTGAGCATCTGCTTGACCACGACGACATTGACCTGCTCATTCTGGACCTGAAGCTGCCGGTCAAGACAGGCGCCGAGGTGCTCCAAGGAATGAAAGACGCAGGTCGCGCGCTGCCAACAGTTATCTTCACGGCTTCCGCGGCTGAGCAGGCCGGGTCTCCAGAGACCATGCGGTGCCTCGAAGTGGCGCGTATTTTGCTCAAGCCGTTTGATCCCGACGATCTCGTTCGAATCCTGGGGGGGGTGTGGAAGGAAGGACCAGCCCCCATGGTAGATGAACCGACCGCAGCTCCGAGCGACGGGGAGCGTCGTGTACTGATCGTCGAAGACGATCAGGACTTCGCGGAGAGTCTTGTCGATGTCCTCGAGTCACACGGGTATCCCTGCGGGGTCTCCTCGGACGCAGACAGCGCCTGCTCGGTCGTCGAGGATTTCGCTGCCGACGTGGCACTGGTCGATGTCCGGCTGGGCAGCGAGAACGGTCTGAACCTGATCGCCGAGTTGAAGGAGATCAGACCGGACATCCTGTGCGTCATGATGTCGGCCTACGCGGACCTGGAATCGGCTATTGGCGCCCTGCACGAGGGGGCCAACGCCTACCTCAGAAAGCCGTTCAAACCGGACGAGCTTCTGTCCACGCTCGAAACATGCTTTGAGGAACTCCGGCTCCAGTGGGAGAAAGCCGCCGCTGAGGATGCCCTGAAAACTGCGAACTCCGAACTCGAGAGGAAGAACCGGCGGCTCGCCGAACTGGCCGCAACCGACGAACTCACGGGGCTCAGCAACCGGCGGGAGTTCTTCGAGATACTCCAGCGCGAGTGTCAACGGGCGAAACGCTATGCGACGGACACCGCGCTGGTCATGATGGACATCGACCATTTCAAGGCGATCAACGATACCCATGGACACGCATTTGGCGATGAGGTGCTTGTCGAGGTGGCCAGGACACTCAAAGACACCGCGCGTGCTTCGGACGTTGTGGCGCGGTACGGTGGTGACGAGTTCGCAATTCTCATGCCTGTCACAAATGGCCAGCAGGCTTTCTGCGGGGCCGAACGCATCCGCAAGCGAGTCGCCGAACTGACCGTCTCCGACGAGAACATATCACTGCAGGTCACGGTGAGCATAGGCATCGGCTCGGCGAAGGCGGGTGAACGCGAAAGGCCGGAAAGCCTTATCCGTCGGGCCGACGAGGCGCTTTACGCGGCCAAGACCTCCGGCCACAATTGCACGAGGACCTGGGACCCGGTTTACGACGACAACCTGGAGGAGGCCACTTTGCAGCAGGAGGCCATTGAGAAACTCCAGCAGCGTCTGAGCAGTCTTTCACATCTTGCCAGAGAGACGTTCATCGGCAGCGTTCAGAGCCTGGCTTGTGCCCTCGAGGCGCGCGACCCGTACATGAAGCGACACTCGGAAAACGTGGCGCGCTATGCCACGGGCATTGCCGAAGACATGGGTCTCGAGCCCGATGAAGTGGACGTCATTCGCCGGGCCGCCATGATTCACGACATCGGCAAGATCGGTGTGCCCGACGCCATTCTCCAAGAACCGGGAGCGTTGACGCCCAGAGAGCGAAGCATCATGGAGCAGCACGTCCTCATCGGCACACGCATCCTCGACCGGCTGCGCTTTCTTGGACGTGAGATCCCCATCATTCGGAACCACCACGAGCGGTGGGACGGCAAGGGTTATCCCGACGGTATTCGCGGCAAAGCGATCCCCCTCGGAGCCCAAGTGCTGGCAGTAGCGGACGCGTTCGATGCAATCACCTCCGACAGGATCTACCGGAAGGGGCGTGACGTGCCGACCGCCGTAAGACTCTTGACGCAGGAATCGGGTCAACAGTTCAACCCGCTGGTGATCGACGCGCTGGTCCGTTGGGTCCAGGCCCCGACCAGAAACCTGGAGAAGACGG
Organism: Planctomycetota bacterium; assembly: GCA_035530235.1. Taxonomy (GTDB): domain Bacteria; phylum Planctomycetota; class DG-23; order DATKVD01; family DATKVD01; genus DATKVD01. Next base: position 26,634 of record DATKVD010000622.1, on the reverse strand, counting down.
CACTCGGATTTCCCGCGGCGCCGTGAGACAACGGCTATTCTGGTGGGATCGTTTGATGTCAGCGATCGTTTTCAGATGCAGGGGACTTGTAGGGGCAAGGGAGGACCGGTCCCCATGACGGATCTGCTGACCGAGGTGCACACGAACGATAAGTGCCGCGTGCTGATCGTTGATGACGATGAGGATTTCGCGCAGAGCCTTGCCGACATCCTGGAGTCCCACGGCTACCCATGTGCCGTCGCGCCTGCCGCCGAAGACGCCTTCTCTGTCGACGAGCATTTCGACTCTCAGGTTGCGCTGGTGGACGTCTGCCTGGGCACAGAAGACGGTCTGGACCTCGTTGCGGAACTCAGGCAGACCAAACCGGACACGCTTTGCGTTCTAATGTCGGCTTATGCGGAGTTGGAGTCGGCCATTCGGGCCGTCCGTGAAGGGGCACACGCGTATCTTCGGAAGCCCATCGACGGGGATGATCTCCTGGCAACACTTGAGAGCTGCTTTGAGACGGTACAGCTTAGGCAAGAAGAAGCCGAAGCGGAAAAGGCACTGGAGAGCGCCAATGCCCAACTGGAGCGGAAGAACAAAAGACTCGTCGAGTTGCGTGGCGCCGCCGAGCGGTTCGTGGACGACGTTTCGCACGAGTTCCGCACGCCGCTTGCAGTGATAAAAGAGTTCGCGTCAATTCTGGCCGATGGGTTGGCCGGACCGGTGACCGATGAACAGACCCAGTACCTGGGAATCATCGCGAACGCGGTTGAAGACCTGACAAACATGGTCAATGACCTGCTGGACAGCAGTCGGATCGAGAGCAGTCTGCGACGCGTTGACCGGCGGCGGTGTCAGATTACCGAGATCATCCAGTCGGTGCGCCCCATGCTGACGAAGAAGGCCGCCGGGAAAAACATCACGATTGTGGAGGACATCGCGGGGAAACTGAGTGACGTCTTTGCCGACCGGGAGAAAGTCGGCCGGATCCTCATCAACCTTGTCGTCAACGCCGTCAAGTTCTCCCCCGAGAACAGTCAGGTCACCGTCTGGGCACGTAAAGGACGGTACGGGCGCATCGAAGTCGGCGTCACGGATCAGGGACGCGGTCTGTCGAAGGAAGAGTTGAAGGTCATCTTCGACCGCTTCAGACGGATCGACAACGCCGCCGGGATGAACACGAGGGGTTTCGGACTGGGACTCCACATCACCAAGGAACTGGTCTGGTTGAACCTGGGGACAGTCCACGTGGAAAGCACGCCGGGCGAGGGCAGCACGTTCTCCTTCACGCTGCCCGGCTGTGACCGCCGAGTCATCCTCGACAGCTATTTCGGTCTGCTTGATGAGTTCCACGGACCTACGGTTGTGTCGGCCTTGGCGGTGGTCCCGCAGAACGTCGAGTGCTCACTGGCAGACATCCATGCCTTCCTTATCTCCGAATGTCGGCCGATGGACCTGGTCCTCGATGACGAGAGGGGCGACGGGCTGATCTTGCTTGGCTGGACGGACAGCCCGGAAGACTGGGCCCAGCGGATCCGTGCGGCACGGACGACATCCCTCAAGAATAACCCTCTTCTTCGACTTCCCGAGATGCGGATGACGACAATCGGCACATGGACGTGTCCGGAACAGAGTCAGGAAGCTGTACAGGCATTACTGGAGGCGCTCTCCGGGAGGATGGAAGTTGCCCAAGAAAGTGCTTGTGATTGATGACAACGTGGACATCACAAGAGCGCTGACGGTGCGTCTCCGCGCCGCGGGTTACGAGTTGATTCTGGCCCCGGACGGGGCCACGGGCCTGGAGACGGCACGGGTGGAAAAGCCCGACGTGATCCTACTGGATATTCGCATGCCGGGAATCGACGGCTTCGAGGTCAACCGGAGACTGAAGACCATTCCGGAACTCGCCGAGGTGCCGGTAATCTTCCTGTCTGCCCACGCACAAGGAGCCGTCCGGCAGGAGGCGTGGGCGGCGGGCGGCAGTTGCTTCTTGCCCAAGCCTTACGACGCGGGACAGCTTATGGCCGTTATCGAAGCCGTGAGCGAGACGACCCAGAGCCGGTCAACATAGCATACACGGACGGCAGGCCCCGTTTTCGACTTGCTGCTTGAAAGACGGTGACAGCTCACAGAAAGGACAAGACAGGTATCCCGCAAGAGACGGCTTGGTGGGTCTCGCACCACAAACACACGACCGGCCGTGTTGTCATGCGTGTGGTGCCCCGCTGAAGCTCGTCTGGACGGCCCGAAGGCAACAGACGACGGTTGCTTTCTATGGATGCAGCCGAGAGCGGTGTCAGGGCTTCTGCCTGGTCAGACAGCGTCCACTGATACGTTCACCGTGAGTTGCCTTGTGTTATACGGACATGCCGCTGTGAACCCATAGGGCTGACGGATAGCGCAGCGCCTCTCGGGTACGACGAGTGTGGAGGGCTTGAATATGAGAGTAGCAGACGTAATGGCTCGTGACGTTGAGGTGATCACTACAGAGGCAGCCGTCGAGCAGGCGGCGGAAAAGATGAAATCGCTTGGATTGGACATGTTGCCGGTGTTGGAGGGCTGTGTGCTGGTCGGAATGCTCACTGCTGGCGATCTCGCCGACAGCGTCAGTGTGGGATCAACGAACCCCTGCGGCGTGAAGGTTCGTCAAGTCATGACCCGGTATGTTCCTTGTTGCTTTTCGGACGAGGACGTCAAGGGGATTGTCCCCGTCATGCAGAGAAGGGAGGCTAGTCATCTCATGGTCACGAACCGAGACTATGAGGTGGTCGGTATCGTCTCTTCGACAGATCTGACTCATAGTGCTGATGTGGAAAAGGACGGGCGTGCTTCCCCGGCGTCGCCGGGGACGGGCCATAAGACGGTGGGTCCAGGCGTTTCGGGGCCGGTTTCCAGAAGGAGTAGGGCTATGACAGAGAAGGCAAGCAGGAACGGGCGAAGCAAGAGAATTCTTGTTGCGGACGACGACGTGGACCTTCTGACCGCCCTCTCCGTTCGCCTCAAGAAGGAAGGGTTCGAGGTCATCACCACGGCCGATGGTTACCAGACTTTCGCCTACACCTCCAACCTGAAACCGGACGCGGTCATTTTGGACATCAACATGCCCTGCGGCGACGGCTTCAGCGTGCACCAGAAACTGCGGGAGAACATGCTCCTGCTTTCGATTCCGATAATTTACCTTACAGGCGAGACGTCCACGCGAGTGTACATGCTCGCATCGAAAATGAACGCCTTCGCCGTGATCACGAAGCCGTTCGATACCGAGGAACTCATGTCGACGGTTCGAAAGGCTGTGGGCATCTCAAGGGATGAGCTTCAACCGTTCGTCCCTTGGGGGCCCCAATGGGCAGCGTCCAATAACTGAGGAGGCCGACGACGGGCCGGCACATCCCAGTCCTGCCTCATTCGATCAAGCCACCCGTGCCTACCGGGAACCTCATCCGGGCGCAAGAGCGGGAGAAAATCCCAGGGCTTCATGGCCGGATGAGAGCCACGGTAGGACAAGTGGCCGAGACCAGACCGGATTCTCGGTGCGCCCCACGTCGGGTTCTCACGGGACATGCGCCGAATGAACTCGTGAACCTCGGCATCTTTCCTGGGCCGCCCTTCCCTTCTGGATTTCCAGCGCCAGTAGAGCCTGAAACCCTGTCTGTGCCATCGGATGACGGTCTCGGGCTTGACGATCATCAGGCTGGAACGCCAGTTGTTCCATATCCGGGAGAGCACCGCCCAGAATACGCGGTCACGTCTTCGCAGACGCACGCGCTTGACCGACCGCCGCAACACGTTCAACTGCTGTCTGAGCGCCAGGTTCTCGACGGCCAGGTCGGCGCGATTGCGGAAGAACCCACGGAGCAGGAAGAAGAGCATCTTCAGGATGGTCAGTGTCCCCCCGTGTCGGAATCATGGCGTTGGTCTCGCTTTCCATCATAGCCTTCGGGAACAACGTTGACAAGGCGAGGCGTCTCTGTAGAATACTGTGCAACAGCCATAGTCTCTAGCCGGCGAGGCGCAAGGGGTGTATGGTGACAGCCGGGCACGTTCCCAACGTTGTGGTTCTAGCCGGCCCGAACGGAGCGGGCAAGTCGACGACGGGGCCGGCGCTCCTTCGAGACACATTCGGGATTACCGAGTTCGTAAACGCCGACACGATTGCACAGGGGCTGTCCGCGTTCGACCCGGAAGGCGTCGCCATCGACGCGGCGCGCGTGATGCTCACCCGGATGCATGAACTCGCGGACGAGCAAGCGGATTTCGCCTTCGAAACCACGCTCTCCAGCCGGACATTCGCGCCGTGGCTGGCTGACCTCCGCAAGGCGGGATACCAGATTCATGTTCTTTTCCTGTGGTTGCCGAGTGAGGACCTTGCGGTCGAGCGGGTTGCAGCGCGGGTCCGGATGGGCGGTCATGACGTGCCCGAAGACGTCGTTCGACGACGGTACCGCTCTGGACTGCGGAACTTCCTCGATCTCTACAGGCCGCTGGCCGACAGTTGGTTGCTGTACGATAACTCACACGTCACCGGTCCCCGGCTGGTCGCCATGGGGAGCGGCGTTCAGGTAACGCAGCTTGAGGATGAAGCCAGATGGCAGCAGATTCAGGAGGAATCCAGCGATGGCAGCCAGGACCGATAAGGACATAGGCAGCCTCATAAGGGAGAGGAGGCAGGTGGACGCCGCCCTCGCCCGGGGCGTGCGCGAGGCGCTCTTGCGCCACTGCCGGGCCGGCGTTCCAGCCGTTGAATGGCAGGATGGGAAGTGCGTCTGGCTTGCGCCTGAAGAACTCGAGCGCCGACTCGGAGGAGCAGGCAGATAGACTTGGCTTGGCAACCGCCCCCGCACCGATTGCGGAGGGGGCGGCTTCGGGGGAGGGGTTGTCACGTAGGGAGAGGATCTCTCACGCCGTCCGGCCCCCAACGGAAGGCCAGGAAGGGCGCACACAGCGGTCGTGGGTGAATGCCGACGCCTGCCCCCGGTTCGAACCCACGACCCTCCAAGCGCCCCCTACCGCAACAGAGAGCGGTTAAGAAGAGGGTTGCGTTCGGGGAGGATCATTCAAAGCCCGGGACCCCCCGGGCTTTTCTTGTTGCGGGGAATTCGGGGCCTGGGTCAGTTGGCGGGCTCGATCGTCAGGAGGCGCGGCGTGGCGGTGATCGTCAGCCGCGGCACGGTGAGCAATCCGATCTCGTCCGGGGCGACGCTGCCGGCACTGACGGTCCTGTCGCCTTCGGTCAGTCGCCAGGAGTAGGTCCTTCGGGCGTCGACCTTGAACTGCTGCAGCCGGCGCGGCGTCACGTTGACGACCGACGCATCGGGGACGTCGACCGGGGTCTTCAGGCCCTTGCCGTCGACGAGGTGCAGCTCGATCTGGAACTTCGCGGGCGTGTCGGTCACGTTCTTCCAGCGGAAATACCCGTTGACCTGCCCGGCCTGGTCGGGCTTGTCCTTGACCATGTAGCCCGGGTATCGGCCGTCGGTCGACGCGTCGGTGAAGACGGGATACGCCTCGTTCCTGCGGATCTCCAGCCAGGGGAATTCGAGGACGGCGGGGTTGGCGGTGTGATAGTCCTGCGTGTGTCCGAACGGCGCCCAGCAGAAAATCATCAGGTGCCGCCCGTCCTGCGCGGCCTTGAGGAAGTCCTCCTGCGCCTTGGCCCACCCGTCGATCGGGGAGGAGAAGTTGACGACGGGCGGAGCGTCCGGCAGACCGGCTCCCGAGACCTTGCGCAGGTCATCCGCGGACCCCCCTTCGGCGGCCTTCACCGCCGGGAAACCCATCCGGAACCAGACGTGGTCCACGTTGGCGGGCACGCCGACCCAGATCGCGGCGAAGAGGTCGCCTCGCGCCATCCCGATGCCCAGCGTTCCGCTGCCGCCCATCGAGTGCCCGCACAGGTAGACCCGGTTCCGGTCGACGCCATGCGTGCGGATCACCCATTCGATCGTCGCGAGGACGCGGTGCTCGCCTGGAGAGTACATCCCGGCATATTTAACCGGGTCCTTCCTCGCCCAGAACCATCCCCACCAGCCATCGGGTCCCCTCGGCTGGGCGCAGTCGGGAGAGAGAATGACGAATTCCGGCCTGATGCCCTCCACGCTCGCGGGACGGAGATAGGTCGCCGCCCGGCCGCCCGCGGCGTGCAGGTAGACGAGAAGCGGCGGGTTCGCGGTCTCCTTCGCCGGGCCCGCCACGACAAACGGCGTCTTGCCCGCCCCCTCTTCGTAACTCCATTGCCTGAGACACTCACTTTCATAGCGGACGACCTTGCGCCCGGCAACCCGCGTCTCCGACACGACCGCCGGGGTGAAGTCGGCGTACACGGGCGGATGCAAGTCCCCGGCATTCCCGGCCTCCGCCGCCCATGAGCTCGCCGTCGCGAACACAGCGAGGACAATCGCCTTTGCTCCAGGCCTGAGTGGCATCGGAACTCCCTGTAAACGGACCTCGGGCTGCCTGCCCGTACCCCATCAGACTATCGGCGCGACCCCTGAAGTCAAGAAGCGTTGCTCTTCGCCGGGGAATCGAGGGCGGCTCTCTCGGGACGCCTGGCGAGGCATGCCTCGCAGGGCCATTATGGGTTCTTGCGGTCGGCCACGCGTTCGGCGCGTCTTCGTTCGAGGGCGCCGAGGACGAACTTGCGCAGACGGATGGACTTGGGGGTGACCTCGACGAGTTCGTCGTGGGCGATCCATTCGAGCGCGGGCTCGAGTGTCATGCGGTGCGGGACGTCGAGGCGTGTATCGATTTCGCGCGTGGCGGAGCGGTGGGCGGAGAGGTGCTTCTTCTTGGTCGGATTGCAGGGCAGGTCGGGGGCACGGCAGTGTTCGCCGACGATCCTGCCGGCGTAGACGCGTTCCATGGGGCCGACGAAGAGCGTGCCGCGCTCCTGGAGATTTTCCAGACTGTGGCCGGTGGCGACGCCGGTGTGGGTGCTGATCATGGAGCCGCGGGTGCGCGCGGTCATCTCACCCGCCCAGGGGCCGTGACGGACGTAGCGCGACGTCATGATGCCCAGTCCGCGGGTGTCGGTGAGGAACTCGCCGCGGTAGCCGATGAGTCCGCGCGTCGGGATGGAATACTCCAGTCGGATCGTCCCGTGGCCCGAGTTGTGCACGTTCAGCAGCTCACCCTTGCGCTTCGCCACCTTCTCGATGATGACCCCCTGCATCTCCTCCGGGATGTCGATGATGAGCTGCTCCATCGGTTCGAGGAGCTTGCCCTTCTCGTCACGGTGGGTGATGACCTCGGGCTTCGAGACGCAGAACTCCATGCCCTCGCGTCGCATCTCCTCGATGAGGATGGCGAGGTGCAGCTCGCCGCGTCCCGAGACCTTGACGCCGTCCGAGCGGCCGAGGTCCTGGACGCGGAGCGACACGTTGACGTGCAGTTCACGCTCAAGCCGCTCCTTGAGTTCCCGGAGCGTGATCGCGCGGCCCTCCTCGCCCGCGAAGGGTCCGGTGTTCACGAGAAAGAACATCGACACCGTCGGCTCCTCGATGTCGAGCGGGGGCAGTGCCGGGGATTGGAGGTCGGGTGCCGACAGCGTGTCGCCGATAGCAAGGGTCCCGGGACCGGCGAGCCACACGATATCGCCCGCCGATACCTCGTCGACCGCCTCACGCTCGAGCCCCTTCGTCACCCAGAGGTACGTCGAGCGGCCGGGCTCCGTGCCGACCGTGTCCCACCGGCCGGACTGCTTGTTGCCGCCGTGCCAGCGCGATTCCGTGCGGACGAGCGGGTCGCCCACGCGGTGAACGCCCTCGAGCACCCTCCCGCAGCCGATCGTGCCGATGTAGTCGCTCCACGCGAGCGTGCTGACCTGCATGCGGAAGGGGGCGTCGCGCCTGACCCGCGGGGGCGGCACCTCCTTGATGATGGTCTCGAAGAGCGCGGCGAGGCCCTCGTGCTTGTCTCGTTCGAGGTCGCGGACGAGCCAGCCTTCCTGGCCGGAGCCGTAGAGGACGGGGAAGTCGGCCTGGCGGTCGGCGGCGCCCAGTTCGAGGAAAAGGTCGAAAGTCTCGTCGAGTGCGCGGTGCGGGTCGGCGTCCGTGAGATCGACCTTGTTGATGACGACGATGGGTCTCAGGCCCAGCTTGAGCGCCCGCATCAGCACGTAGCGTGTCTGCGGCATCGGCCCTTCCTTGGCGTCCACCAGCAGCAACACCGAGTCCACCATCGAGAGGACGCGCTCGACCTCGCCCGAGAAGTCCGCGTGTCCGGGGGTATCGACGATGTTGATGCGGTAGCCGTGCCAGGTGACGGTGCAGTGCTTGGCGCGGATGGTGATGCCGCGCTCGCGTTCGAGGACGTTCGAGTCCATGACGCGCTCTTCGACCCGTGCGTTCTCGCGGAACGTGTGCGCCGCGCGGAAGATCGCGTCGATGAGCGTGGTCTTCCCGTGGTCGATGTGCGAGATAATGGCAAGGTTCCGGATGCGCGGGGCGGATTTCATGGCGGTCCGATCCGTGGCGTGAACGGTGGTCATGAAAGGGACGCACTCGGGGAGGTCGTCCGGTTCGACCGGCGGGGCCGCCGGCCGCGGCGCCTGCTCCGACGCTTCGGGGCCGGGCTCTCGCCCCGCGGCGTCGACTTCGGCTCGCGGGAGAGGCCCTTCAGGGAGATCTTCTTGCCGACGTGTCTTTCGAGCTGGGCGACATAGCCCCGATCGGCCTGCGTGACGAAGCTCGTGGCGCGTCCGCTCGCCTCCACGCGCGCCGTGCGCCCGATGCGATGCACGTAGTCCTCGGGCGAGCGTGGGAAATCGTAGTTGATGACGTGTTCGATGTCCGCCACGTCGATGCCCCGCGCCGCGATGTCCGTCGCGACGAGGATACGGTAGCGTCCCTCGCGGAACCCCTTCATCGCCCGGTCACGGTGGGGCTGCGTGCGGTCGCCGTGCAGCCGCGCGACGTCGTGTCGGCCGCTGAGCGCCCGTGCCAGACGGTCCACGCCCCGTTTCGTCCTCACGAACACCAGCACCCGCCCGTCCGTCTCGTTCAGCAGCTCCATCAGGACCGGTCTCTTCCTGTCCTCCGCGACGTGCAGCAGGTCCTGCTGGGCCCGCTCGGCGGGTGCGCTGCGCCGACCGATCATGATCCGCACGGGCGTGCGCATGTGTCGGCGCGCGATCCGTTCCACGTCCTCCGGCATCGTCGCGCTGAAGAGCAGCGTCTGACGCTCCTTCGGCAGCGCCGCGATGATCCGGTTGATCTGCGGCATGAACCCCATGTCGTGCATCCGGTCCGCCTCGTCGATGACGAGGGTCTCGATGTCCTTGGTGACCACGGAGTGCGACTGGATGTGGTCGATGAGCCGGCCCGGCGTCGCCACCAGGACGTTGGGCCACCGCCGGAGGGCTTGATAATCCTTCTCGATGGGGATGCCCCCGACCACGACCGCGCAGCGGACGTTGCTGGATTTTCCCAGCTCGTGGAACACGCCCGCGATCTGCTGGGCGAGTTCGCGCGTGGGGGCAAGGACCAGTGCCTTCATGTCGAGTGACCCGGCCAGACGGTGGATGATCGGCAGCGCGAACGCCGCCGTCTTCCCCGTCCCGGTCTGGGCCAGGCCGATGACGTCCTTCCCTTCCAGCACCAGCGGGATGCACTGGGTCTGGACGGGCAAGGGCGTTACGAAACCGGCGCTATCGATGTCTTTGTGGAGGTTATCGTGGAACGCAAAATCTGAGAACTTCGGGGACTTCAAATCTTCTGACAACGTCTTTCCTCTCAAGCAAGATGCCCGGTGAAAAAGGCTCAGGGCGATTCAGCCGGGTCCGCCGCGCTTCACGCGAAACGCCTCAGCGAACCCTTTCGGAAAGGAGCGCGAACACTCGCGCAGCGTCTTTCCCGTGCGCCCGTTCCTTTTCATGTCGGGCGCCCTGCATGATGTCATGCCGCACGCATGCCGCACGGCTGACAGTCGCTCGCGATCATTGTGTGGGTAAACGAACCCGTCAGGAAGGCTGCAGCGGGGTGTGCGAGAAACCACCAGACTACATCGAACCGCTCAGGTCTGCTTCCATCACAGCAATTTCAAGCGACAGTTCAATCGTCGACGCAATATACCTGCGCGGTGCACGAATTGCAAGTAAATTATTGAAAATTTCTTCATGTCGCTGGGGGCTCCCTGCCGTCGGCAAATCCCGTACGGGGTGCTTCCGTCATCGATTGTTGATGTAAACGCCGTAACTTGTTTACAGGTGACGGGCTAGCTCCTGTTTCTCAGAATCCCGGGCCCGCAAGTGCCGGAATACGCTGTAACCCGCTGAAGACACACGGGTTGCGAAATGTTAAGCAACAGTTCATGACGGAAGCCCCCGACCGCGAGCAAGGCCATTCTCGTTCCCGCGTCACCTCCCCGTCATAGGTCCCATTTCCGATGCCTTGAATCCGCTGCGGCAGCGTCCTTTTGCCCCATGGTTGCCCCTTGATTTCCGCCTCCAGACCGCCCAAAATATGGTGTCGGGCCAAACGGGCATTCCCGGCTCCAATCCCGTTCGAGCCCTGTCACCGAGGAGGAACTCTCGATGAATCGACCGGCTTCCTCAATCCGGAGCGCTTCAGGGAAGAGACGCCGCCTCAGACTCGTCATCCCCGCCTATCCCGCCGTCAACATCTACTCCGGCGTGGCAAAAAGGATGACGGCACTGGGGCCGGTGTGCGTGGCGAGTTCGGTCAACGAGGTCGAGGGCTGGGATGCGGAGGTGATTGACGAGAACAACTACGTCCGCCGGGCTCCCCGGGACGCGGCCGGTCTGCCCGACCACGCCACTCTCCAGCAGACGCGGCCCGCGGACGCGGTGGGGTTCTACGGCGGATTGACGAGCACCATCCCCCGGGTCTACGAGGTGGCGAAGCGGTATAGAGGTCTCGGCGTGAAGACGATCGCGGGCGGACAGCACTTCGTCGGTGACAACATCGCCGAGGCCCTGCACAACGGCATCGACTTCGTGGTCGTGGGGGAAGGCGAGACGGTCATCAAGGAGCTGCTGGCCTGCCTGGACGGCGCCAAGCGCCCGACGGATGTGTGCGGTATCGCATACCTCCAGGACGGTCGGGTGGTCCGCACGCCCGACCCGGAGCCCCTGACGGACTTCGATGCACTTCCGATACCGGATTTTTCCCTGGTCCGCTTCGCGCGCATCACGATCTACCCCGTGGGACGTGTCCGCGGCTGCGGAATGAACTGCGAGTTCTGCACCGTGAAGGGCAAGCCGCGCTACGCTTCACCCGAACGTCTCCTGGAGCAGATCGCGCTGCTCTGGGAGACCCACGGGGCCAGGAAGTTCTTCCTGGTGGACGACCTCTTCGGCCAGGACCGCGCAGAGACGCTGCGTCTGTGCGGCATGCTTCAGGCGTATCAGAAGCGTGTCCGCAAGCGGTTCCGGATCACGGTCCAGATAAGACTGGACAAGGCCAACGACGCCGAGCTGCTTCAGGCCATGCGTGAAGCGGGCATCTTCATGGTCGCGGTCGGCTACGAGTCTCCCATTGCGGAGGAACTCAAGGCCATGAACAAGCGTCTGAGGCCCGAGGACATGGTCGGCCTGACGCGGCTTCTCCGTCGTGCCGGCTTCAGGGTCCACGGGATGTTCATCTTCGGCTACCCGATGCGGGACGGGACCGACTTCAGGATGGGCGCCTCCGAACGTCTCCGACACTTCAGGAAATTCATCCGCAAGGCCAACGTGGACACCGTGCAGGTGATGCTTCCCGTGCCGCTTCCCGGCACCGAACTCAGGACCAGACTCGAGCGGCAGCACAGGGTCTACCCCATCGAGTGCATCGGGTGGGAGTACTACGACGGCAACTTCCCCCTGTTCGAGCCCGACGAACCGTTGACCGCCGAGGAGATGCAGGGGTCGATCCACCGCATCATGGGCCGCTTCTATCGGCTGACGCACATGTTCTCGATCGGTCTGCACACCATGGCCTTCCCGACGTTCCTGCTCCACTTCTACAACGTCAAGATGGGGTGGCGGCGCTGGTCCCGCCGGTGGTGGACCAACGTCTTCAGGTTCGGGGGGTGGCTTACGCTGCGCAGGTGGCGGGCCCAGTCCAAGAAGGGGAACTTCGGGGAGAAGCTCCTGGAGGCGAAAAGGGCAGTTGCCGCCGAGAACCGGCCTGCGTCTCCAGCGAAAACCGGACAAGAGGCCTCCGGAACCCAGGCGTAGTCGTGCACCGGCGCATGCCGTCCCCATCCACCGGCGGCTGCCCGTGACCGGTACAGAAAAAGACGCCGCGCAAGCGGCGTCTTTTCTTGTCAGAACGTCTCAGGCGGTCAGCCCTTGACGACGCTGACGGCCCTCGGACCCTTGGGGCCCTGGGTCATCTCGAACGTCACGCTCTCACCCTCGGTGAGGGACTTGAACCCCTCGCCCTCGATGTCGGCGTGATGGACGAATGCATCCGTCCCGTCCTCGGCGGTAACAAACCCGAACCCCTTCGAGTCGTTGAACCACTTCACCGTACCCTTAGCCATAACATGGCTCCTTCCACTATGCGGCATCATGGATTTGCAAGGGAGTGCGCACGAGGTCAGGGTACCAGGGGTGGAGTGCGGTTCAACAAGAAGCATCCACGGCTTTCACCAAGACACGAAGTGCGAAATGCGCCTGCAAACAAGCCCGGCTGCCTGACGGGCTATGCCCTGCGGGTGGTGAAAACGCTTCACGGTTCACCCCAAGGCTCACTAGTGAACGTAATATACACTATCGGTTGAGGGAAGCAAGAGAAATATAAAAAACTTTTGCATCGCCGGAACGACCCTCAGACCCCCTGGGGGCGTCCTCTACACCGCAGTTGCGTCGTCGTGCCCGTTGCCCCGTTGACGCTTGAAGTCCGTGTAGGCCTTGCGGTCCAGACGGAAGTTGCTCCTGTATGAGAGATTGGAGACCAGGCTGATCAGCGGTCTGCCGCGGTGCCCCAGGCTGCGCCACACCCTGCGCAGGATGCGCCCGAGGGAATAGAAGTCGCGGTTGCAGGACATCATTTCCTCGATGATGCCGTCGATCGAGAGATGCCTGTACCGGGCCACGGGGTAAGTCAGCGTATAATACTTCCAGTCCTGCGGGAACGCGTCGAGGGCGATGCGGTCCTCCGATTTCATCTGGTCCCACAGGCGCGTGCCGGGCAGGGGGGTGAGGAACAACGCGTTGAGATTGTCCACGCCGTACCGGCTGGCCGCCACGGCGATGCGTCTGCCGATGCCCGGTTCGTCCACGTCCAGGCCGATGATAAAAGAACCCACGACCAGGATGCCGTGTCGCTGGATGCGCTTCACGGAGCGCGGGAAGTCCCGGCCCTTCAGCAGGTTGAACTTCTTGCCGATCTCGGCGAGCCCTCCCGGCGTGGGGGTCTCAAAGCCGATGAAAACGCCCCGGCACCCGGCCTTCGAGGCCAGCGTCAGGAGTTCCTCGTCGTCGGCGAAGTTGATGGTGGCCTGGGCAATCCATTCCTTCCGCAGGTCCGCCTTCGCCAATGCGCGGAAGAGGTCCTTGGCCCGGGCGACGTGTCTGCGGCTCGTGCCGATGAGGTTGTCGTCCACCACCAGGACGTGTTTCTCGCGGATCGACTGGAATTCCCGCAGGACGGCCGCAATGGGTCGCTGCCGGTAGCGGGACCCGTTGAACGCCGTCACACTGCAGAAGCTGCAGTTTAAGGGACACCCGCGCGTCGTCTGGATGGCCCCCAAGGCATACCCTCCGTTCAGCAGGTCATGACGGGCGGACGGGACCTCGTCGATATCGGCGATCCCTCCGTCATACCGGCGCTTCAGACGGCCGTGCTTCACGTCCTCCAGCACCTGCCGCCACACGCCCTCGGCTTCCCCCGTGACGACCGAGTCGGCACGTGCCATGGCCTCCTCCAGACACATGGTGGCGTGAATGCCTCCCATCACGACGGGCACATCCCTGTCCCGGAAGCGTGCGGCCACTTCATAGGCACGGTTCGCCTGGGAGGTGAACGCGGTGATGCCCACGAGGTCCGGGCGAGGCATGCGTTCGTAGTCGGGCACGCCGAGGTTCTCGTCCACGAGGGTGACGTCCCACTCCGGCGGCGTGAGCCCGGCAAGCACCATCAGGCTGAGCGGTTTCCATACGCGGTAACGGTTCCACCGGCTCTCCTTGAGGTGGACGATGCTGACGAGGGGGTTGGACGGGTTGATCAGATAGAGTTTCATGGCATGAATCCATCCCCTGCCGGGAACGGCCTGTTCCTTCCTTTCGTGGTTGCGGGCCTTGGCGACGCAGGCTTTGCATCGGTCGGACGACGCATTACCCGCGATTTCTCAGATCAGCCGGGGCCCACGACCAGGCGACCGGCCATTCAGGTGCGGTTACGTCTCCACCTTTTCTCGCACAGCTATCCCTCTAGACCGCACTCCACTTCCACCACTACTGGGGAAGCATACATGCCAGAGCGGGTATGGTCAATGGATTTCCCGCACACAAGTGCTCGCAATCGGTCAGGGCCGGTCGCCAAGGGCGAAACTTGGCCGCATGTTTCGAGTTGCCAGAATTATGTCCTTCCAGCCTTTCCTCGAAGTTGTCGGCGGTGCCGACGTAAGACTCCTGCGGACGCGGAATGCTCTTGGATAAGGTAGACATACCTCATTGGAGGGTCCGCCTTCGCATGAAGCCACGGCGGACAGCCCCCCCAAGGCACTGTCAACGCGTCCGGGACGGACTGTCCGCCATTCAAGGTTCCTCTTCCTCAAGGCTGGCTTGCCAGCCGAAGCCTTGGCGAAGGCTGGTCGGGGCGAGAGGATTTGAACCTCCGGCCTCGTGGTCCCAAACCACGCGCTCTAGCCAAGCTGAGCTACGCCCCGGAAGACAGTGAGTTAACAGGAGAAGAGAGAGAGGAGAGGCAGAAGAACCGGTGCGCCAGGCTCTCGCGGGTCTGCGACTCCACCCTTTCGGACATCCCACCAACACGTCTCAGCGTCCGCCGCCGCACTGCGTGTTGTTCAGCCGACTGCCCGGGCGTTCGTCTCAAGGCAGCAGGTGCCGGGTGGGGATGCGCACACCGTCGAACGCCTGCCAGAACGTTGTAACGGCGTGGAGTCTGAGCGTGGCGTCGTTGAACGCGCCTCGCCCGAGGCCCCCCTTGGTTCCGGTCTGCTTGGTGATGTCCTGTGTCCAGAGCGGGTCACCGCCTTTGGCAGACAGCACCTTCAGCTGACACACGATGCGCGTTCCCATGGCCTTTTGCAGCATGTCCTCCGAGGTGAACTCCTGGCTCTTCTCCTCCTTGTAGTCCACCACGATGATCCGCTTGAGTTCGGCCGCTTTCGGATCGGCCGCACTCTGCATGGCCAGGGTGAGGAACCCTTCGTCGGCAAGCTTCCTGCGCAGGTTCTTGTCGAGTTCCTTGCGGACCTCGTCCGCCGTGACCACACGCACCTCGGTGACGTTGAGCACGGCCCCGATGACCCTGCTCTCGTCGATGTGATAGAGGGCTTCCTGAAGTCGTCGTCTGAGGGAGACCTCGTTGCTCCAGACGTACTTGCGACCCATCTTGAACCAGTTCGCCGCCTCGACCAGCTTTCCGTCGTCGATGAGTTCCATTCCCTTGGTGTAGGCTTCGTTCACCCAGTCGGACTGCAGCTTCTCGACGGTGGTGCGGAGTTCCACCATGGCGGGTCCCCTGGCCTTGAGCGGGTCCTCAACCTTGGTCCGCAGTGCCGAGATTTCCTTGAGTGCTTCCGCAAAAGAGCCGTCCTCATGCAGTTCCCCGGCGGTCTTGAACATCTTCTGGAAGTCACGCATCGTGTTGCGACTGGCCAGGGCCTTGTCGATGACGTCCTTCAGCACGCCGCCGGTGTCGATGGGCTTGATCTCGGATTCATACAGGGCCTGGGCCTCGACCACCAGTCCCTGCTTGATCATCTCGCCAAGCTTCTCCTCCAGGTCGGTCCGCAGTCTGTCACTCGCCCGCTGTATCTCGGCGTAGAGGACGCCACGGACGGGGTCGGTGTCCTTGAACCACTGGAGCTGTTCGCGGGCGGCTTCGAGGGCACGGACGGCGTCGCCCACGCGGTTGGCCGCGGCGGCAGTCGTCGCTTCGGCAAGGTCGGCCCGCACCCATTTGACCCGTCGCTCGTGTGCCCAGCGCAAGGCATACACCGTCGTCACCGTCCCCGCAACCGCGGCGAACGCCAGCACGATGAGCAGCTTCACCCACGCCGGCAGACCCCGTCTCACAACCGGCTCGGCCTCCACCTGACAGAACGAACAAGCCGTGGACCCCGAAGACAGCGGTCTGCCGCAGGTCGGGCAGCTCCGGGTCGTACCACTCAGACGTGCGATCTCGGCGTCAATATCCCGGGGCGGCTGTCCAGGCGGAGCGGAAAAGGCCGCCCCACAGTCCGGACATTTCCCCCCCACCGGGTATTGCGGGTAGGTGCGTCCACAACCGGGACACATCACGGGCTCAGTCATCCGTTTCTCCTCCGGAACGTCATAAAAGGTGCCCCTCAGCGTCCTTCACGGCCGCTTCCCGACCGGCTCTTAATCATAGACAGTGAAGCAACCCATGTCAAGCATTCCTGTCCCGACAACCGGCGACGACCAGAGGCCCCCCGCCCCGACGCTGTGACACACTACACAGGGGTTCATGACTTGACGGCAGCCGCCGCGGGCGGTAGCATGCACCGGGAGACGGGACACCCCGTCGGATGCCCCACATCAAAGGAGCCGATCCCATGCCAAAGCCTGCGAAAACCGAGGTTCAGGCCTCACAGTGCAGTCGACTGCTGACCACGGCCCCATGCATGGTCATCACCACGGTGGACGCTTCGGGCCGGGTGAACGCGGCGGCTTTCGGGAGCTACGTGGTCATTTCGCCTTACGTGCTGTGTGCCGTCTGGCCGGGCCACGAGACCTATGCGAACATCAAGGCGACCGGGGAATTCGTCATCAACGTCCCCGGTCGCGACCAGCTGGATTCGATCATGATCGTCTCGCGGGACTATCCGGAAGGCACCAACGAACTGCCGAGAGCCCGACTGACGGAACTGCCCGGCGTCAAGGTGAAGCCGCCCCGCATCGCCGAGTACAAGGCACACGTCGAGTGCCGGTACGTGGACGAGCGGAAGGTGGGTGACCACTGTCTCGTGGTGGGCGAGATGATCGCCGGGTCGTGTGACGAGGGGCTCTTCGGGAAGGACGGCCGCTTCGACGTCGTCCGGGCGGGGGTGGTGCACATCTGCCGCTATCCCGAACCGGTCTACATCGCGGCCGACCGTGACGACTACGTCCGCGGCGAGGCGACAATGGACCTGCCGTGACGTCCCGGACGATTTCCGTTGCGTCTCGCCCCCACGCGGCTATACTGGATGGGTCGGATCGCGGGCCCGTAGCTCAATTGGATAGAGCACCTGGCTTCGAACCAGGTTGTTGGGGGTTCAAGTCCCTCCGGGCTCGCCAGTACGGCAGAACAGGTGAGCAGGAGATACGGCAAGAAGAAGCGTGAAGCAGAAGAAGTGTCCGGTGAGGGGATGACGCGCTCGCTCACGCTCTCCTGCTCACCTGTTCACCTGTTCACCTGATCACCTCTGCCGGCGAAGCCGTCGAGGTCTCGGCGCTCTCGCCGGTGTGCCAGAGTGCGTTCCACCCGGCGCGGGCACCGGCGACCAGTGAATAGAGGACGGGTTCGATCAGCAGCGTCAGCAGCGTCGCCGCCCCCATTCCGAAGATCACACTCACCGCCATGTTCTGCCAGAACTGCGTGGACCAGCCTCCCATCTCCCAGCTTCCGTCGTGCACGTTGAACGAGACCCCGATGGCCATGGGCAGCAGTCCCAGGCAGGTGGTGATGGCGGTCAACAGCACCGGTCGCAGACGGGTCTTCCCGGCCCGCACGATCGCGGTGTAGGTGTCCAGTCCGTAGCCTTCGAGCTGTCGGGTGTAGGCGATGAGCACGATGCCGTTGTTGACCACGACGCCGGCGAGGGCGATGACGCCCATGCCCGTCATGATGGTGCCGAAGGGAAGTCCCGCCGTCAGCAGTCCCGCGAACACGCCGATCAGTGACATGAGCACCGCCGCCATGATGATGAGCGGCAGCGAGATGGAGTTGAACTGACTGATGAGGATCAGTGCGATGATCATCAAGGCGGCGATGAGAGCCTTGATGAGGAACTGTCCGGCCTTCTTCGATTCCTCGTCTTCCCCACGGAACCGCACACGGTAGCCGGATCCCTCCAGTCCCTGCAGCCGCTGCTTCACGTCGTCCAGCACGGCCTTGGCGTTGTAGCCTTCGGCGTTCCGTCCGGTGAGGGTGATGGCACGCTTCTGGTCGACGTGCTCGATGTTCCCGTAGCCGCCGACGAAGCGTGTGCCTGCCAGGCCCGACAGCGGGACCATGTTGCCCGCGGCGTCGGGAACGTACTGTGCCCACAGCTTGCTCAGGTCGTAGCGGTACGGGTCGTCCATCCGCAGGTAGATGTCGTATTCGTCGTCCCCCTCACGGTATTCCCCCACCTTGATGCCGCCCACGTACATCTTGATGAACTGGGCGACCCAGTGGGTGCTCATGCCGGCCAGCGCCGCACGGTTGCGGTCGACCGGGAACTGGATCTCGGGTCGGGAGGCGACGAAGTCGTCCTTGAGGTCGACGAGTCCCGGGGTGTCCTTGATGCGTGTCCGGGCCTCCTTGAGGAGCGAGGCGAGCACGTCCACCTCCTCGCCGCTGATTTCCACTTCGACGGCTTCGCCGGCCGGGGGGCCGTGCTTTTCCTTCTGGACGTCGATGGTCGCGGTGGGGATGTCATCGATGGCGGCACGGATCTGCCGGAGGGTGATCTCGGAGCTTCGCGACCGCAGCTCCCTCTCCACGAACTCGACGGAGACGGTCGCACGGTTCGAGTTCCGCTGGCTGCCGATGAAGATGTTTCCCCCGCCGGTCCCGACGTTGGTGGTGACGTATTCCACCTCCGGGACGTCCAGCAGTCTCGCTTCGATGGTCCTCGCCACCGCGTCGGTCACGTCGAGGAGCGTCCCTTCGGGGGTCTTGATGTTGATATTGCAGCGGTCGGGGTCGGCGTCGGGGAAAAATTCGAACCCGGCCCCCCAGCCCGCATGGTGCTCGAGACCGAGCGCCTCAATGGGGGGGGTGCCGAAAAAGGCCATCAGCATCATCACGAGTGCCACCACCGCCGCCAGCACCGCGATGCCCCGGTTGGCCAGCACCAGCTTGAGCACCGCCTCATACCACCGCATGAACCACGGCTCCCGCCCCTCACCGTCGTGGTGACCCCGCTTCAGCTTCATCATCGTCGCACAG
Organism: Planctomycetota bacterium; assembly: GCA_035530235.1. Taxonomy (GTDB): domain Bacteria; phylum Planctomycetota; class DG-23; order DATKVD01; family DATKVD01; genus DATKVD01. The sequence goes on along the minus strand of DATKVD010000622.1, from coordinate 7,360 downwards.
AACACCGGGTTGATGACCAGCGCCACGAAAAGGGACGACAGAAGCGTGATGATCACCGTCTTCGGCAGGAAGCCCATGAACTTGCCCACCATCCCCGGCCAGAAGAGCATCGGCACGAACGCCCCCACGGTCGTCAGTGTGCTGGTGGTCACGGGCCAGGCCACCTCGGCGGTCCCCTTGATCGCCGCCTGGATGCGCGGCATCCCCTCCTGCATGTGACGGTAGATGTTCTCGACGATGACGATGGCGTTGTCCACCAGCATGCCCAGGGACAGGATGAGGGCGAAGAGCACCACGAAGTTGAGCGTCATGCCCAGTGCAGTGAGCACGACGAAGCTGATGAGCATGCTGAGGGGGATGGCGACGGCGATGAAGACGCTGTTGCGGGGACCCATGAAGAGAAAGACGACGACGATCACCAGGACGAAGCCGGAGAAGATGTTGTTTTCGAGGTCGCTGACGAGGACGCCGATGTCGTCACTCATGTCCATGGTGAGGGTGTGTCCGACGCCCTGTCGCCAGATGTCGCTGGATTCGGCGAGGATCTGCTTGGCCTCATTGGCGATGCGGACGATGTTCTCACCCGCACGCTTCTGGATGGTGATGGTGATGTTCTCGCGGGGGGTCTTTTCGCCGGCGCGGCGGAAGCGCGAGTACTCGGTGCGGTCGGCAAACCCGTCCTCCACACGCGCGACGTCCGGCAGGTAGATCGGCCTGTCGTCGCGGCGCATCACGATGAGACTGTAAATCTCCAGGGGGTTGGTGAACTCTCCCGGGACCCGCACCTGGTAGCCGGCGTCGGTCGACTCGATCTTTCCCCCCGAAACATTCACGTTCTCCCGTTCCACCAGACTCAACAGCTCGCCGACCGGGATGCGGTAGCTGGTGAGGCGGTCGGGGTCCACGAGGATGTGGATCTCCCGCTCGCGCCCGCCGATGACGTTGACCTGGAGCACCCCCTGGATCAGCTCGAGCCGGTCGCTCAGGTCCTCCGCCAGTTTCTTGAGCCTGACCAGACTGAGCGGCTGGACGACCGAGGCCTGCGCTTCACAGGCCGCTTCCAGCGTCCGGAGCGCATCGAGCTTCACCCCGGGCAGACGCTCCATCTCCGTCCGGACGCCGCGCACGTTCCTCAGCATCGCTTCGCCGGGGATCTCCGGGTAAAGGGCGATCGACATGATGGGAAATTCCGAGACGTTGATCTCGCCGAGGGTCGGCTCGTCGGCGTCGGGAGGCAGTTCCCCCTTCACCTGTTCCACCTTGTCGCGCACTTTCTGCATCGCGTCGTCGATGTCCACGTTCGTAGTGAACTCGACGACGATGAACGAGCGTCCTTCACTCGAGGTGGACCGGACCTCCTCGAGATCCTCGAGTCCCTTGAGCTTCTTCTCGATCTTGGTGGTGATGAGTGACTCGATGTCGGCGGGCGCCACGTCACGGTAGGTGGTGGTGACGGTGATGATGGGGATGGTGACGTCCGGGGCCGCCTCGCGCGGCAGGGCCACGTAACAGTATCCGCCCGTGATGGCCACCACCACGACGAGCGTGAAGACGGTCGTCGGATGACGGATCGACGCGTCACTCAGTTTCATGGCTTTCCAGTCTCGCCAGCATGCGTCGGACGACGGCCCCGGGGTCGAGCATCGAGACGCCGGGCGTGACGGGGACGTCTTTGCCGTCGATGCGCCGGATGCGGATCAGCTCGCCGCTGGCGAGACCGCGCGCCCCGCGGATGATGAGTTCCCCCGGCTGGAGTCCCGCCTCCACCACGAACCGTCGGCCGTCCGTCAGCCCCAGGAGCACCCTACGTGCCACCGCCTGGTCCCCGGCCGCCACGTAGATCAGCGTCTCCCCTTCACTCGGCACGATGTAGTCCTTAGGCACCACGACCTTCTCCGGGGATTCCCCGCGCTGGAGCTGCACGGTGCCCAGCATCCCCGGTTTGATGAGCCCCCGCGGGTTGTCGAACTCGATCTGCGTGCGGTAGGTGCGGGTCGTCTGGTCGCCGATGTCGCTGACGCTTCGGACCCGCGCCTCTTGCTCGACGTACGCCCCGCCCGGGTTCCCCGTTCTGACGTTCCGAAACGTGAGAGCGACCTGGGCCCCCACGTCCACGTGCTGCCGGTCCCGCTCGGGAATATCCACGACCGCGTACAGTCGTGAGACGTCCACCACTTCCGCCACGACCTGACCGACGGCCACGAACCCGCCTTCGTCAACGTACCGGCGGTTGACCGTCCCACGGATGGCGCTTCTGACGTTGCCTCGCTCGCGCGCGACCGTCGCCACCGTCACACCCGCCTTCGCCCGCACCTCTGCAGCCTCCGCTCGCGTCAGTCCGGCTCGTGCACGGTCAAGCTGCGCCCGCGCTGCGTCCCGGTTCTCCTCACTCCCGAACCTCTTCTGAAACAGCTCCAACGCACGCTCATGCTGCTTCTGGGCTTCCGTTATAGTTGCCTTCGCTTCCTCCACCGCCGCCTTCGCTTCCTCCACCGCCGCAACCGCTTCGTTCAATTGCGCCTCCAGCATCTCCGTGTCAATCTGGATGATGGTCTCCCCCTTCTCCACGCTGTCGCCATCGCGCTTATGGACTCGCACGACCTTTCCGGACATTTCGGCGGCCAGTTTTACGAACCGGTCCTCCGGGCAGGCCGCGACCACGGGCAGCACGACGAGGTCCTTGAGGACGTCGGTCCGCACAGTGCTCACCTCGACGTCCGTCCGCCGCGGCGCGACGTAGGGCTGCCGCGTCACCGGCCGCAGCTTCATGGTCATCACCAGCCCGACCGGTGCCCCAATGAGCACAAACATGATTGCCAACTTGATCCCTATACGAACCATGCGCTTCATACCCGCTTCTCCCAAGACGTCACCCGCGGTCCTTCGCGACACCCTCCAGGAACAACTGAACCGCTCGCACCGCACGATCCCGGCTCAGTTCCAGCCCCAGCTTCAGGTAGCTCATCAGGTGGATGTTCACGATTCCCATCAGAATCAACGCCGCTTCCTCCTTGATCCCGTCTCTCACTACCCCCTGTCTCACCGCATCTTCCAGAATCGCGTCCAGGACCGTCCGCGCGCCCTCCCGAAAGCTCTGCACGTCCAGCGTCAGTGCCGCCTCCTCCGGTGAAAAACTCACCCCGTAGAGGAACAGCGCCAGCTCCCGGTCCGCCTGGCACCCCCTGAAATGCGCGTCGACGAACCCCACCAGCTTGTCAAAAGCCCCCTCGGCGCCGGCCGTTCCCTCACGCAGATAGTCCTCCATCTTCTGCCGCCCCTCATTCACAACCGCATGCCCCAGCCCCTCCTTGCTCCCGAAGTAGTAGTAGAGTGTCGGTTTGGTCACCGCAGCCGCTTCCACGATCTCCCGCACTGCTGTCGCCTCAAACCCCTTTCGCGCGAACAGCTTGACCGCCGCTTCGGTTATACGCCGCTTCACATCGGGCTCGCCCCCGGTCCTGCGGCCTTCCTCAAGCATCACGCCCTCCGTTCCTACCTACCGTTCGGTATATTATAGCACCTACTTCGGCATTCGCAAGGCGTACTTTGAGTCATTCTGCCACTTTTCTTCCTCGCTAGCCCTGTGGTCTTGTTCCAGACGGTCTGGCTCTACCCCGTTGGAGGGGCACATCCACACCCCAGTTGCAACAGTTTGCGGACCGAAAAGTTGCCTCCTTTTTGGATAAGTGTCCTATCTCTCGATTCTCCGGCAGGTTACGTCCCTGCAAGAGCTTCACAATTCACTTATATTGTCGTGAGTCTTGGCCGAACTATAGCTTATGAAGGCTTACGGGCCCGCGATAGGCCATGGGGTATCCCACAGAGGCAATGATGACAGCGGACAGCTTGACGAGCACGTTACGCGGGGTGAAGAACCTCCCCACCCTACCCCAGGTGGCCATCCACCTGCTCCAGCTCCTCAACGACCCCGACAGCAGCATTGAGGACGTCAATGGGGTGATGTCGAAGGCCCCTTCGCTGGCTGCCACTGTGCTGCGGATTGTCAATTCGTCGTACTACGGGCTGCGTCACAAGGTGTCGTCCCTCAGTCACGCCCTCAGTCTGTTAGGGTATCGGGCCGTGAAGAACATGGTGCTGACGGCGGCGGCCTCGGGGCTCTTCCGGGTCCGGAAGTGCACGGCCTGTTTCAGTGAGGAGACGTTCACACTGCACAGTATCGCTTCTGCTGCGGTCTGCCGGTATCTCGCCCATTTCTCGGGCGTTGCCGATCCTGAGTTCGCCTTCTCGCTGGGGCTGCTCCATGACATCGGGAAACTCACGATGGATCAGTGCTTCCCGGAGGAATACTACGGTGCCGTCATGTGGGCACGCCGGAACCGCGAACACGCGCACATCGCCGAACTCGGCCAATGCGGCTACGACCATTCCCAGGTGGGAGAGGCGCTTGCCACCCTCTGGAAGCTTCCCCAGGACCTTTCAGGCGCAATCGGTCTTCACCACAACCACGAAGCGATCATCGGCAACGATATTCTTGCACTCGCACACATTGCGGACTATGCCTGCTGCGTCAAAGGGTACAGCTGCTACGACATGTTCATCCCGGTGGAACTGAACCACGACGCCTGGAAGCGCCTGGGGCTTGACGCGAACGTGCTTCCACACCTCTTCACGGCGTTGGGCGCAGAAATCGACAACGCGCGCGAGATGCTGGCGAGTGCCGTCGGGACGTCCGCTGGCTCCAAGCTGTAACGCACACCAGAACCTGTTCTCACGCCTGCCGGGCAGTCCAAGTGCTCCACGTCCGGCCTTCCCCGCAACCATGGGCCTTCCGTCGAAGAGAACGCCTATTGGGGCTGGCGTTGGACACGAAAACCGCTATAATGGGGTTGAGCGTCCCGCGGCGGGTGGCTGTCCGTCGACCGACGGGCGCGTATTTGCACGAAACTGACCGTTCGTCCTGTAAGTCGAGGAGATGCCGGGATGTCCTGCTCAATGAAAGGCATTCGACGCCATTGGCCCCACTCGTTCTCACTGTCCGTGGGGCTTCTGCTGTCAACGATGGCGGTTGCCGGCTGCGGTGAAAAGGCCGCCCCGCCCGAGACAGGTTCGAAGAAGGCCGCCGTCCAGGAACGTCGTGAACAGCAGCTCGGCGATCAGCGACAGCGCGAACTCGAGCGCCAGAAGAAACTCGAAGACATGGCGATGCCACAGGAACTGCCCCGGGAGTGGTTCTGGGACGGTGACGGTGTCTACGACCTCACGGCCGAATGGCTGCTGTCAACGAGTCGTCTTCGACTCACTCTCAAGCCCAGTCCAAAGCGGGGCGCCAAGCGGCAGAAACGCGGCGAGGAGTTAAGCCTGACGATCGGGTTCTACCAGAGTGAGTACCCACGGGGGCCGTATGAGTACGTGGGACGGGTGCTGGGCTCGTCACTCGCCCTGCCGCAGGCCGTTGCCCTTGACGACGTACGATACCGTCACTACAAGGCCCTGGTTTTCGACGAGAACGGCAGTGCCATTCATGCCACGACGCCGGTTCAGCCGGTCATCGAGGAGCGACGGTCCGCCCCTGCACCGAAGCCGCAGGCGGAAAGGACGCCGACCACGAAGCCTGCATCCGGCGACGCAGAGACACCCGCGGCCGAGGCGCCGGTCGAGCCCGAGGCCCCGACGAAGAAGCCGGTGGTCGCCGTGGCGGTGCTGCAGAACGGCGTTCCGGGAGACAAGTTCGAGCGAGGGTATCTGGGGCGCGGACTGACGGACGTGATCCGGCAGTTCTGCGCGGAAACCGCGGACATCGAGACGCCTGACCCCGGGTATATGGACTTCGTTATCGAACGTCATAGCCGCGGACGTCGGGGCTGCCTCACGCCCACCACACTGGCCAACGTCGGGCAGACGCTGCAGGCCGAAAAGGTGGTTACGGGAACGTTTGAGATCTCCGAGAAGGAGATCAAGATCGAGTTCTCGTTCGTGAACGTGGCGACCGGTGCCATTCTCAGGGGGCAGCCGGTGACGGCGGCGAACGACGCCTCGGACGAGATGGGGGAGGCCCTGGGAGCCGAGCTGGCCCAGGGACTGGGCATTCAGCTGGACGATGCGGCCAAGGCCAAGTTCTCACTCATGTGGAAGAAGCTCAACGAGCGTCGTCGGCACATCGACAAGGCGCTGGTGATGTCCGAGGCCGAGAACCCCTCGGAGGCCATCGCCGCGTTCGAGTCGGTCAAGCCCTCGGAGGTCAGGGACGGTCAGGTGCTGATGACCTTGGGAGAGTTCTATGCGCAGAGCGGCAATGCTCTCCAGGGAGCACGTCTGATGGCACTGGCGTCGCACGTTCCCGATTGGACGCCCTCCCGCAGCTACGTGGACCTTCTGGGTCGGACGGTCCGCGCCGCCCGCGACGTCAAGACCTCATTGGATATCCTGGCCGACGTCCGCGGCGGCAGTCCACAGGAAGTGTGGGACGAGGCCATGAAGCTCCTGGAACAGTCCCTCGCGTCCCGCGTCATCAGTCACAGCTGGAAAGGTCCAAAGAAGAAGTGGCCTGTTGTGGGGCCCGTCTGGCAGGCGACGGCCTCAGGGATCCTGGTGAACCCGCATCTTGGGGATGGGTCCCTCGTGGTGTTCGAGAGTGCCGATCCGGAGGCGGTCAGGATGCTTCTGGACCCGACGAAGGCGGCCACGGGACGTGGCAGGGTCCAGAGCGCCTTTGTCAACGCGGAGCTCTACACCACGAGCGTTTACGACCTGAACACCGGGGCACTGCGCTGGAAGAAGGCCGAGCTGATGAGCGGGGTCGCGGTTCCCGCCATTGCCGACGGGACCTTGTTCGGGATGGGTCCCACGGGGCCTGTGGCGGTGTCCCTCGCGGAAGGCAAGGTGCTGTGGGAGGACACGAGCCGCCGTGTTGACCTGCCCGCCACGCTCTTCGCCACGACGGTGGACTACGGCCGGCCGTGGTGGCTGACATTCGAGTTCCGTCGGGTCGAGAACCACCTGGTGGTGTGGCATCCGCAGCAGAACGCGTTGTACGCCTATGACGTGAAGACGGGGGAAGCCCGGGAGCCGAGCTATCACAACGACACGTGGGGCCTGGCGGGCCAGTTCTTCCTGGAGCGGCCGGACGGGCTCCACTTCCTGAGGCGGGGGAGTGCTGCACTCGAAAAGCTCACCGACCAGCTCCTGGAGAATCCCGCGACGCTTACCACCAAGCTCCGGATGCTCCCGGACCCGGGAGCCGTCGTCTACGGGGACACGCTTTTCGACCTGACCCGTCGTGTCTCGCCGTCCGACACCTCCCGGTTCGACATCTTCGTGGTCGGCTCTGACGTCAAGAAGGGGGAGTTCAAATGGGTCTATCCGCTGCTCAGTGAGCGTATGCCCCTCGTCGCCGACGGGA
>DATKVD010000621.1:0-3601 GCA_035530235.1 Planctomycetota bacterium | reverse complement strand
CCGAAGGCGGACGCCGCCGGGTGAAAGAGGAAGATCGCCCCGGCCAGCAGTGCCCCCGCCGGGTGCTTCGTGAACCGCCGGGCCACCGCGTAGACCAGAACGGCATTGACCGCGTGGAACGTCAGGAGCCACACATGCCAGAAGACCGTCCTCTGGGGGGTGACGAACGTTCGGACAAGCGCCAGGAGTGCGTAGGCCAGCGGCCGGTAGTGCCCGTCGGAGAAGGCCGTGAACTCCCGCGTGAAGATCGTGGGTATGTGGTTGACGTGGGAGACGAATGGAAGACGCAGGACGGAATCGGGCGAGTCGATGAAGGCATTCGCATTGAGGTCGGGCAGGAAGAGGAGGACGAAGAGGCCGATCGCGGCGGCCGGCACCCCGAGTGTCAGGGGTGTGCCTCCGGAAAGGCCCGGTTTCGTCACGACCGTGCTTTCAGTCGGGCTCGGCTTCATGGCCCCTCGCTGCGACACCTCGGACCTCGAGGACGTCGGCCCCGAGACTGATGCCCTCAAACAGCCGACGTTCCTCGATGGGGGGGACGTTGGCCACGAACTCCGGGATGTTGAAGCTCATCCGGACGTGGGGGTTCTCCAGGGGCAGTCGAACGGCCGGCGACGCCTTCCCCTCGTCGTCGATGTGCGTCATGTAGAGACGTGCGAACACCCCGTCGTCACGCTTGGTGGCGAACACGATCCACCGGCTGTTGGACGACCAGCTGTGCCACGAGTCGGCGGCGTGCGGGACGTTGCACTCGAGTGCCCGTGCCCGTCCGTCCATGCTCCCCGGCATGATCCACAGGTCGCTCGACGCCTTGATGAGTGAGCCGTAGTTCGACTGCACGAAGGTCATCCACCTGCCGTCCGGCGAGAACCGTGCGTAATAGTGGCTCTTCCCGTTGCCGGACGCCCCGCTCACCGGCCTCGACTTCCCGCCCCGACCGTTGTTGTACTCGATGACACGGAGATCGAACTGCGTGGCCCGCGGGTGCTTGCCCGCCGGTGCCGATGAATACACGATCGATTTCCCGTCAGGCGTCCAGTAGGGATAGATCTCCAGCACGTCCGGGTCCGCCGCACCCTCGAGCAGTCTCACGTCGGCACCGTCCACGTCGTACACCGCAATGTCCGACGTCGGCTGACCCACCGACTGCGTCTCGAACACGATCGGGTTGAACGCCGTGATCTTCTGGTTCGCCGAGAAGGCCAGTTTCGCCTCGTCCGGGGACCACGCCATGAACGTGGTCATCTGCACCTCGAACGGAAGGATGGTCTTCCGGCCGTGCCGTCGGTCGATGTCGTAGACCGCGAAGTAGACCGGGTGAGGTGTTGCCGCCTTGCCGCCGTAGCGCACCTGGAGTCCCAGCTTGCCCGTCACGCCCGTCTTCGACGAGAACGTGTGACAGTTGAGACAGTAGGTCCGTCGGGCATCCAGGAAGAGTCGGGGTTCGCGCTGGCGGATGTCGCGCACGAACATGTCCGGGGTCTTCTTGTTGACGAACGGGGGATCGACGAGACGATACACCACGGCGTTGTCCGCGCGGTCCTTCGAGATGCGGAAGGTCACGACCTTCGAGCGGTGGACCGCCGCGCGACCCTTGCCCCAGAGCCCCGAGCGCTTGACCCCCTTGACCGCGAGGTGCACCGTGCCGTTGCGGTACGTGTTCGTGAGCTTGGCCCACACGTCGTCCGGTATCCGCCACCGGCACGACGCCGTGAGATACGTCCAGCTCACCGAGGAATTCGGTATCGCCACGGTGACCTGCCACAGGTCGTTGTTGACGTCACCCCACTCGATGAACGGTGAGCAGAGGTTCGGGGGAAAGACGGCCCCGTCGGGAGGATAGGTGATGGTGAGGAAGCGGGGCGCCCACCGCTCACGGTAGACGGTCTCGGAACGTAGCCGTGCGACCTTGGTGGCTCCCGTCCCCACGTCGGTCTTCCACTCCTCGTGGATCTGCCCCTCCTCGGCCTGCCAGTCCGGATCGTCGGTCATCTTCTCCAGGAAGTCGGACTTTGTGACGGTGCGGTCGGCGGCGGCCGTGGTCGCGTTGTCGTCCAGATAGCCCTTCAGGTTGTAGACGAGTCCGGCGTAGAATCCGGTGTGGGGCTTCGTCTCCTCGAGCAGCGGCCCGTCAAAAAGGGCCTCGAGCCGTTGGTGGTGGAGTGTCCTTCCGCCGGCCAGTGCCGCGGCCAGGACCACCACGGCCGCCCCCGCGACGAGGAATCCCCGGCGTCTCGTCCCGCTCTGTCGTGCCATCGGGCTTCCTCCGGCAAGGGGCGTGCAGCACGTCCTCTACCTTGAAGATATGACGTGCACGGTTGTCCGTCAAGCATGTTCGGGCTAGCGGCCGGGGGTGGGGGGTGACATGCGGAAGGGCTGGCGCCGCTCGTAGAGCTGTCGTCGCTCCTCGATGAGACGTGCGAACGTCGACTTGTGCTCGGCACGAGCCGCCGAGACGGCCTGGCGGGCCGTCTCGACCGCCTTGGTGAAGCGTCCCACCTCGGCGTAGGCCGCCGCCAAGGCGTCCAGGAGTTCGGCAGACGGCGGCTCCGCGCCTTGGAGGGCCCTCTCGGCCGTCCGCACCGCACGCTCCCCGTCACGCAGACGCTCGTCGGGGGCGGCCGCCAGAATCCACGCCAGGGTCGCAGAGAGCACCGTGTCGTCCGGGAACTTCTCCAGACCGGACGACAGGACGTCCCGGCCTTCGGCAAGTTTTCCCTGATTCAGGAGGGCGTTTCCGAGGCTGCGGTGCGTGCGGACGTCATCGGGGTCGGCGGCCACGGCCTTGCGGAAATGCGCGACGGCCTCGTCATGCCGGCCCAGTTCCTCGAGGGCGAACCCGAGGTTGTTGTGGACGTTGGCGGTCCCGAGTCCGAGTCGGATGGCGGCCTCGAAGTGTTGAACGGCCGCGACGTGATCGTTCCGACGCATGAGGACCCCGGCGAGACGGCCGTGCGTCTCGGCATTGTCCGGCTTCCGCTTGAGCGAGGCCCGGTAGACCTCGGCCGCTTCGTCCAGCCGGCCCTTCCTGTCCAGCACGGTGCCCAGGTCGTCCAGGACACTCGGGTTCCCGGGGTCGAGCTGGTGGGCACGATACCCGGCCGCGATCGCCTCGTCATCCTTCCCCAGCTCCTTGGCGACGTAACACCGGGCGGCCCACGCATAGGGAAAGGACGCCAGCGCCCTGGTGGCGAAGACGAACTTCTCCAACGCCCGCTCTGCGTTGCCCTCCTGAACGAGACAGACGCCCGCCGCCATCTGGATGACCGGGTCCGCCTGATGACGCTCGGCCAGCTCGATGAGCGGCCTTCTGAGCGGGACGCTGGTGGGTCCGGCCGAGGCGTATCTCAGACGGTCCGAGGGCTGCGGGGTGACGACCAGCATGGGCGGGGGCGTCCGGGGGGCATAGAGCCGCCGCTTCACCTCTCGGAGGATCCGACGGTTCCGCAGGTCGTCCGGCTCCAGCTCAACCGCCCGCTCCATCCACCGCACCGACGCCCGGACGTAGCCCTTGTCGGCGAGGACCCGTGCGAGCTTCCGCATCGCGCCCGTGTCATACGGGTTCAGCATCAGCGTCCGCGCCAGACAGTCCTCCGAGTAG
>DATKVD010000620.1:0-2217 GCA_035530235.1 Planctomycetota bacterium | reverse complement strand
GACGGCGACCGGCCCCGACACCTTTCCCATCTTGAGGGTGTAGTTCCCATCCACCCCGGCGATGCGGGTGGTCTTAAGGCGGTGGATGTCGGCAGGCGGCGTCAGGCTGGCCGCACCGCTACCGAATAATGTGCTGGAAGACGTCGGAAATGTGATTGACATTCAAGCCCGCGTGGGGTAGACTATAGGTGGAGGTGTGCCATGAGGACCCTTGTGGTTTCCGCGCTTCTCGTTCTCGCCCTTGGCCTGTCTGTGGTGTTCGCCTCGTGCCTCGTCAGTTTTCTCGTTCTCCCCCATCCGACAGCGGACGGTTCGGAGGCCGACATCCTGGGCGCGCTCGTCACCGGGGTCCTTCTGGTCCCCGCGTTCGGGGGGATATTCGTCATGGTTCGACCTGAACGCAGGGGCTAGTGCGGCTGGAGCGTCAACGCCTCCTCGACCCCGAGACCGATGGCCCCGCCGAATCCAATACCCGCCAGTGCCGCCGAGCGCAGTGCCGCCTGGTCGGACAGCCGCCCGCCGTTGTGAAAGTTATTCACGATGCTTCCCGGGGGGAGTCCGGCCGGCAGGTCACGGCTCGGATACGCTTCCACAGCACCACGAATTTCCCGCTCCCCAGACGGACCCGCAAAGAGTCCCCGCCAGGCGTACTCCTCAAAGAAGTCCCCATATCGCGGCAAGGCACCCACGCCCCCCCGGCGATAGGCTTCAATGGCCTCGCCCACATCCTCCCGCGCCCCGGCTTCCGTCCAGAAGGTGCGTCCCTGAGCGGTGCTGATCATTCGGTACAGGGTCCCGAGGGCCACGTCTTCCGGCCGAACCCCCCCATATCGCTTGTAGAGGTATATCGCCGTCTGGGACATGCGGGCTCGGATTTCGTTGCGCTTCTGTGATTCGAGGCCCATGTAGGCTAGGGCATTGCGAAACTGTCCCATTCGGGTGGGTTCCGCGTAACGCTCCCAGATTTTTCCCTCGGTCATCAACTCATGAACGGTTCCGAGGCCATAGGCACGCAGTCCCTCGGCCGTGGTCTCGTATTTTTCCTTAGCCATGCGTCTGGCGGCCATGGGTGACGTGAGCTGCTCCTGATACATCTTCTCATATCGCTGTTCCGCCTCTCCCGGTTGCATCTGACGGATAAGACTTCGGAACTGTTCCGCCGCCTGATCCCCCCACATGAGCCTCGCAAACCGTCTCGGACGCGCACCGAGTTTCACCCCCGTCATCTCTTCGAGGTCGATGGCCAGGCGTTCCTTCTTGTCATCGGGCAGGGCAAAGATGCTCTCCATGTACTGCGTCCAGTTCGTGATACGGCCCCGTGCGTCGAGTCCCTGGAGCCCGTACCGGCCCCGGAGCATGCGGGCCTTCTGGCGCATCTCCTCGGTGAAGCGAACGGCGGCCGTCCGGCCCATGCGGAGCGGTCCCATCGCCTCAGCGACAATGCGGTACGTCGCCATCATCTCGGGAAGTGAAAGGCCCATGCCTTTCATCTCCCCCATCATCCGTTCGACGTTCGAGACGTGGCGCTCGGCGCCTCCGGCGATCCCCTGCATGGCGACGCCGAGTTGTGCCGTGCGAAGCCCCCACTGGCCCTGGGGATAGTTTCTTGCAAGCAGACTTCCGAGCCGCGCGACCGATTCGGCCTCACCCTGGTCGGCACCGACCGCCGTATAGAATTTCGTGATGTGGGGCCAGGCCTGCCGCCAGCGTCCGCCGGGGAGTTCCGGGGCCACGACGTCGGCCATGGCCCTTGCCGAAGACACGGGCACGGCGGCCCGCTCCGCCTGTCGCAGCATCGGCGCAAGAACGCTCGGGTCGATGCGCTGGCCAGGTGCCCCGAACTGCATCTTCGTCATGGTGGCCGTCAGGCGGTCCGCGGCCTGTTGCGACCGCTGCCAGCGCGCTTCGAGATAGTCGAATACGGAGCTTAGTGTCTGCCGAAATTGGTTGAAGGCCCAGGAGGCCACCGCAATGTGCATAGCGACGTTCCGGGCGAACATCATCGGCCAGCGCAGAAGGTCCCCGAAGGTCTTCTGGGTCTTCTGCGTCTCGGCGCCGCCCGTCTTGATCTCGATATTGAGCGAATGCTTCTCTTCCGTCACCGTCCGCTCCCGTATATGAGACACGCGCGAACCAGGTCCAGGTGCGTCGCGTCATCCACGCCCATCAGGTGGTGATGAAGCATGTAGGCCCGCACCTGCTCGCGCAGCGTCATTT
>DATKVD010000619.1:0-3599 GCA_035530235.1 Planctomycetota bacterium | reverse complement strand
CAACGGACTGGCCGTCTATGACGGCAACTGGCTGCGTCAGACGTACGAACCGCACCGGTTCTCGAAGACGCTCGGCGGCCAGTATTACATGGTCGGGGGGTTCACGTGGGACCCGTGGGCCGAGTGCTTCTGGCTGAACAGCACCGCACGCCACCTTATGAAGCTCGACCGTGACCTGAACCCCCTGGACAAGGAACGGGTCTATTTCAGCACCGAGACGGTGGCGATGACGGCCGGGCCGGAGGACCTGTACTTCATCACGAAGGAAGGTGCGGTCCTGCGGTACAACAAGTTCCTGAGTGCCCGGGGTGTCATCCCGATGGAAAAGATGTTCGGCGGGGTTCCGCTTTTCTCGGCCGTGGCGTGTGTGGACCATTTCCTCTACCTCGGCACACGCAGGGACAGTCCGATCTATCCCTCCCACGTCATCTGCATCGACACCACCACCTGGAATCCCCTCTTCAACGTGGACCTGACGGAGACCTTCCCGGACGTGACGGCGATGGCCGCCGACGGGGAGACGATGTATCTCTTCGACCGGGGGTCCCCCCAGGTGATGACGTTCAAGCTGCCGCCCAGGCACGAACTGGCTCCCCAGAAGACCTTCGTCTACATCGACGACGTCGAGCTGACGGCACTCAAGATCGCCGAGGATATCCGACTGCTGCCCGACCCCTCGGGCGGGACGGCCGGGTGGGAGCCCGTCAACGGGATGGTCAAGAACCCCTCCGGGGAGGGATGGGTGCTCCGACAGAACAGGGGGGCCGTCGTCTACGAGCGCTCGAACATCGCCTACGTCGGGAAAGAGCAGTCCCAGTACGGCTGGCTCAAGCTGCACACCCTCGAACCGCGTTCCGATTCCGGCATGCTGAACGTGGACGTGCGCACCGCCGAGACCCCCTACGTCAGACGCGTCGCCGTCTTCTACACCCGGGGTGAACGTCTCATCCGCGCCGCTCCCGAACTCTACGGCAGGAACTACACCGTCGAGGAATTTTTCGCCGAGAAGGGACTCTCACCGTGGCATTACCACTTCAGGTGGTGGGCACGTCACTTGGAGGGACCGGTGGAAGACGTGTACCTCAGGAAGATCAGGATGCTGCCTGCCGGGAAGGGATATCATGAGCACGTCTTCAGTCTCGAGAAGGATCTGGACATCAAGCCCGGCGAGACGATCAACGGCATCCTGCTGTCACACTGGCGTGAGACGCCTCCCGTGCTCTCGGTGACGCTCAGTCCCAGTGAGTGGACGGCGCCGGAGGAGGTCTCGGGCGTGGTGACCTCACTGCCCGTTCTTCTGGAGGAGGGCGCCCGTCGGCTCGACTGGCTTTCGTGGGAAGGGGTGCCTTTCGACCCCGCACGCGGCCGTCTGACGATGGAGGTGAGGACCGCCGGCGGGAAGTACTTCATCGACCGGGTGCCATGGACGCCCATCGATAACCGACGACGACTGGGGCTGCCGCTGGAACGCTACGTCCAGTGGCGTCTCCGGATGTCCACCAAAGACGTCTGGCGACCGCCGGGGGTCTCCAGGCTCCTCTTCGGACTGAGTCGGCGGGAGGTGCCCGTCGAAGCGGTCCATGAGCCCACGGGCGGACGTCGGCTGTGGCTGCTGCTCATCGTCCCGGCCGCGGCGGCCTTCGCCTACTTCATCATCGGCCGCAAAACCTGGTGGGAACGGAAAAGAAGGGCCTGACCCCTTTTCCCCGGGGCTACTTCGCCAGCTCCAGGAGCTTCGGCAGGAGTTGGGTGCCGACCATTTCGCCGAGGGAACCCGTGGCGCAGGTCCTCTCGCAGTAGGCGTCGATCTCGCCGCCCGTGATCCCGCCGCCCAGGATCATCAGCGGCACCGGGTCGTCCGAGTGGGCCTTGAGTGCCGCCGGCGTCGCGTGGTCCGCCGTCACCGCCATCACCACGTCCTCCAGCTTCAGCTCCGGCAGCAGCGTCCCGAAGAAATACCGGTCGATCGCCTCGATGCACGCGAGTTTCTTGTCGCCGTCGCCGTCGTGTCCCGGGATGTCCGGTCCCTTGATGTGGACGTAGAGTCCGTCGTACTTGCCCAGGTTGGGGACCACCGCTTTCGCCCAGAGGGGATAGACCTCGGCCCAGTTGTCGCCGCTGATGGGCATCTCGACGATGTCCATGCCCGTGGCGATGGCGATGCCCCGCTCGACGGGCATCTCCGCGAAGCACCCGAGCTGCACGCCGAACGTCTCCCTGATCGAGGGCATGGTGGGCAGTCGGTCGCCCGCGTCACGCGTCAGGATCAGGTTGCCCGCAAGCTTCCCGGCCGCCGTCCGTGCCCGGTTCACCTCGGAGGCGTCCAGCACCGCCGTCGACTTCTCGATGAACTCGTTCGACAGTGCCGCCGCGTCGATCGCCTTCGGGTCCTCCTCGTGTCCCTCCATCGGGACGATGGTGTCGACCTGGTTCTCGAACTTCTCCCGCACGGTCCCCAACAGCCCGTGCCGGGCGTAGGCCGGGTCACTGTTGGTGATCCACCCGGAGAGTGCGCCGCCCTTCCGGAGGACCAGTACCGCCCGGTGGCCGATGGTGTGCCTGAACTCGAAGCTCGCCCCCGGAACGCTCGTCAGCTTCACCCTGGCGTTGATCTCGTCGGCGAGCTTCGCGGCTTCCTCGTCCGAGAGGTCGCGTCCCACGCGGCGGTCGAGGATGCTCATCCGTGGGCCGTGGGTGGCGAAGTTGCAGCGGTGTGCCACGTCGCCGGGCGACAGCTTCATCTTCATGGCGGCGGCCTCGATGGGTCCGCGGCCGGTGTAGTACTTCTCGGCGTCGTACCCGAGGATGCTGATGACCGCGATGTCGCTTTCCGGGGCGATGCCCTTGCCCACGGTGTAGAGCAGTCCCGCCTTTGCGGATTTGGCCAGCGTGTCCATGTTCGGCGTGTCGGCGGCTTCGACGGGGGTCCTGCCCCCCAGCTTCTCCACCGGCCGGTCGCCCAGTCCGTCGAGCACCACGTAAAGGATCTTCTTCATGACGGCTCTCCTGTCTGTCTTTACCGTGCGGGTGCAGGCCCAGGGACCGGACTCAACTGTTCCGGACCTTTCTGACGAGCTCCGCGATGTCGGCCTGGAGTGCCCGGGTTTCGGTCCAGGTCTTCTTGACGAACTTGTCCTCGGCCGCCGGTGCGTGTGCGTGCGGGTAGTCGTCGATGATGCGTGCACCGCGCTGGTCGTCCTTCTCCTTCGAGACCTGCGTGTCGACCGCGATCTTCTCGACCGCCTTCGACAACTCGTCCAGGAGGTCCGCCGGTCTCGCGTCCGCACCGAACTCGCCGACGAGGATGTTGCGCTCGTGCTCCCAGCGGGCGTCCTTCGTCTTCGTCGTCAGGAGTCCCTTCAGCGCCCCCTTCGTCGACGCTTCGATCCGCTTCTTCAGTCCCATGAGCGCGTAGTAGCGGATGTAGAAGGTGTAGGTCTTGATCGCCTCCGTGCGGCTGTCTTCGAGCATGTAGTTCTTCCCGAGCCCGCTGATGTCACGGTCGGTGTAGAGTTCCTTGATCTCCTTGAGCACCGTGAGTCTCTTGAGTGCATCGAGCATCAACTCGACGGTATCCGGACGGAAGACGTCGAAGATGA
>DATKVD010000618.1:0-5358 GCA_035530235.1 Planctomycetota bacterium | reverse complement strand
TTGATGAAATCCAGCACGGCGGGGCTCACTTGCGTCGGCGGTGTTCGCTGCGGAGCGGCGGAATACTGATTCTGCTTCGTGTACTCGATCACCTCATCGAGGCGGTTGTTGAGCATCCGAGCCTTCTCCGGCGGCGACATCGTGTTCTTCTCGACCATCCACTTCCCGGACCCCGCCTGCATGTTGCGGACAAGCCAGGTGATCGCGATGTTGAGGATGTCCTGCCCGGCGATCTGGATGTGCGGAGCGCCGCGCCCCCACGGACTCGCGATCTGCGTGTCGTAGTGGTACGGATGGAACGGGAGGCCGAAGAAGGGATTCTTGACGAGCCCCTTGCCGAGAGGGATGACCCGGTCCCGGTCCACGCTGGGGTCGCAGTAGCTGAACATCGCCCACGCCCACGGGCGAACCTCGTCGGGGTCCTGATAGTAGGTTTCCTGCACCAGAACGGCCGGGAGCGTGGATGCGGTCGCGTGCCGGTCGAGGCCCAGACCCCCTGCAGCCTGGAACTGCCGCTGGAAGCGTAGCAACTGCCCCAGCTTACTCTGCGTCTTCACGTCGGCCCCGAAGTACCTCTTGAGCCAGTTCGTCGTTCTCGGCTTCTCCTGGGCGACAATCTCCTCGTCTCGCGCCATGTTGGTCGTCGACGCGGACGGGTCGCGGAGCATCTCGGAGGGGTACGTCAGGGCCACGCCGGGCTGGAAGTTGCGGACCCGCTTCTCCCCGCCGGCGACGAATCGCTCGGCGCCCTGCGCCGTGAGTGTCCTCCGGACGATCATGGACCCGATGATGAACCGGGCCCAGTTCTTCTCGGAGAGGATCTCCAGCGCGTGAACCTGCTTGAGGTACTTGTCGAAGAATCGCTTCCCGATCAGCTTCGGGACGAGGTAGCGCACCGATCGCTGGACGAGTTCGTAGTCGATCCGCATCGGGTCGAGTTCGGACACCAGCCGCGTCACGTCGGCGTGGATGCGGTTCATCGTCACCCGGATGTCTTCGCGGCGCGGGTCGGTGATGTTCCGCAGGTATGAGACGGAGAGGGCGTTGTCCTTCGGGGCGATGTACGCCCATTGGTCGGCGTAGGTGTAGACGCCTGCGAGCGACCAGAACGAATCGAAGTACGCCCGCTGCTGCGCGGAGGATGAGCGGAGCGTTTTGAGTTTCTCTACCGCTTCATCCTTTTTCAGCACTTTCGTCTCCTATACGTCCGCTCCGTCGTAGACGCTGTTGTTCGTCACGTCGACCTCGCCAGCGAACATCGGCTCCCGCGGCGGCTCCACATCCCGACCGGCGATGTAGTCCTGCGCCTGCTGATGGACGGACAGGTTCTTCAGGTTGTCGTCGCCCGCCCGGTTTGTGAAGTCCATCAGGCCCTGAACTTCGTTGCGACGGTTCCAGCCGCGGTCGTAGCAGTCGAGGGCGAGCCACGTCATGTTCTGCGCGTACTTCCCCATCTGGTCGACGTACTCTTTCGAGAGGTCTTTGCGCAGCGCAAGGTACGCCAGCGCCAACGCCCCCAGTGATACAACGGACAGGACAATTCCTAGAATCAGTTCCATGACGATCTCCTTTCATCGAGGAATCTCTCCTCTTCGCCATACGCGGTTTGTGATTGCTCGTCCCCGGTGACATGCAGGAAGGAAACGAGGCTGTCGTGCAGCGGGCCGAGCGACTTCCTCTGCTTCTCGGGTGCGTCCTGCGGCAGTGAGGGGTTCTTGAGCCGGTGACGATGCGTCAGAGCGAACTGCGTGACCATATCCACACCGTCAGAGCGGTTCGTGCCATCGAAGGTCAGGATGTGCTCGGCCAGCTTGGCGATCTCGCTTCCTTCGATCGGCTCGTACCAGTCGGCCATCTTGGCGGTTTCCGTCGCCCGGACACCGGCGAGGCGGATGAGCCCGCTCTCCAGGATGCCCGTCGATTCGGCGAGGCGCTGCATCTTGGAGATGTTCTGACGGACGCCCGTGTTCATATGGGTTCCCGTGGACAGGAACTGGATGTCGTCTGCGAGTGGGTAGCCGCGCTCACGCAGCTTCCGCTTGATGTTGTCGATCCAGCCGCTGACCATGCCCTTGATGCCGCCCTGCGCCTCGATCTGGACGCCGTAGTACGGCCGGGCCGTCTCCGACATGATCTCGTTGACGATCCAGTCCTCCATCGCGCCCGGCCCCATATGAAGGAACCAGCAGCGGGTCAGGAAGCCGTAGTGCCCCTCCGTGATGACGAACCGCCCGACGCCGTGGTCGGACGAGTCCTTCCCGCTGGAGGCGCTCGGGTCGATGGAGAGCCACTTCTCGCCCCGCTCCAGAGCGGAGAACAGGAACGTGTCCTTCTCCAGCGTGTTGCGGTGGTTCGGGAGGGAGTGGTAATACTTCACCCAGCGGACGGTGCGGCTCTGCGCCCGACGGGCCTGGAGCCGGTAGTTGCAGGAGTAGCGAACCTCGCCCTGCCGGATCTTCTTGTCCTCGAAGTGGCTGGACGGGAATCGGTCCCAGATGGGGATGGCGAGTCCGTCCGCGTCGTCCTTGATGCGGAATCGGTCGATCTCGACCCGCCATCTCTTCAGATGGCCGCGGCGAACCTGCTCGGCGATCTTGTTGGCGGTGTCCTCGGGGTGCCACGGCGTGCAGATGACCTTGATCTCGGAACGGGCCGGGTCGCGGAGGCGGTCTTCGACCACGGCCGTCCACTTCTCGGTGATCTGCGTTCGGAGGTAGCCCTGATTCCGGACATCCTCGGGGGAGAAGTCGTCGCCGATGACGATGTCGTACCCGTTTCCGTTGATGCGGGAGCCGATGCCGTATCCCTCCAGCGTGGGCTCCCGGCTGAGTCGGTTCGGCCGGTCGACGGTGAATCGATCCCCCGTGTCCTGCTCGTCGTCTGTGCGGCCGAGGATGCGAATCTTCGGGTAGAGGGCGTGGAAGCGCGACGAGTTGATGATCCGCTTCATCGCCCGGACTTCCTTGGATGCCTTGTCGGCCGAGTCGGTGATGAAGAGAATGCGGCGGTTGGGATCCTTGCCGATGCGCCAGCAGATGTAACCACGGAGGTTCGTGGACTTCCCATGCCCCGGCGGGGCCATGATGAGGCTGTTGGGGTAGTCGGGGTCGTTCCATACGTCGAAGAAGTTGAGGTGGATGGGCGAGAACTTGAAGACGTTGCCATCCTCGCTGTCCCGGCCGACGTAGGCCCAGAACTTGCACGGGTCCGACCGGGCCTCATGCTGAAGCCGAATCACCTTCTTGACCGCTATGGCCCACTTTTTTTTTACGTCGTCGGTGACACGGAGGTCGTCGATGTGCTTGATGGCCTCGGCCACCTCCAGCAATTCGGCCTCGCTCAGGTCGAGGATGGACTCTTTGCCGACGATGTTGGAGATGGGGTCGCGGAAACTCTCGGCGGCGTCCTCCAGGTCGCGGCCGGTGAGGCGTTTGCAGCCCTTGGCGAGGATGTCCGTCGCCCGCTGCGTCTCCATGTCAGACAGGACGCCCCGGCCGAAGGCGTTGATGACATCGAGGTATCGCGTGACCCATACGGAGGGGTCGCCTGCCCGGTCTTCGGGGATTGTCGTGTAGCGGGATACCTTGTCGTCTGCCCGGTCTTCGGGGATTGTCGTGTGGGATACCTTGTCGTCTGCCCCGTCGGAGGATGTGGACTTATCACCTGCTGCCATGCCCGATTTTTTACCTGATAACTTGTCCAAGTCACCCTTCTTTTCATTCTCTGACCAAAAACGTGCTAGAAATAGGTGGTATAGGGTTCGTATACGTCTATAATGCCAACATGAGAGACGAGAAGTTCATCGGGGAATTGGACGACCGCAAGAGCGTGGTGGGGAGTACCGAAGCGGCTGCATTCCTCGGCGTATCCGTCATTCATCTGCAACGCATGGTAGGAAAAGGCGTTCTGCCCGCCAAGAGATGCGGGCACCTGCTGAAGTTCCGTGCGGGCGACCTGTACGACCTGTGGGATTCATGGCCCAAGGCATTGACGTTCAAGAAACGAAAGGAACAGAACCGTGAATGAGTTCAAGGAAGTCAACCCCGAGACGATGCTCGACCAATCCAGGGTCCACGGCGACCACCTGCTGATTCGGGAGTACCCGAAGAAGGAGGTCAGCGGCGACATCGTCCTGCCCGACGCGGCGCAGGAACGAAGGCTGATGGGCTGGGTCATCCAGGTCGGCGACGAGGTCCAGTGCCCCATTCAGGTCGGCGACACCGTCATCTACAACGCGCTGAATGCGTGGAACCTGCCCGACCTCGGCGCCGACATCCGACTGCTGAAGGTCAAGGACGCCTCCGTCAGCATCCCGAAGGAGTAACCCATGCCGAAGCTACCCCCGCTGGTCCGCAACCCCAACCTCGAAATCACCGTACCGCTCACCCGCGACGACGACGGGAACTACCTCAAGAAGCAGCCGCTGATCGCGCTGATCGAGACGGTCAACGAGAAAATCCGCGACGCCGTTCGGATGGCGAAGGGCTTTCCCGTTCGCTTCGAGAGCATCCGAGTGATGACGCCCCCGTTCGGCTCTCCGTCGATTCGCGTTCGGCTCAAGTGCGATAAACTTCGGGTCGCGACGAAGATGGGCTACAAGGACGGGTTCAAGAAGATCGGCCCCACGTCCGGACGCGAGTGGGAGAAGATGAAGCCGGACGAGGCCGAGGACTGGGCCCCGGACGTGCGGGAAGTCGACGCTCCCCCGGCTGCGCTCCCCGAACAGCCCCGGGAACCCTTTGACCCCACAGCCCCGCCGGAGAAGACGGAGATCGACGCGACCTCCCGCGCCATCCAGGTCGCCAACCAGTACGACGTGGACCTCGCCGAAGTCGAGGGCACGGGCAAGGACGGCAAGATCACGCTGGGCGACGTGCGGGCAGCGATTGCCCCGCCCGCCGAAAAGTAACCCCCAACCGAAAGGAGCAGCACCGTGGCAAAGAAAGCGAACTTCATACTGCTGATAGCGACGCCGGACGGAGAGATGTGGACCGAACTTCCCGTCGGTCCCTACGAGAGCACCGCCAAGGCCCTGACGGGCCTCCGGACGTCCACCATCACCGGCCGCGTCCGTGTGGCCCGCATCACCGCCGAGAAGGACGTGAAAGCGACCACCATCACGAAGGTCGTCCTGTCCGACGTGGTCAAGCGCGGAGAGTCCGCACCCAAGAAGGAGTAGCCCTGTGAGGCACCTCCCCTACTGGCTGCTCTGCCGCCTGCTCCATTGGCACCGCTGGCGGTACGTCACGCCCAGGCGGCACAACTTCCATCACGCAACCAAGCGATGCACCCGATGCGGAGAAGAGAAATGAAAGACAAGAAGTTCAGGCAGCGGAAGAAGAAACGACGGGAGTCACA
>DATKVD010000617.1:0-13839 GCA_035530235.1 Planctomycetota bacterium | reverse complement strand
GAGGCGCTCCTCGCCGCGCACGGGGCCTCCCTCACCGAACTCGACCTCCTCGACGAGGTCACCAACCTCGTCGAATACCCGAACGCCGTCGAGGGCGCCTTCCCCGAACACTACCTCGACGTCCCCAGCGAGGTGGTCCAGGCCGCCATGATGGAGCACCAGCGCTATTTCCCCGTCCGGGACGCCTCGGGCAAGCTCGTCAACCGCTTCATCACCGTCTCGAACCGTCCCGCCGAATACGCCGACAGCATCCGTGAGGGGAACGAGCGCGTGCTGAACGCCCGGCTCTCCGACGCCGAGTTCTTCTGGCGTGAGGACCGCAAACTCCCGCTCCAATCCTACGCCGGACAGCTCACGGGCGTCACGTTCCAGGAGAAGCTCGGCTCGTACGCCGACCGGGTGAATCGCATCGCCGAGGTCGGACGGTTCATCGCCGGGGAACTCGGCTGTCCGGCCGTGGTGGTGAAGAAGGTGACGCGTGCGGCCCAATTGTGCAAGGCCGACCTCGTCACCGAGATGGTCGGCGAGTTCCCGAGTCTTCAGGGGATCGTCGGACGGGAGTATGCGAAGGCCGACGGCGAGGACGCCGAGGTGGCCGCGGCCGTCGCCGAGCACTACCAGCCGCGCTCCGTCCGGGATGACCTGCCCCGCACCCGGGTCGGGACCATCCTCGCCCTCGCCGACAAGTTCGACAGCCTCGTCGGGTGCTTCGCCGCCGGACTCGCCCCCACCGGAAACCAGGACCCCTACGCCCTCCGTCGACAGACCGTCGGCATCATCCGCATCGTCCTCACCGGGGAACTGGTGCTCTCACTGGACGGCGTGCTGGCGAAGGCAAAGGGACTGCTGCCCGCGGGACTCGCCGGCGTGCGGACCGTGGAAGAGGACGTGAGGACGTTCGTGCAGGACCGGCTCTACTACTACTTCCTGGACGACGAGACCCCGCACGACCTCATCCGTGCGGTGCTGAAGCCCGGGTTCGACGACCTGCTGGATCTGAGCCGGCGTCTCGCGAGTCTCCGCAAACTCGCCGGCACCCATGACTGGCACAAGCTCGTCACCGCCGTCGAGCGCACCCACAACATCACCCGCGATTTCACCCCCGCCGGCGACGTCGACGAGGCGCTCCTCACCGAGCCCGAGGAGGTGAAACTCCACGGACTCTACCTCGAGGTCCGCGACCTCATCACCACGCTCATCGACCGCCACCAGTACGGCGAGGTGTGCGACCTCTACGAGAGCACGTTCGCCGTGCCGCTGCACGTCTTCTTCGAGAAGGTCTTCGTCAACGTCGAAGACGACGCCGTCCGCACCAACCGCCTCACCCTCCTCAAACTCATCAACCGCCTCTTCGCCGACCGCGTCGCCGACCTCTCCCAGATCCTCATCGAAGACCGGTAGCAGCGGAAACCCGAAATCCGAAGCACGAAATCCGAAACAAATCCCAAGCACGAATGACCGAAGAGGTGTCCCACATACGGACCCGTTTCGGTCATTCCGTCATCCGCCTTCGCGAGAGCGCCTTAGCCGCTTCGGCGGAGGCGCTTTGAATTTCGTGCCCCTCGACGCTGCTCGGGGCCCTGAGCTTGTCGAAGGGCTTGTTTCGTGCTTCGTGCTTCTGATTCATACTCCCCTGCTTCGGACTTGCGTCCCCCGCTCAACGGCGCATCGGCGCGTGAGGCGGAAATGGGGTTGCAGAACAGCGTCGGGGGCGCTATACTCCCTCAGGAGACGCGCTATCGGAAACGAGGTGATGTATGGACTACGGCAAGCACATTGTTCGCGATCCGGCGATTTGCGGCGGGGAAGCGGTCATCAAGGGAACGCGCGTGACGGTGCGGACGGTCCTCGCGAGTCTGGCCGAGGGCGCGCAAGCCGGGGACATCCTGAAGGACTTCCCGAGACTGACGGAAGAGGATGTTCGGGCGGTCATTGCGTTCGCCGCGGCGTCTGCGGAGGAGGACCTGTCCCAGATCCTGATCGAGGAGAGATGAACCATGACTCGGAAAGTGAGCGTCGTGATCGAGAAGGACCGGCACGGCTGGTACGCCTACTGTCCCGAACTGGAGGGGTGCCAGTCGCAGGGGGACTCGCTCGATGAGGTGATGAAGAACATCCGCGAAGCGATCGA
Organism: Planctomycetota bacterium; assembly: GCA_035530235.1. GTDB lineage: Bacteria > Planctomycetota > DG-23 > DATKVD01 > DATKVD01 > DATKVD01. Next base: position 11,708 of record DATKVD010000617.1, on the reverse strand, counting down.
ACTCTACCTCGAAACCCTCTCCCCCGAAGAGCGAGCCGCCCGTCTCAGCTCGGAAATCCTCACCACCAGCCTGGAGGTCGAAGTTGGCTAAACGGCCGCGTCTCGAAGCCAGGGAAGCGGAGGAGAGGCTTCTCGCGGCGGGGTTCGCACTGGCCCGCTCGAAGGGGAGCCACCGCATCTACATGAAGGGCAACCGGCGGGTCGTTGTCCCCTTCCACGCCGGCAGGACACTCCACCCGAAGATCGTCAAGCAGGTCCTTTCGGCCATTGAGAACGCGGACTGACGCGATGTTTCGTCCGTTTCTCACCGCCTTGTCGACCGGTCGCATATCCTCGTCGAAGACCGCTAGCACGAAAACCCGAAAACTCGAAACCCGACTACCGAATGACGACTGTCTCGCTCCGGGCGGTGTCAGGAGCGATCGAGGGCAGGTCCAAAGAAGAAACGGATAGACGGCAACCTCACGCAAAGCCGCAAAGAACGCAAAGAGAAGCAGAGACTCGAGACTGCAAACGGGGGACCGGAAGCCGGACAGCGGAGAGGGGAATCCTGTCTCTGGGGTCGTCTAAGTCCTGATCTGTGGTTGTTGCCGTTCTTTGCGTTCTTTGCGGCTTTGCGTGAGACCGTTGTTGTGTTGCTTCTTCTTCAGAGCCGACTTCACACGCTCTCTGCGTGCTCTGCGGTGAGATTCATCGCGCGAAATCGGAAGCGATCTCGTCGGCCCAGGTGTCGAGCCAGCCGAGGGCGTCGGTGAGGTCAAGGATGGTGTAGCGGTTGCGCATGAAGCGGGAATAGCGGATGGCGTCGGCGGTTTCGCGTCGGGTGAAGCCGAAGTCTGAGGCGCGCGTGGGGCATTCGGCCGCGACCATCGCACGCTCGAGTTCGGCGCGCGGACGCAGATACCGTCCCACGTCCTGCCAGATGGCGTCCCAGTCGTCCCTCACGTGCTCGAGCATCGCCCGCGTCTCGTCCCAGGTCATGATCTTCTTCCGGGTCTCTTCGAAGGTCTTGTCGGCCACGTCGCCGTAATACCGGTCGACGAGTGCGCGGAGTTCATCCGGGGTCTTGTGACAGGCGCGGGCGCGGTCGAGGTCGACGTCGGCCGGGGTCATCTTCTGCGCGCGTTCGTAGATCTCGGCGGCGATGAGCGTGCCCACCCCCACCTGCGCCCCGTGAAGGTTCAGCGGCTTCCCCGACATCTCGAGCTGCATCTCCCAGTAGTGACTGATGAGGTGCTCGGAGCCCGAAGACGGGCTCGATTCCCCGACGATGGCCATGCTGAAGCCGCTGTTCATGATGGCCTCGGTGAGCATCTGGACGGCCTCGGCGTCGCGCGCGCCCAGCTCGGCGGCGTGTGCGAGGTAATACGTCTCCTGCCGGCGGGTCATCTGCTGCGGGAGCTCGCAGAAGTAGGTGTGCCGCAGGAGGTGACTCAGCCGCCAGTCGGCGTTGCACACGTTCTTCGACAGCAGGTCCCCCATCCCGGCACGGATCATCTCGATGGGCGCGTCCCTCATGATGTCGATGTCGGCGACGACCGCCGCGGCGGGCGTGATGTCCTGCGTGGTCTTGAAGTTGGCGACCGAGAGCGCCGAGATGCTCGACGTGTACCCGTTCATGCTGGGCGCGGTGGCGACCACGACGTAGGGGACGTCCATGACGGTGGCGGCCCACTTGGTGAGGTCGTTCATGGTGCCCGAGCCCATCACCATGAGGAAGTCGGGTGTGCCGGCCCCCTCGGCACGCATCAGCTCGCGCATCTCGTCGGACGACTCGACGCTCGCCTTCACCTCCTCGGGCTTCTCGAAGCAGACGGCGTCGTAGTGGATGCCAGGACGGTCCAGCACCGGAAAGAGACGCCGCTCGGCGAGCGGACGGATGTTCCTGTCGTAGACGAGCGTGAAGCGTCCGGTGAGACCGAGGTCACGGAGGATGCGCGGCACCTGTCGGATGACGCCCGACCCGACCGAGACGTGCTTCACCTCGATGGCGTGACGCCGGCCGCAGTCACACTCGAAATCGAGCCCGACGAGCCGGTCGGGCCCGCCCTCAGGGATCGATGGGCTGGACATCCGCAACCCTCTTTGAGGTCCGCGTCAGGTACACCCCCAGGAAGATCGTAAACACCCCCAGCACCTGCACGACGCTCGGACGCGTGCCCTTCATGAAGAACACCACCGCCGCCGTGATGATGGGCGAGACGTTCTGGTAGATGATGGTGTGCAGCGGTCCCACCTTCTTCACCCCGTGGTAGAAGAAGATGATGGAGACGGTGGAAGCGGGCAGCACCGCGTAGGCGAAGAACCCCCAGTGGGTGGCGGTAATCGCGCTCCAGTTCTGCTGGAAGATCCCGCCGAATCCGGGCAGTCCCGGGATGCCCCAGACGCAGAACGGCAGCAGTGCCGCCGAGGCCCAAAGCATTCCCCACGCGGTGATGGCGCTCGGCTTCAGGTGCGGCGGGGCCTTCCGGCACAGGATGCCGTTGAGGGCCCAGCAGTTGGCCGCGACCAGCATGATGATGTCGCCCAGCAGACGACGCTGCCACTCGACGTGGGTCTTCTCCGACGCCGCCCCGCTGAGGGCGATGACCGCCACGGTGGCAAAGCAGATGACGACCCCCAGCCAGCCGCGGGCCTTGGTGCGATCCAGTTTGAAGAGCGGCATCCACAGGGCCGTCATCACCGGACCCGTCCCGATGATGAGTGCCGTGTCCACCGGTGTCGTCATGCTGAGTGCAATGGTGAAGAGCAGGTGATAGCTGCCCAGTCCCACCACGCCGATGACGACCGTCTTCATCAGGTCCCCGCGCGACAGGCGCATCGATTCCCGGATGACCGGCAGCAGTGCGAAGAGGATGATCGCGGAGAGGAACATCCGCGGCCACAGGAAAGCCAACGGAGTGAACGAGCCCACGGGGGCGAGTGATTCCTTGATGAGTACGAACGCGACCGCCCACGACGCGAACACGCAGAAGATGATGGGATCGGTGTGCCACGATTTCTTCAACGCCGGTCTCCCGTGGGGAACACGCATCCTAACAACCGCCGGGCAAATATCAAACGCAAACGTCGGGGGGACAGTCCACCCGTGACGGTTGACCGCGGACGGTTCGTGCTATACTGGAATTCGAGCCCCTGCGGCACGAGCGTCGCGGTGCCTCCGGCGGCGATCTGAAGGACTTTACGGGGAAGGCGTGGCGGGGAGACGCTCCCGGCGCCGTGCCGGGTGCGACGGGGACTCCCCGGCCACACTTTGTAACGTTAGTCCTTTTCAGTAAAGGGGTTATGTCGTCGCCGGCGTGCAGGGAGTTCACGGGGCGCCTCCGTGGGCGGGCCCCGGGCGGTGCGGCTTTTCGACCGCTTCCGGCACCTGTTGACGGTCCGAATGGGCCTGTGGCCTCGATGGTGCGAAACGACACAAACACCTGAAAAACCGACCCCTTACGCGGATTTGCACGTCGCTCTCATGAAGTTTTTTGTCTGATTTTGCCGATACGAAGGATGAGGCGTTACGTCTCCGTGTGCATCCCGACGCATCGGGCCGCTTTTTTGCCCGCAGGCGGGGAGATGGGCTCCCTCCGTCTGTGGAGAATCTCCGTCGAGTGTGGGTTGCTGTGGTGTGTGCCGACCGGGGCGTTCGTGCCCTGAGTTGGAAGGAACGTCATGAATAGCCCCAAACGCGTGCTGCTGCTCCTGAAGGGGTCCCCGGCGAGGGAGCGTCTGTCCGAACTGCTCGAGGAGCAGGGCTTCACGGTGGACGCCCAGCCGTCGACCTTCCGGGCGGTGTCCGGTCTGGCTCGGACGCCCAGGGACGTCGTCATCGTCGGTCTCGACGACCTCCTGGACGAGGAGGTGGAAGTGGTCCGGGTCATCCGTGAGGAGTGTCCGGACGCATTCATCCTCCTCACGTTCACGCACGTGAACCGACGGAAGGCCCAGGCCGCACTCGACATGGGGGCCAACTGCTACGTGCTCGAGCCCTTGAAGCCCGAAGAGGTGGTCGCCGCGCTCAAGCACCTGAGGGACCGTCCGGACCGGGCGCTCGCGTCCGAAGCCCCTGCGGTCGAAGCACCGACGGGCGAACCCCTCCGGGCCGAGGAGGTGGACTTCATCACCTCCTCCCTCGCCGCCGAAGCCCCCACGTCCGTGGAAGAGACACCCGGGGAAGCCGCCGGTCCCCCGGCACACAGCAACGGCTACCGTGCCGAGGAGCAGCTGCAGCCGGACGAGCCGGTGTCTCCCGCGGCGGCCGCCACGGCCGCGCCGGACGTCTCACCGGACCGGCTGAATTCCCTGCGGAAGCTCGGGGCGAGCGTCGCACACGAGATCAACAACCCCCTCACGACGCTCTGCGGATGGATCCAGCTGCTGCTGAAGAAGGCCAACGGGAACCAGGACCTCCGTCGGACGCTCGTGAACATGAAGGAGGAGGCGGACCGCATCGCCGACGTCGTCCGTGAGCTGAGTGCCATCAGTGAGCCGGACCTCGCCGGCCGAGGTCCCATGGACGTCAACACCATCGCCGACGGCATCATCGAGTACTTCGTCAGCACCAACGGCAACCAGGACATCCGTGTGAAGAAGATCTTCACCCCCGACCCCCCGGCCGTCAAGGTCGACCGGAACCTCCTCGTGCGCGCCGTGTGTGACCTGTTGAACTCGAGCTACCTCGACGTGGGCAACTCCGGGAGTCTCGTGTTCACCACGACGACCACCCCCGAGTGGGTGGAGTTCCACGTCTACGAGCCGGGCAGTCAGATGAGTCTCGAGCCGCTCAGACGGGCCCTCGATTCGGTCAACCTCGACGACGGGGAATCCATCGGCGATGACCTCGTCCTGGCCAGGTGTCAGGAGATCATCAGCAGTCACGGGGGAACGTTCGCCGCCGAATGTGATCCCCGGGAGGGACTGAACTTCCAGCTCAGACTCCCCCGGGCCGACTGAACGCCGTCGCTGTCGTGACGCAGGGAGATGACATGTCGAACCGTATCCGCATTGCCATCGCCGACGACGAGGAGAAGATCTGCGAACTCCTCAAGACCGTCCTGACCGACGAAGGCTACGTCGTCGACACCTACAACTACAGTCTGGCGTGTCTGTCGGCCTTGAAGTCGACCCCGTACGACATGCTCATCACGGACCTCAAGATGCCGGTGATGGACGGACTGGACCTGGCGGCCCGTGCCCGGAAGACCTGTCCCGAGCTGGTGGTGCTGGTGGTGACGGGGTATGCGAGTGTGGAGTCGGCGGTGACGGCACTTCGGGCCGGGTTCGACGATTACATCATGAAGCCCCTGGACATCGACGAGATGAAGGAGGTCGTCGCCCGGGCACTCGAGGGCCGCAGGCTCCGCAGACGCAACGAGCATCTCGTCGACACGCTCAAGGACGCCAACCGCGACCTCATCCACGCCAAGAAGCGGCTCTCCACGCAGATCACCGCCGCCCAGGACCACCTCAGCAAGACCACGTCCTCTCTCAAGAAGCGCGTGCATGAACTCTCCATCCTCAACGACATCTCCAAGGTCATCTCGAGCGTCCTGGACCTCGAACGACTGCTCGACGTCTACATCGAACTCGTCCGCTCGAAGATCGGCATCCGCAACTGCTCCATACTGCTGATGGACACCGAGACCAACGAGCTGGTCGTGTGTGCTTCCGACGGCGAGAACGGCACGTCCCTCGTCGGCGAGCGCACGCCCATCGGTCTGGGCATCGAGGGCTGGGTGGCCGAGAACCGCATCCCCGTCCTCATCGACGACCTCGCCGAGGACTCACGCTTCAAGGACAAGGGCTCGGCCAAGTACGACCGCGGCAGCTTCATCTGCGCACCACTCATCGCCAAGGGCGAACTCCTCGGCGTCATCGACCTCAACGACAAGACCTCACGAGAGAAGTTCACCGAGAGTGACCTCAGACTTCTCATCACCATCACCGGTCAGGTCGCCGTGGCCATCGACAACGCCCGACTCTACCGCATCCTCCAGGAGAACAGCTACCGCACCGTGCAGGCCCTGGCCACCACGCTCGAAGCCAAGGACCGTTACACCCACGGGCATTCCGCACGCGTGACCGATTACTCGGTGAGGGTGGCTCAGCGGATGGGGATGTCGGCGGAGGAGGTCGAGAAGCTCCGCTACGCGGCACAGCTGCACGACGTCGGCAAGATCGGCGTCGACGAGGCCATCCTCAGGAAACCCACCGGACTTTCCGACGAGGAGCGTCAGGCCATCCAGGAGCACCCGGTCATCGGCGAGCGCATCATCACCCCGCTCGACTTCCTCTCGGAGGTCCGTGACATCATCCGTCACCACCACGAGTGGTGGGACGGCTGCGGCTACCCGGACGGACTGAAGGGCGACGAGATCTCGCGTCTGACGCAGATCATGGCCGTGGCCGACGCCTACGACGCGATGACCAGTGAGCGTCCGTACCGTCACGCCCGCACCGGACACGACGCCCTGAACGAGCTGAAGCGCTGTCGCGGCAGTCAGTTCGCCCCCGACGTCACCGACGTCTTCGTCGGTGCGATGACAGAAACCTCACCCGCCGTCGGCTGATCGGCCCCAACACCCGGCCTCCGACCGAGACGTTTCTCCACGTTCCTCCGACGGGAAAAGAGGCCCCGCCGCCGGCGACATCCACCGGTGAGCATGGATCACCTGACCTCGATGTCCTCGACGACAATCCACACATACCTATCCACCTGGACCGTGCCGGTGACGCGGCACTCGCCGGTGATCCGGCCCTCGCCGATTCCGTCGAGGACGGCCGTCACCTCCTTGTTGTCCTTCGCGGCCGGTCGCAGGCGATAGCGCACGCCGTCGATCGCCAGGCGAGGAACATGGTGCAGTGTGCGTTGGACCTTGCCGGTCCATGTGCCGTGCGTTCCCGGCGGCAGCGTCCTGAGGATGGGCCAGGCGTCTGCGGGGATGTCGGCCGGGGTGAACGTGCCGGGCGTCGGGCGTTGACGGGAGAAGAGCCAGTCCAGCAGTTCCGGCTCGGCGAGGGCGTTGCCGCAGTTGTGTCCCGCTCCGCGATACTCGGTGTACTTGACGGGGGAGCCTGCCTTCCTGAGGGCGGCCACGAGCTGTCGCGCCGCCGCCACGGGTGACATGGGGTCCTTTTCGCCGTGGAACACCCAGAGGGGGACATCCTTGATGAACGGGGCCAGCTTCTCCCATCCGGGGGGAGTGCCGGAGATGGGGAACGCCGCGGCGAAGAGACTCGGGCGGCGCACGACAAGGTCCCACGTCCCGAAGCCGCCCATCGAGAACCCGCCGATGCTGATGCGTCGGGCGTCGATGTTGAATTCCTTCTGCAGCTCGGCGATCGTGGCGAGGATCATCCGCGACGGTTCGCTGATTTCGGGGGCCTTGTTGATCGCGGCGCCGGTCCAGCTCGCATCTGACGGACACTGCGGGACCATCACGAAGCACGGGTGCTTCGTCCGCGCCGCGTCCGCCAGGAACGTCTCGGAGAGCGGGGGATGAAGCTGCAAGCGGTTGTTCGTGCCCTTCTCTCCCGAGCCGTGCAGCCAGATGACCAGCGGGTAGGACTGACCCGGACGCACGTCGCGCGGCACCAGCAGGCGGTACGGAAGCACCCCGCCCTCCTCCTTGTGCCGGCGGAACTGGAACTCGGGGTATCGCTCGTCCGGGGCGGCCTGTGACCGCGAGGGGGCCACAAGACATATCAACACAACGAAGAGAAATCGTGTTCGCATGAAGTTCTCCCTGGTCCGGTCAGGGCCTCGCCGTCGGTTTCAGGAAATGCTCGAAGAAGGCGTAGAGCTGTGCGGTGGATTCGTCGGTGGGCGAGTGTCCGTCGCGCATGGTCATGGCGACACGGTTCTCGAAGCCGAGCATCCGGTTGACGGCGATGGCGTGGTTGAGTGCCGTCCAGTGCTCGGGGCGGTCCTGGGCCCCGCCCGAGACCAGGAACGGCCGCGGGGCCATCAGCGCGTGGAGTTCGTGCAGGTCCCGGCCCGTCTCGACCATCACCGCATACGGACCGGTGCGCGGGTTCTCCGCGGTCGGAATGCCGGGCTTGCGTTTCGGGTGGTCCGGGTCGTGTCCCAGGTACCATGGCTCCCAGTAGTTGGCGTTGGGGTCCTTCTCGTTCCAGACGATCCCCGGGTCACACCACACGGCGCACGCGAACCGCTCGTCCAGACACGAGGCGAACATCGCCCACTTGCCGCCGAAGGAGTGTCCGACCACGCCGATGCGCTTCCCGTCCACCTCGGGCAGCGCCGCCAGTGCCGTGTGACAGTTCGCCGCCGCGTAGGCCAGGTAGGAGAGCGGCTGGAGGTCCCGCGGGTTGTACGCGGGCCAGCCGATGGAGAGCGTCACGAAGCCCCGCTGCGTCAGCCGGTACCCGAAGTCGCACCGTGAGGGTTCTCCGATCCCCGCCCCCGTCTCCGGACCGTAGAACACCACCAGCACCGCCGGGAACGGACCCTCACCGTCCGGGACCAGCAGGTACCCCTTGATTTTGCGTTCGGGACGCACCTCCACGTGCACCGTCTTCCGGGTGAACGTCTCGAGATGTTCGGTCTCGACGACGTCGAGCGCGGGGTTCTCGATAAGCTCGGGCCACGGACCCATCAGGTCGTGCCAGGTCTTGAGGATTTCCTTGCGTCGTCTCTGCCAGTCGTCGGACGTCTTGACGGGGGTGCCGTCGTCGAAGAGGAGCGGCGACCTGTATGCGCCGAAGTCGTTCGCATACTTCTCGGGCGGCTTGAAAAACGTCGCGATCTTCTCCCACGCTGAACCGGCGTCTTCTTTCACGGCCGTCTCCTCCGTCCACAGCGGCGGCGCGAACACCAGCACCGTCAGCATCACCACCACAGACCACCCGCCGTCCGTCATCCGTTTCACAGCAGTACCCTTCCTTCCCGATGCCGGTCTACTCCTGCTCGCCCTCGATGCGCTCGATGATGACACGGGCGCCGGAGGGGTCCGGGCCGCCGGAGACTTCGACCGTCCGGATCTCGGCGTCTACCCACATCCCGCTCGCGCCGAACAGCATCTTCAGCGAGTCTACCAGACAGTGCGTGTCGGCGTCCAGCACCTTCAGGTGGACCACGTCCACCTTCACCAGGAGGTTTCGACCGGCGATCCGTTCGAGTTCGTCGAACAACGTCTGTGCCAGGTGCATTTCGTGCATGAGCGTACCCCTCGGTCGCGAAATTCGAAGCACGAAGCACGAAACAAGCACGAAATTCGAATGTCCCAATGACAGAAACGGCTCCACTGGCCAACGCTGTCGTTTCTGACATTTCGTTATTGTCTGATTCGAATTTGTTTCGAGCTTCGTGCTTCGGATTTCGAGTTTACGGTTTCCTTACCGCTGTCCCTCCCGCGTCACCCGCTCCCGTATCATATCCCACCCAGGGACCTGTGAAAAGTCGAATTGGTTGGCATCGTCGGGCGGGGTGTCGTGGACGACCGGGTGCGGGGTCGTGCACTCGTTGGTCTTTCCGAGTTCTTGCCACGTGCGTCGTGCGCGCCCGGCCCCCGCGAGCATCCGCTCGGCCGACCACCGGGCGTGAACCTTCGCCAGAAGCGCCTCGGCAACCTGACGGCACGAGGGGTCCTGTGCACGGTCTGTCATCTCGTCCGGGTCCTCGTCGAGGTTGAACAGCAGGTACGAGTCGAACTCCGAATAATACATCAGCTTCCACGCCCCCGAGCGGATCATTGAGGACGGTTTGTCGCCGTGGGCCCCGAGGTACTCGGCGAAGGTCTCGTTCGGCCGGTCGGCGGGTCCGGGACGCTCCATCAGGAACGGCACGAGACTCCGGCCGGAGACGTTCTCCAGCGGCCCGGCACCCGCAAGCTCCAGCACCGTTGGGCCGAGGTCGATCAGGTTCACGACCGCGTCGACGGTTTTCCCCCTCGCGAGACGCCCCGGCCACGAGACCACGATGGGCACCCGCGACGAACCCTCGTAGTAACTGCTCTTCCACCACATCCCGTGCTCACCGGCCATGTCGCCGTGGTCCGTCGTGTAGATGATGACGGTGTTGGCGGCGTGGGGCGACGTCTTGATGGTTTCGATCACGCGTCCGATATTGCGGTCCATCTCGGTGACGAGCCCGTAGTACGCGGCGCGCCCGCGGCGGTGCTGCTCCGGGGTCAGCTCATCGACGCCGCGACGCCGACGCCACGCGCGGATGGCCGGGTGAAGCGTCGCCAGGTATTCCTCCGAAACCGGTTCGGGGACCGGGATTCTCTCCAGGTAGTGCTCGAAGGGTCCGCGCTCGCAGATGAGCGGGTTGTGGGGCAGCACGTGCCCCACCACCATGCAGTATGGACGGTCAGCCGCGCGCCGGCCGGCGATGAATTCGACCGCTTTCTCCGTCACGCGCTCGTCGTACTCCTCATACCCCATGCGTCCCCAGCCGGAGACCTCCACCGCGTATCGCGTCTGACCATTGGTGCGGTTGTATCCGGTGCCCTGGATCTCGCGCGACAGGAAATTATAGCAGTCGCCGTAGATGCGCCTCTCGAACCCGTGGAACTGGTCCGGTCCCAGGAAGTGCATGCGTCCGCAGAGCACCGTCTCACAGCCGGCGTCGGTGAGAGCATGCGCGAACGTGCGGACGTCCGAGTCGAGGATGTTCCCGTTGTCCCAGACGTCCACGTCGCCCGGATACTGCGCGGTCAGAAACCCCATGCGCGCCGGCACGCACAACGGATACGGACAATACGCCGCGCCGAACTGCACGCCGTCCGCCGCGAGCGCATCGAGCGTCGGCGTCTGCACGACGCCGTTCCCGGCACACCCCATCACGTGGGCGTTGTGCTGGTCCGACATGATGAGAACGATATTGGGACGTTCCGCCGTCTCGCCTGGCAACGCTGCGTCCTTTCCGTGGTTCCGGCTGCGAGGGACAGATTATAGCAGGTGAGCGTGAAGTGGGCAGCAGAAATTGCGGGTGAGAGCGTGGCGCGGGGCCGCGGCGGAAAGCCGCGGCCCCAACCCAGTTGCCGAACACCTCATATCACGTCACGCCTGCGCTACTTCGCGAGCAGGCTGTTCAGCTCCGCGGCGGTGACGTCCTCCTTGCCTTCGTCGTCGATGATGAGCGCGGCCTTGCCGCTGACGATGATGAGCCGCTCACCGAGCGCGAACGCGTCCTTCAGCTCCGGCCTCTTCTCGAGCACCTTGAAGTACCCGTCCGACAGGTACTTCACGTGCACCTGCGGAAGCTTGTCGGTGAACTCGCCGTCCACCCAGAAGCCCGCATACCAGTAGAAAGAGCGTTCGTCGATGCGCTTCACGAGCGACAGGCTCTCGCGCGATTTGCGCCCGTCCTCGGCGGTCTTCCCGCGCTTGAGCGCACCGATCTCCTTCGCGAGTTTCACGGCGTCTTTGCCGCTGGGTGCTTTCATCACCGGGGGCATGTCGTATTTGACGTCTGCGTCGAGGGTCGCGCCGCTTTCAGCTTCGCCGCCGGCGCGGTCGGCGCGGCGGATGGCATCGGTGACGGTGGACTTGGCCTTGCCGGCGTCCGCCGGCTCGGTGACGGTGCCGCGCAAGCGTCGGTTTTCCTCTTCGAGCCGCTCCCGCAATTCGCGGTAACGCATTGTGGGCGCGGGGGTTGTGGCGGGCGTCGGGCCGCCTCCCGCCTTCACCCCCAACGTGCCACCTCCGCCCCCAAAGTACGAGATGCCGTGCTTCGCGTACTCCTCGGGCGT
>DATKVD010000616.1:0-2823 GCA_035530235.1 Planctomycetota bacterium | reverse complement strand
ATAGTGGTGTCGCTTGAGCCCGCTTCGCATCCGCTGCCGGGTCATTTCGACGATGCCGAAGCGACTCATCTTGAGCACCCGTGTGCGTGCCCGGTCGCGCTTGAGCCCGTCGGAAAGCTCCCGCTCGACCTTCCGACGCTTCTCCTCATCCTCCATGTCGATGAAATCGATGATGATGACGCCGCCGAGGTCGCGGAGTCTCAGTTGTCTGACGATCTCCTTCGCCGCCGCAAGGTTCACCCGGAGTGCCGCCTTTTCCGGGTCACGTTCCTTGCGGAAGCTCCCCGAGTTCACGTCGATGGCGACCAGGGCTTCGGTGGTGTCGATGACGAGCGAGCCGCCTTCGGGCAGTGGCACGTTCTTCTCGTAGATGCGCTCGATCTCATCCTCGATGCCGTACTTGTGAAAGAGCGGTGCCCGCTCACTGTGAAGCTTGACGGTCTCACGGGCCCTCGGCATCACGATCTTCAGGAAGTCACGGACCTTCTTGTAGGCCGTCTCGTCGTCGACGATGACCCGGTTGACGTCGCTCGTGTACACGTCGCGAATGACACGGATGACGAGGTCACTCTCCTGGTAGATGAGTGACGGGGCTTCGCCCTTCTTCATGCGCGTCTGAAGCGTCTTCCACAGCCTGAGCAGGTACGAGAGGTCGCGCTTGAGGTCACTCTTGGTGCGTCCGATTCCCGCCGTGCGGACGATGAATCCGAGGTCCTTCGGGAGTTCGAGTTCCCCGAGCAGTTTTCTGAGTCGTTCACGCTCGGCGGCATCCTCGATCTTGCGTGAGACCCCGTGTCGACGGATGCCCGGCATCAGGACGACGTATTTTCCGGGAAGGCTCAGGTAGGTGGTCATGGAGGGCCCCTTCTTCCCGAAGCCTTCACGGGTAATCTGTGCGACGACGTGCTGTCCGCGCTTGAGCACGTCCTGGATCGCGGGATGTCGTTTCCGACGTCCGCCCTGCTTCCCGTAGCTCGAATGATAGACGGCCGGCACGACATCCGAGGCGTGCAGGAAACCGTTCTTGTCGGCGCCGAAGTCGATGAACGCCGCCTGGATCGACGGCTCGACGTTGGTGACGACGCCCTTGTAGATGTCGCCGACGTGCTGCTCGTTGCCCGCACGCTCGACGTAAAGCTCTTCGAGTGATCCGTTCTCGAACAGGGCGACACGTGCCTCCTCGTCCTCGAGAACGTTGATCAGCAGTTGTTTGTCCACAATGCCCCCTCACGGCCGGTCGTCCTGTCGGACGGTACCGGTCAATGCCTTTCGGTCAGGCCGGGGGAGAAAGCGTCATGCCGGTTCGTGTGATGGTGCCCTCGGCGAGCAGTCTCTGCCGCACCAGGCCGAGGACCTCCCACACCTCCTCGGGTCGCGTGGTGCCATGGTCGCTCACCTCGAGCGACATGTCGATGCTGTGCTCGCACACACTCAGGCTCCTGATGAAGGGCCGGATGTTGACGCGTCTGGGTCGGCGTGCGGAACCGGATTTCTTCGACTTCCTCTCCACCCAGACTTCCGGGTGACCCAGCAGGTCCTGTGCGTGCTTCACAGTGATGCCGAGAGGTGTGCGGCAGTCCACGCGGTAGTCGATGCCGACGACGCGTCGTCGGGTGCGCGGGGATCCCAGTGCTGCACACTCCACACGCAGGCCGTCCGGAAGCTGCTCGTTCAGACGTCGTTCGACCTCGCCCGCGGCCGTCCAGTCGTCCAGGTCGATCTCGGCGAATTCCGACTCCGAGGCGACCCCTACGCCCCGGGCCAGAAGCAGTGAGATCTTCTGGCGCGGGTTGAACCCTTCCGACATGGCAACGGGAAGTCGCGCTCGACGCGCTGCACGTCCCAGCACCCTCATCAGATCATGATGAGAAACGAACCGAATGTCTCCCCTGACCGAAAGTTGAATGAGTATCCGTTGCTTGAACATACACTGTCCAAGTCTGAACTGTTTGTCTCCTGCCGGAGCCGCCGGCAAGCGGCCCCGGGGCGGCATTTCGGGCGTCCGGAGCGGTGTCGACCGGCACAGAATGTCCCCAGGGACGCCGTCTCCCACCGGGTCATCCGGAAGCCCAATCGCCGTTAGAGGATATATAACAAGAAGTTGCGCCGAATGCAAGCGAAAACTCAGACCCCCCGGCCGCCGATGCGCCGCCGCCTCTTCGCCATGTCAGGCCCCCGGGACCCTAAATCCCGACCAGGTCGGCAGTTAGGGTCGAGACGGTCCGCCCAAAAGGCCCCGGCGGCCAAAGCAGACGAGGCACCCCGCCTGGCGGGATGCCTCGTCCTGGTCACCTGTACTTCTCAAGCCGGCACCACCCTCACATGTCGCCGGTGGCAATGCCGCCATGCTGTCCCTTGTAGCCGCCCTCCTTGGCCTTGTTCCATCCCTTGGCCGCCTCTTCCTCCATCTGCTGGTAGGTCTTCCCACCGTACTTCCCGCCGTAGACCGTGTAGATGTCTCTCACGTCCGACCCCGACCGCACGATGTAGACGGTGATGAAGACGAGCAGGTTGTTCCGGCCTTTGAGTTTGGATTTCCACTTGAAGGCCCATCCGATGATGGGGATGTCCCCGAGGAGCGGGAGCTTACGCTCATTCTCGGATTCGATCTCCTCGATCATGCCGCCGAGGACCGCCGTCTGACCGTTCTGGAGGATGAGCTTGGTGACGAGTGTGCTGGACTGCACCCGCGGCAGCTGGATGGAAGCCACACCGTTGGTGAAGTCGTCGAACCCAGCGATGGTTTCACCGGTTCCGGAAAGGGTCTCGGCCTTCGGGATGACGGTGAGGATCACCTTGTCCTCTGCACCGACGATGTGCGGT
>DATKVD010000615.1:0-4473 GCA_035530235.1 Planctomycetota bacterium | reverse complement strand
CCGACCTCGATGACTACGTGCTCCTGGTGTTCCAGGGACAGCCCCTGTCGGCAGGCTCGAACCGCATCCCGAACCGCTTCCGGTTTATGGAGGCGATCGTTGGTGACTCTGTGACCCCGCCGACGTTCCCCGCCGCGCTCGCCGCCGTGTTCCCGATCCTCGATGGAGGCTCGAACACGGCGAAGTTCGTCGCGGTCGATCCTGACGGCCGGGCAAGCTCCCCGACGTACGCGCGGATACTCGCGTCGGACCCTTAGTACCCCCTGAACCGCCGACGCTGGCTGTATCAGGGGTGCTCGACCCGGACTTTACCGGATCGTATCCGTACGCAGGCATCTACGACGGCCACTCGTACTGGTCGCGTGCTGGTGACTCCTACCTCCACTACGACTCCGGCATGGCCAGCTTCGTGATCCAGGAGTACCTTACACCTGCAGACCCCGGAAACGTCCCGTGCTGGGCCGGCGGCGACCCCGAAGTCAGCTTGCCTCTAGAGTATGACCCCGTCTTCCCCGCAACCGGAACCGCCACCGTAGCCGAAGAGGTCTAAGACCATGAACACCGCCCCCGATCCGGGCTCCACGACAACCAACCCGACGGCGCTTGCAGCCCAGGAACTTTCCTCTGGACGCCCCAGCGCACGGGTCGTAAGATCTCGGACGGGAGATCGAACCGGCCCGGAAGTCGGGCGCCGCAACCATGGACAAGGTCCTCATCATCATCCGATTGATCCTCGCGATCTTGAAAGCCTTGGAACCCAGACGGCTTTTCAAGATGCTGTTCACTCGCCACACCAAGCCCTGAGAGCCCGTCTCGTCCGTGTCCTCGACGTTCCCGACAACATCCCCCTCGGCAGGCAAGCCGACGCCCTCCGCAACTGCGGCACGGGCGCAGGTCTGACTCCCGCCGACGAACCGGGTAAGCTCCGCCCGTACATGTCCCGGTGCAAGCAGAGGCTCTGCCCCTTCTGCGCCCAGGCACGGGCAAACAAGCTCGCCGGTGATCTCACCGCCGAGGTCCTGTCGATGTCTCACCCGAAGACGCTGGTCTTGACCGTCAAGTCCCGGACCGCCCCTCTCGCCGAGCAGCTACACCACCTCCGGGACAGCTTCCGGAAGCTGCGCAGGACACCGACCTGGCGGAACACAGTCGCGCGTGGTGTCTACGTCATCGAAATCACGGTGAACGCCGACACGGGACTCTGGCATCCGCACCTGCACGCCATTATCGACGGCGGCTACTTGCCGCAGAAGCTCCTGCGTAAGGCCTGGTTCGACGCCACCGGCGACAGCGAAATCGTCTGGATACAGGCCGTCAAAGACCCGACAGCAGCGGCCTGGGATACGGCGAAGTACGCGGGCAAGCCGGCGAAGATACACACGCTGACCGAGGACCAGCTCCGCGAGTACGCCCTTGCCGTCCGGTCGCAACGGATGATCCAGGGCTTCGGGAAAAAAGCCGCCCCCGTCGTGAACGACGAGGACACGAAGGCACTCGACGCGCCCAAGGTCTCCGGGATCGGCCTGGCTGCACTCCTCGACATGACCAACGCCGGACACGCGGCGCCGGCCCGGCTGCTGTATCTCGCGGCACTCCGTTGGCCGACCTACGGTCGATATGTCTGGGACCACATGCCCAGCTTTACCCCCGATGGGCTCGACCCCGCCGTGGTCGCCCCCTTCGATAACCTGATCCCGGCCCCCACGTCGCCACCGCCTCGCGGCGGCGATCGCGCCGGACCCCACGACCGCCTCGACGCTGCCCTCTGGGAGGCGTGGACCGACTTTGCAAACGAACGCTCGCAGGGGAAGTACTCCACGGGCTGGGACGCCGTCCGCAAACAGAAGCCCCCGACGTTCGCCGACGTATGCCCCGACTTTGTTCTCGGCATGGTCCGAGACGACAACCGCCACCGTTGATGAAAGGAACCCGTCCCATGAGCGACACCGACAGCCTGACCGAGACCGAACTGAACCGCCTTAAAGCCCAGGCACAGATTCTGGTCAACACCGTCGGCATTATGGATCGTTGCCTTGAATGTCGACGCCCGATCCTGATCACCCCGGACGGCCCCAGACGCTGCGTCCACTGCTACGCCGGGCAACTGATGCTCGAGCCCGGCGGTCGCATTGACCCCTATCCCGAGTGAACCTCCCCAAGGGCATCGCCGATGGCCATCGTTGAAGGCAACACGGAAGCGCTTGACGCAATGGCCGCGGCGATGCCCGATCATCACATGACGCACCAGCCCGGACGCGGCCCCGTTCTCGCCGCCGACTCCCACGCCCTCTTGGACTTCGGCAACCAGCCGACGGGAGACACCGACCCGAACCACGCCAGGCGGAGGTTCGGCCAGGTGAACAGAGAACTGGCCCGCCGATGGCGACAGGAACTGGACCAAGACGCCCGCGACTTCTGGACGTCCAAGAACCTCCAACCACCGCCCCACCATCTCCCGGAAATAGGCCAAGGCGTTCTTCTGACCACGTGGCCCGGCTTCCGGGACTTCTACTTCGCTGAGGTCCTCTGTGGGGTCGCTGGACCCCTTGCCGAGCCCGGAGAAATCGCCGCCCCGGATGTCTACGGCATGTCGGTCCCTCGCTGGAACATCCTCGATTCCACGTTCGATGACGACGGCTTTTCGTTCCGCTACAAGCCCGGAACCGCCGACGGCGACGCACCACGCGCCAACGGCCTGTTCTGGTATCAGATCGACCCGAATCCCCCGATCCCCTCGCAGTGGTGGAAGTGTTCTAGGCTCGTTTACGCCACGTGGGACCTACCCGTAACCACCGACTGGCTCGACGCCACGGTCCCCGCGTTCTGGGACTACGCCCCCGGCGAGTTCGCGTCGGTGATCTGTCGGCTCCGGAACGGTTACCGCTACGTGGACACCCTCTTCGTGACGATGGAACGAACCTGACCCCGTGACACTTTTCGCAAGGCGCCCTCTGCGCAACGATCTGCAGCTATTTTCCAGACCCTACGTTTTCGGGCACGAATCGCATCGGCCCAGCACCTCCTTCGTAGCCGTCGGCGCCGATCTAAATCAGCCCCTTAACCGGCCCACGTCCGTCCGTCAACCGACAGCGTACCCCTCCGGATGCAAAACCGAACGCAAACCGAACACCCTCCGAACCCCTCTCCAGCCAAAAAAACCCGGCAATCGTAGACACGCGTTTTCAGGCGTTCCGAGGTCGGGGATCGAGTTCCCCGCCGACGCTCACGAGTTAAGGTGCAGGTCCGAACGGCGACCCGTACAGGTTCTGGGAATCGAGCATGGGACTGATCCGATCCGCGAGCGGTACTTGACGCGAACGCCGTACACGTGCCGGCGACAATCGAGGGCGATCCCTACCGTGTTGGCCGCTTGGCGGCTGCGCCACCTGCGCTCTGGTGACTGACCCCCGCTCTCAGTGTTCTGCAACTCTTGCTCCAACACCGCCTAACGGCCCGGCGGCGCGGCGGCACGGCAACGGCAACGGCAACTCCCCACCGCGTCGGCTCGCATCGTCCGGGCGCACGTTCGCCGAGGCCCCGGCCCGGCCAGCCTTGTGCCCGGCGGCTGGGCCGGTGCGGAAGTTGGCCAGACGTGCACGGTCGCTGCGCTCCCGGCCTGGCCAACGCTCCGGTGGGGCCCCCCACCTACGCCTAAGGAACGGCCCTGCTCTTTCAGCCCGCCAACGGCGGCGGTCTGAGCGCAGGGCCGAAGGCTCATAGAGCACGGCACGGCCCCGGCTCCGCTTCGCTGCGCCGGACGCCCCGCCGTGCCGTCCGCTCCCTCCGGTCGCGTCCGGCCCAGCCAACGGCAACCCGGGCACAAGGCTGGCCGGCCCTGCGCTGGCGTCGCGCACGCCCTCCGCGTCAACGACAGGCTCCCCGGTCTTCTCCCTGTTCGACTGTGCCAGGAGGTCCGGACGGCTTGCCAAGTCGCCGTTGCCGAGCCGTCTTTACTTGAAGCCTTAGAAACATCTGAACAACGCCCGCCCGCGTAGGGACTTACGGACGCCTGCCGACGTTCCCGCGCGCCGTCGTGCCTCCACGCGCCGTCGCGGCGATCTGGTAGTGGCCAGCCAGTGAAGCTCAAAAATTCCTCTTGACGCCCGTGGCGCCCTGCCGATAGGCTCTCAGGCAGGAAAGGACGGTGCAGCATGGCCAACATCCTCACATCCGCGGCGATCACCGACATTCGAGGCAGCATGGGCGGCCTGACCTTCAGCAGGAACGCCGGCGGCGCGTACATCCGAGCCCGGATCAAGCCCATCAACCCCAACTCGGCCCGCCAGGTCGCGATCCGCCAGGGCATGGCCCAGCTTTCCGGTCGCTGGTCGACGGTCTTGACCGCGATCCAGCGCACCGCGTGGCTCGCCTACAGCGCCGCGACGGTCTGGACGAACAAGCTCGGCCAGGTCGTGACGATCACCGGGCTGGCCGCGTACCTCCGGAGCAACTCCCTGCTGCTGCAGGCAGGCG
>DATKVD010000614.1:0-16739 GCA_035530235.1 Planctomycetota bacterium | reverse complement strand
CGAGGCGGCGAGGGCCGCCGGAAGACTGCGATTGCGGGACGCCGTGACCGGGTTGATCGCGATGCTCGACCACGCAGACCCGGAGGTGCGTGCCGACGTCCTCTACGCCCTCGATCGCATCGGCGACACGAGCGCCGCGCCGGCGGCGCGCGACCGACTCAACGACGACGATTGGTACGTCCGCTGGACCGCCGCGAAGGCACTCGAGAACCTGTGGGAGGACGAGAACGCCGGCGCGCTCGAAGCCGCCGTCGACGACGACAACCCGATCGTCGCCATCGCCGCCATCGAGACCCTCGCACGCAAGGCCCCCGAACAGGCCTCGAAGGCGCTCGCCCAGGCTGCGAAAAGCACCAGCGAAAGCGTCCGCAAGACCGCAGACTTCTACCGCAACGCCGACAAGGCGAGACGCTGACAAGGCAAGACGCTGAGACGCTAAGTCGCTGAGACGCTGAGTTAGAAACTGCAGAAGAAGAAGCGCAGCCGGGTCGCTGCCGCTTCTAACCTGCAACCTGCAACCTGTAGCCTGCAACTGCGGCCTTCGCCTCAGGCCTCACCCCTCTCGCAAATAGGACTACCTCACTCCTCTATTTGCCCGCCCGGAAGGGAAAATGAAAAACTTAGGGGACTTCTTTCGCGGTTTCCGCGCCGCCAGCGGGCTTCCTTCAGAAATTTTCGTAACCGACCCCCGAAATCGTTTGCCTCGGCCCTTTAGTAGAAGAAGTCGCAACTCAAAACTCAAAACTCGAAAGTCAGAAGCAGAGAAGAAGAAAAAACCGCCGATATTCGGGGCGCGGCGGGGGGCTCAAATTCGTAAGGTCTTTGCAGGATGGGACTTGCGGATTTCAAGCGGCGTGTCTGGGCCGTTTTTTGGTGCCACATCCTGCAACATTGTGCACCATCGTGCGACATCGTGCGACATTGTGCGACATGGGTGCGACATCGTGGGACATCGTGGGACATCTGCGCGACATCGTGGGCCATCCATGCGACATGATCGCGCATGATCGGTCAGCGGTGCGCCGCGGCGGAGCGCCACGGGCAGTCCGGGACCGTTGCCTCACGTTGGCGCCCGGTAGTAGGTCTTTCCCCCGACGCGGGATTCGACGATGCGCCCGGATGATCTCAACGTCTCGATATACTTCACCACTTCGTTCGGATGCATGCCGAGACCGTTCGCGATGTCTTCCACCGAGCACGGGCGTCGGCGGAGCATCGACAGAATGTCCTCGCGTCCCGCCGCGAACTCGGCCTGCTGGTGGACCCGCGGGACGTCGACGATGACCTCGGCGGGCGGGTCGAAGAGGCGCGCAAGCGCGGCCATCCGCTCCGCCGGCACGGCGGCGGCCGTCTCCTCGGCCGGCGGACGCGTCACGGTGTTGAGCTGCACACGGTCGGAGCCGATGCGGGCCGCGCATGACGCGAGCTTCGAGACTTCGGCCTCCGTCCCCGTGAGGCCCGACAGCAGAAATACCTCCAGCCAGTACTTCCCCCCGAACTCACCTCCAAACGCAACGAGTCCCTCGAGCATCGCGTCGAAAGCGATGTCCGCGTGCGGGCGGTTGACCGTCTCGAACATCGCCTCATCGCCGGCATCGAGGGACGGGATCACGAGGTCGGCCGCGAGAAGCTCGCCGCGCACGTCCGCGCGCCAGAGGAGCGACCCGTTCGTCAGCACCGCGACGGGAATGTCCGTCATCCCCTTGATGTGCTCGATCAGCTCTCCGGTCCGCGAGTAGAGCGTCGGCTCGCCCGAGCCGCTGAGCGTGATGACGTCGGGCGCCGTCGAAAGCTTCGTCTCGACCTCCGCCACCACCTCGTCGAGCGGCACCCATTCGGCGCGCTCGACGGTCCTGCAGGTGGTCCGGCCGAGCTGGCAGTAGAGACAGTCATAGGTGCAGATCTTGAACGGTACGACGTCGACCCCGAGCGACCGGCCGAGCCGGCGCGAGGGGACGGGACCGAACACGTGGCTCATGGCTCTCTCCGAAACACCCGCCGCGGCGAGGGGGACTCACCTTGCCACGACGACCTCTTCCGCCCACAGGACGTTTGCGCCGGTCACGACCAGTGCGAGAATACACAGGATCCGTCTCATCAATCTATCTCCTCATTTTCTCGAACTGTGCCGCCCCCCCGCTACGGCCGGGTCAGGTCACAGCAGACGACGCCCTTGACGCCCCTCAGGTAGAGCTTGCCGTCCGAAAACGCCGGCGAGGCCCAGGGCGCCAGACGCAGGTCGGCCTTGCCCAAGAGCCGATATCCCGCCGGGTCGGCCTTGATGAGATAGAGCGACGTGCCGACGACGGCGATGAGCTTGCCGTCGGCGATGACGGGCGACGACAGCTCCGGCCCCCTGCCGATCACCTCGTCCCACGCCACCTTGCCCGTTTTCAGCTCGACACACAGCACGCGTCCCTTCTCGCGGTCGCCGTAGGTGGCGTTGGCGCCGCCGATCGCATAGACGTACCCGTCGTGGATGACCGGACTGGCGTGACGCTCCTTGAAGGGCACGTTCCACAACGGCTCGGCCTTCTCGGGCGAAAGCCGGTAGGCGGTGAGCCCCAGCTTGTCGTCCCCGCCGCAGAACACCATGACGTCGCCGTCGATGACGGGCGTGGACGACCCGGCCTCCACGCCGCCGGGCGCCGTCCACACGACCTCCCCGGTCTTCAGTTCGAGACAGTAGACCGTTTTTTCCGCGTGCAGGATGATGCAGGTCTTGCCGTCCGCGGTCCACGGCACCGCCGACGCCTCCTCGCCGCGGACCTTCTTCTGCGTCCAGACCACCTCGCCGGTCGCGGCGTCGAGCGCGCTCAGCGCCGACTCCGTCAGGACGACGACGAGTCCTTCGGCGAGCAGGATCGAAGACGAGCGGTTGTGCCAGTTCCTCTCGGCCCCCAGCAGCTTGCTCTTCCAGATCTCCGTGCCGTCGGCGAGGTCGTAGCAGTGCACGTGGGCCTCGGAACTCAGCACGTAGCAGCGGCCGCCCGAGATGCAGGGCGTCGTGGAGGCGGGATACCACATCCATTCGCCGGGCATCTCCTTTTTCCAGACGGTCGTTCCGGTGCGTGCGTCGAGACCGTAAACGAGATCGCGCGCGGCGCGCTGCGTGGTGGGGATGACCTTCATGATGAGCTTCATGTTCGCGTCGTCGACGGCGTTCGCAGCGAACCACGCGTCGAGTTCCGCCTGGCCGGCGAACTCCTTGTCCTTGATGGTGTCCAGCTTCGGGAGGAGGTCAAACGCGACGGCGTCCTTCCCGGCCCGCAGCCGGGCCTGGGCCGCGCCCTGGAACCGACGGTGCTCCTGCTTCACGTTCGCCTTCACCCATTCGTTGAGCCAGGCGTTCAGCTTCCGCCAGTCCTTGAGGTTCGTCCGCTCCTCCGAGACCCGCGCCGTCTCGACCGCGGCCGACAGCTCCGCCGGCATGTCGGTCACCCACCCCAGTTGGATGAGGGCGTTCCCGGTGAGAACCCGCTTCTCGATGGGCTCGTCGTAGCGGTGATGGACGAACACGCAGGCACGGTCACCCGACACCGACACGCACCCGTAGCCGCCGGCGTTGTGGCCCGGGACGGCGTCGTTCTCCCACACCCGCTTCGGGCCGCCTTCGGGAAAGGCGTCAATCAGAGGCGGCGACTGCGGCGCCACGCCGTTCCGCAGCGGACCCCGCCACTGTGACCAGTCGCCGGCGTATGCAAACCCGGCCGCCAGAATGCCCAACGCCACCAGACCGACAACGACATGACTCCGCATCATCACGCTCCCAAAAAGAAGCCGAAAAATCGTCCCGCAGCCGTCGTCTATTAATTGACCCGATCACCACGGAATATTACGGGAAATCGACGGACAAAGCCCCTAAGGTGGTTGGTGTGTGTCAGGTCATAAGACTTGCCCGGGGTCGACTCACGCGTTCCCACCATCACAAAAGCACACGGGGATATGCAGAAAAAAGCGATTGACACCGCGGTGGCTGGAAAGGATGATGTCAAGGGCCGGCGGTGCGGGCGTGCATAGAAATAGGTGCCCGTCCCGAAAGCCATACACTTCCGGGATTTCGGCCAGGACAGCTTGACTGAAGGCCCCGCGGAGGGCAGCCTTTGGTCGCAACGTCCCGCGCTTCAGGGCAAAGGGCCATCGGTGTAGAATAATGAGTTGGATGCCAAAGGATGAAAGGCGAGATCACAGTCGAGCAAGAGTTCACGGTCGGAACCGAAACCGTAATTGACTCCCGGTGTCAGTGGTCAGACTTCGGTGTCGTGTTCGAGGACGACCAGCAGACCGGGTATTTCTATGGTCTCGATCTGTCCGGAGAAGACATGCTCATCCTCGATGCGGTCCATATTTACAACGTCTCCAACGTAACAGACAAAGACATTCCCTCCACCGTCCAGATCATGTGGTCCGAGGACGGTCTGAAGTCAGCCCTGTTCATCAACAAGTACCCTCACGCTGTGTTTGATTTTGAAGCCAAACGAGCTTACTGCCGGACGGACTTCCCGCCACCACGCGAGGACTGGTCACAGGAGGGACAGGAGTGGGACGACACAGCCTTGGAACTCTTCAAATAGACGACATGCCGACCAACACATGCACGGTATCGTCGCATTGAAAAGTCAGGACAAAAAGTCAGGACAGGCACCATTTTCCAGAAAGTCAGACAAGAAGTCACAACAGTTACCGATTTTTCGTGACGGTCTCGGCCGGAGCATTGAGAAAAAGACCGAGAATTCTGCGGACGCGAAGTCGACCCATCGGTGTAAGTATGACGGTGTGCAGTCGCGACAAATAGGTGCCTGTCCTGACTTTTTGTCACAAATAGGTGCCTGTCCTGACTTTTTGTCCCGACTTTTCCGTAGTTGACAACGCGTCGGATGCCTTTTCCGGCTCGCGGCTTTACGAGCGGAGGGTTCGAGGCGATCATGGAGTAACACCATGGAAGGGCAGAACGCAATTGCATTCTACGTGGCTATGCCGGTGATCTTCTCCATCGCACTCTTGACCGGCCTTGTTCGCAGAGACCGGGGCTTCATATTTGCGGGTCTTGTGTGCCTTGGCGGATGGGGCATCGCGGTGCTTGGCCAGTCGGGCAATGTGTCTGCCATCGTGAACTGGGCGGAGCCACTATGGATCAAGATCATACTGGGGGTTCTCTGCAGCGTTGTCGGCGGTCTGATCATCAGGGCGTTCTTCCGCAAGACTGACTAACCGGCAGCCAAGGACGGGTCCCGTTCCATTCGCAGTCGACAACGCGTGGGATGCCTTTTACGGCTCGCGTCTTTACGAGTCCCTTGCCGCCAAGCCGTGCCTATCCCATCCGGCAAGACGCCGGAAACAGGGGCAGACGAGCTCTCTCGCTAGGCTCGGGATAAATGCCCCAGGCACGCTCCCGCCGACGCAGTACCCTACCGCTGCCCCGACGAGTTTCCCCCGGGAAATTGCAGGACATCGTCCGTCGAAACCGCTATCATTTCCATTCGGATTGGGCTCGAACGGGAGATGGTTTTCCATCAGCGGGAGGACGTGCGATGATTCGGCGGACGGTTCTGTGGTGTGTGGTGCTGGTGTTGTGGACAGGCGCGGCGTCGGCGGACTGGACGTACGTCAGGGACCTGGACCGCGGCGAGACGCCGAACGAGTTTCACCAGAACGTGATCGACCGGCGGCTGACGACCGAGCACGCCCGGCCGGGTCACGTGGCGCTCGCGTTCCGACCCGTCGACAGGGGCTGGGTCACCCGGTACAACATGTGGCACAACTGGACCTGGTACGACCGCGTGACCTTCAAGATGTTCAACGCCAACGACAAGCCCGTCACGTTCACCTACGAGGTCCGCACGCGTCACAAGCGGCGGGCGAACATCCAGGTCACGGTGAAGCCCGGACCCAACGACGTGGTGCTGAAGTTCGCCGATTTCCAGAACATCGGCGAGAAGCCCTTCGTCCTGTGGGACGTCGCGCAGTGGGTGATGTTCTTCGACGGCGAGCTTCCGAAGCCGCTCTACCTGAGCGAGTACCGCCTCATCCGGGAGAACATCGAGCTGCCCTGGCCCACGGAGAAAACCCTCGCCTCGCACTGGAAGGCCCAAGACGCGACGCTGACGTCCCAGGAGGAGCCGGGCGATCCCGTCCCCGTGCACTGGGCCTGTGCGAGCTTTGCCGCCGGGAAGACCGGGCGGGTCTGGACGGAGCTTCGCCCGGGCGAGAGACGCTTCAACACCCTCGCTTTCCCCGTGGTCTGGCTGGGATACGAGCGGCTCACCTTCGTCTGCGACAACCCGCAGGCCGCACCGGTCAAGTTCGACGTGCTGCTGGAGGACTTCACGGCGCAGGCCTGCCGGGACACGAAATACCGTGAAGGCCAGGCGGCCGCCGTGCCGATGACCGCGGCCCCCGGAAAGCACACGATGTCGGTCCCCCTGAAGGACCTCAAGACCGTCGACGGGCTCCGGTGGCTCGACCTCTCCCAGATGTATCGCATCGGGTTCCGGGTCGAGAACCCCGCCGGAGATATCAAGCTCCGGTTCACGGACGTCCGCGTCCGCACCACCGACGAGAACGCCGGGATCCTCGTCCCGACCGAGGGCGCGAGGACGTGTGCGCGATGCGCGGCCCGGCTCGACGATGCGAACTGCAACGCGTGTCCCTTCTGCGGAAAGTTCTACAACGCGGACGCCGTCGTCACGGCGCCCGTGCCGGACTCCCTGAAGCTCCCGCCCGTCAGGGACGGCTCGGTGATGGCGTCGAGCGGCGGCGGCGGCCCGACCGTCGATCAGGAGAACCGACGCGACTCCGGGATCAGCGTCTGCCACTATGACGTGAGTTTCTGGGAGGGCCGGACGTTCTTCCGCTTCGACCCGGGCGACGTCCGGCCGGGCGCACGCATCCGGAAAGCGGAACTCCGGCTGAGTTCCCGCAACGTGGGTTCGGGCGGGAAGTCGTGGCTGTGTCCGGTGAGGATCTTCGCGGCGCCCGACGGCAGGGACGACTTCGACGACGCGAAGCTCAGCTGGATCACGCAGCCGCCCGTCGGGGAATTCGTGGCACAGGGAGGACTCTACTACTACTGGACCGACCGGGTCGCGCTCGACGTGACGGAGTGGCTGCGCCGGCGGCTCGCGAGAACGCGCGCGCCCTTCACGCTGATCCTGCGGGCGTTCGAGGCGGAGCCGGTCAAGGCCGACGCTCACCTCTTCGGGCACTTCTTCCCGATTGTCGGCAAGGAGTCGCGCGAGGAGGACAAGCGCCCGTGCCTCTACGTCGAGTTCGAGTGAGCTGCCCGGGGGGCTCTTGACTCCTCGACCGGTCCTGCTGCCTGAGAGACGTTTCACAACCCTCTTCAGGGCGGATATCGCAAAGTTGATGTGCCACGGCTGTTTATGCCGAACGCACGTGAGAGAGCTTGTCCAGCCGTGCTCTTGGAGCATCTAACGAAATAACCTGTTGCCGTTGACAATAAGCCCCGTGAGGGGCGTCAGTCAATAGCCGGGGGCGCCAGCCCCCGGTAAGCAGGCAAAGAAAGCCGCTCAGCCCCGAAGGGGCGGCAGAAGCGCTGCGAGACCTCGTGTCGCCCCGTTGGGGCTTGGGCGAATATCACAACTCCCACCGTCCCGACCCGTCGGGACGGCTAAATCCCTGCGCCCCTTGCGGGGCTGTCGAAAGGGAAGCCGCTTCATTTAGCTGGACGCTCTTGGATGAAACGCACGGCTTGCGAGCAAGCCGTGGCACACCCAACTTCGAGTGTCATGGACCAGTAGGCCCGCTATGGACGAGAGAAACGAGCGATGGCTGTCCTCGATGGTGGATCCGTTTCGTGAAGGACTCCTGGGCGCGGACGACCTTCCGGAGCGCGTGCGTCGGTGCGCCGAGCCGCTGCGGGACGAGCCGGCCTTCGACCCGGAGAGGATCGACCGCGCGGCCGCCGATGTGGTTCTGCCCGACGACGCGACGTTCGAGCACCCGATGCTCGAACGCGTGGTGCGCGTCGGACTTGCGCACATCGAAACCACCTTCGTCGACAGCCACCCCAAGTACGGCGTCGGCGGCTATGCGGAGCCGATGCACGATGCGTTCCCCCCGACCATCATCGCCGCGGTCGATGCCCTAACGCTGTGGGGACACACCGCGCAGGCCGAGACGCTCTTCGGCTACTGGCTCGACACCTTCGTCCGCGCGGACGGGACCATCGACTATTACGGTCCGTCGCTCAGCGAGTACGGGCAGCTCCTGACCTCGGCGCGTCGACTGGCCGAACGGGGAGGCAGCCGGGACTGGCTCGGTCGGCACAGGTCGGCGCTGGGACGTCTGGCCGGTCACCTGCATGAACTGGTGCACGCGGCGGGAAACGTGCGGCTGCTCGCGGGCGTGCCGGAAGCCGACGAGCGCGACAGGCCCGCCACCTACTTCCACAACAACGCCTGGGTGGTCCGCGGGCTCACCGATTGGGCCGAACTGGAAGAAGGCGATCGGGCCGGTCCGCCCCGGCAGGACGCCCGGCGACTCCGCGAACTGCTGCTCGAGGCCATCGACGACGTCTGGCCCCGGGACGAAGACGACTGGTGGCTGCGTCCCACGGTGGAGGAGGCCCCGCGACCGGAATCGATCACGGCGACGCGACTCGGCAGCTACACGAACTACCGCTACTGGCCGGAACTGCTCTCGAGCCGCGTGCTTCCCGCGGCGTGGATGAGACGGATCGTTCACGCACGGCTGACCGCCGGGGGGCAGTTCTGCGGGACCACTCGCTTCAGAGATCATCTCGACGACTGGCCGCTCGCGGACCACCTGGACGGCTTGTGGGAACTGGGGAGGGTCGGTGATTTCAGGCTTTGCCTCTGGGGTCACATCTGGTACCACCAGGCGGAGGGGCACCTGACCGCTTACGAGCAGGTCAGCCTGCCGCCCCCTCGGCACGGCTCGGGGCAGGCGGGCAGGAGGGTCGCCGATTACTGTCTGCCCTGCCAGCTCGTGGCGGTGCGAGCCGCGGCGAGACTGAGCGGAAGAACCTGACTCCAAGTCAACCGTCTCCTGTTGAGGATCCAAGCATGACACCCCCGTGGGACCGGAGCTATCCCGACAAGGACGTCCTGAGGCAGGAGGTCCGGTGCATGACGGAAGTGTTCACGCAGGTGCTCCTGGACACGATTGGGGAGCGGGAGATCGCAGGCGTCTATTTCAAGGGCTCGGCGCAGAAGGCGTGGGACTCGCCGGTTGACTACGTGCCGGAACTCAGCGACGTGGACCTTCACCTGCTGTTCGCCGATGACACAGGCGTCGAACGGCACCTCGGCGCCGTCGAACAGGCGATGCGGATCCAGGCGGAGGTCGAGAAGCGGTATTTCGCGGAGCGCGTGAAGCCGGTCCACCTCCCGCGGCCTCAGCTCATCGTCCTCAATCAGCTCGTGAAGCAGGCGGACTACCTGGGCTCACCCCGGAGCGCGGTGACGGCGCTCTACGGAGCGGAGCCGCCGGAAGCCGACTACCGTGACGGCGAACGCGTGCGCGATATCGCTTTCCGTCAGCTCGTCGAGCTGGCCGACTACCTGCGGACCTTCCCGCTGCACGTCGTGGACAAGCCCGGACGCTTCCTGTGGCAGTCGCTTCGGCAGATGGTGTGGCGGGTGTCGCCCATCGGCTCGAAGGTGCTCGTCCTGCGGGACGTCACGCCGGACGAGGCGTGGGGTGCGAACCGGACGACCCTCGTCTCAAAGCTGGAATCGCTGGGCGAACGGCAGCTCTCGGCGGACTACGCCGGGTTCTACCTGAGCGGGTGGGACTACTTCCTTTCCGGTTACGCCGACCACGACGCGGCACGGTCGGCGCTGGCTTCGGGCATCCGTGCCATCCGGCGCGCCGTCGAGATCGCCGGGGCCCACGCGCAGCGCGCGGACGATCTCAAGGCGTCCCCTTGAACGCCACCTCGGGAAGCTCCTCGCCGTGCTCCGTCCACCAGTCGAGCATGCGCTTCCGGAACTCTTCCCGGGCTTCCTTGCTGGCCCGGTAGCGTCCCCAGTTCCAGAAGTCCTGTCCGGCGGCTGACTTCAGCATCCCGCCGATGACGTAGAGCCGTTCGTACACCCAGTTCCCGCCCGGGTCGTCGCCCTTTTCCGTCTCGTCGACGAACCGGGCGACCGTGTCGATCATGGCCTTAACGGCGGCCCGCTTGTCACCCAGAACGGTGACGACGTAATCCATGCGTTTCTGCGCGCTCGTGCGCGTGCCCCAGTCCGTGCTCTGGAGGTCTTTGGCGAGCGCCCGGAGGCCGCGCCGGTCCCCCAGCCGGTAGAGCGCCCAGAAGGCCCCCTGCCGCGTGCCGGCGTCGGCACTCTCAAGGTCCTTGACCAGCAGGTCGAGCCCGGCCTTGTCGCCGCGACGGGCCAGCTCAAACACCGCCGCCTGCCGCACCCGTGCCGACGGCTCCGACATGAGCGCCCTCAAAGCCACCGTCCCGCCCGTGCCTTCCGCCAGGGCCCGTGCCGCGGCGAGCCGGTCAACCGCTTCGCCCTGTTTCGCCGCCACGTAGGTCGTGAGGAACGCCGCCGCCTCGGGTGTCGCGATCCTTCCCAGGGCACGGAGCGCGGAGATGCGCTCGCCGTCGTCGCCCTCGGCGGCGAGCGTCTTCAGCACCGGCACGGCTGCGGCCGTCTTGAGTGTGCCGAGCACCTCGGCCGCCTTGGCCCGGGCGACGTGGTCCTTCGTCCCGGCAACCTTGACGAGCGCGGCAACGGTCGTCGCATCGGTCTTTCCGTCGAGCCTGCCGACGGCATCGGCGGCGGCATAGACGACGAAGGGGTCGGCGTCCGCAAGCCGCGTGGTCAGTGCGGGCAGTACCTGGGGCGCGTTCGAGCCGATCCGTCCGAGCGCCCAGGCGGCGCTGAACCGCACCGTGGCATCGGAGGAGGCGAGCTTCCGGACGAGCGGCGTGACGGCCGCCGGCGTCTTCAGACGCCCCAACGCCTCGGCCGCCGCGGCGGCTACACGACCGTCCGCATCGGAAAGTGCCTTCACGAGGTCCGCTTCGGCCGCTTTTTCCCTTCGCATGCCGAGCATGCGGCAGGCATGATACCGCACGGGCCACTTCGGGTCCGACAGTGACCGACGGAGCGCGGCAGCATCCGCGTCCGGTCCCAGCCCGGCAAGCTCGCTGGTCTCGTAATCGTAGTACCTCGTGCTGCGGGCCTTCGCGCAGGACGCCTCCAGGACCTCGTCGCGGAGATCGTTCACGCGGTCGGTGAGATCGCGGTCGATTTGCTGACCGCCGCCGGTGACGCTCACGTGTCCGCCGACGGCGCCGGTCCGGTTGAAGAGCAGTCGGCACCGGCGGCCGTTCAGCTCAAACGCCGCCCCGGCACGCTCACCCTCCTCGACCAGGGTCACCGGCATCATCGCGTCCGTCGTCAACTCGCCCACCTGGATGACGTGGAGGAAGACGTCGTCTGTGGCCGGGGCCGCGGGACGGACCTCGAGCCGCCAGCGGCGCCTGTTGCCGTATCGGTCCCGTGAATGCCACGCCCCGCTCTCGGGGTATCCCTCGACCACGTTGATCTTCGCGCCCTGCGGGAGCAGCGTCTTCACGAACATCCGTCCGCCGAGCTTCACCTCGAAGACCTCGACGTTCATCAGCCCGGCGGGGGCGACGAGCGTCAGCGTGTGCTCGCCTTTCGTGAGGTCGCGGACGATCGTCGTCTTCTGCTGATAGGCGGGTGCGGCCGCGTGCTGGGTGAACGTCCCTTTGGCCCCGCCGTCGAGCGACCAGTGCACCTCGCCGTACTGCGGGCCGGTGTTGTGGACGACGGCGATCTCTTCGCCGCCGAACCGGCTCTCGAAGCGCAGCGTCACCTTGCGGTTCGGCACCTTCGAGGCGACGACCTTTCCGAACGCCTCGTCGTCCTTGTGCCAGACGGTCTGCCAGTCGGTGTCGTAGTTCTCGTACTCGGGCTGACGGAAGCCCGGGACCGTGTCACGGATGAAGTTCCCGTACTTGTAGGGGAAGATGGGTTTCAGCACGGGTTCCGGGAGCAGCAGCTCACTGGCGTCCGCCCGCAGGACGTTTCCCTCGAGTTCCGGCTGCGTGCGCGTGCGCAGGACGAACCGCTTCTCGAACTCCGCCTTCGTGCTCACCACCCGGTCGCAGATCACGAAGACGTCGGGCTTCACGTAGACGTACTGCCGGACGAACTGACGCATCTTCTTCGGGTGGTAGGACGTCGTCGCGTCGCCCGCCACGTAGAGATACTCCGGACGGTCTTCGAACGCGACGACCTTTCCCCGGTCATAAGGCCCCGTCTGCTTCGGGTCGTAGAACGATTGTCCGCCGTCGTTCACCGCCGCGGCGACGGCGCGCTCGATGTCCCGTCCGCCCGGCGACATCCTGATCTCCTCGTCCGGGTCCAGGACGGTGATGGTGTTCTGGTTGACGCTGAGGACACTGACCTTCTGGAAGTTCCAGCTGTTCTCGAGGACGAGGTTGCCCTTGTGATAGATGGAGAAGTTGGCGTCGTCGAGGTCGGGGGGCTCGCCGCCGCGGAACCACCCGCACTTGAACACCGAAAAGACCGCGTCGTCTTCCCAGCTCGAGCGCATGCACGCCCGGCCCCACGTCCTGTAGAACGCGGTCAGCGGCAGCGAGGACAGCGGCCGCTCCGCCATCGCCGGGTCGTAATGC
Organism: Planctomycetota bacterium; assembly: GCA_035530235.1. GTDB lineage: Bacteria > Planctomycetota > DG-23 > DATKVD01 > DATKVD01 > DATKVD01. Next base: position 4,072 of record DATKVD010000614.1, on the reverse strand, counting down.
AGGATCATCCGGTAGACGTTGTGCAGTCCGCTGTGCCAGTAGCCGAGACCGGTGCCCTTCGGGTCAAGCACGTCGAAGTAGCCGTACCCCCGGTCCCCCGGCGCGTACTCCCACTGGACGAACCGGCGGTACTGGTTGAGGAAGAACTGGGTGGTCGGGTCCTGACAGCGGTGCGCCACCTCGGGCAACGCCGCACGGTCGAGGGTCTTCCCCTCCCCCCACCACGCCGAGGACAACGGCACCAGCGTCCAGCGTCCGGGAATGAGGTGCTGTGCCATCCAGGTGGCGTGAGCGGGCCAGAGGTAGGAATCGGTGAAGCGGTTCTCGCCGGTGGCGACGAGCCAGTGGTCGTAGTATTCGAGGAGGTTCCGGACGAAGCACCCGCAGTGGAAGCTGCACATCCACCCGCCCGGCACGGGCGCGGGCTCGGCGTGGTAGTCGAACGTGATGGGGGCCTGCTTGAGAATCAGTCCCGCCCGGCGCTGTGCATCGTCGTCCCCGACGCCGTCACCGCAAAGCGCCAGGCACTTGCCCATGTTGGCGGCGGTGAAGAAGTAGGCCCCCATCGCACCCGTATGCCATTTCGACATCTCGCCCGGAAGGATGCGGAGACCGTACCGCTCCCGCGCCGCGGGGTCCATCGCCTCGTACAGCAGGTCGTAGACCCCGGGCTGCGGGTCCATCTCGGTGGCCTCGAGCGCCGCCCGGGCGTAGCGCTCGTCGCCCGTCAACTGGTAGAGCATCGCGTGCTCGACGCCCGCCCCGCCCCCCACCTCGGCCTGGGCGTCCAGCCACGACTTCATCCGTCGGTACCAATACCCGTGCGTCGTCGCACACCGCTCACGCATCCACGACAGGTCCTCCTTGCGGAAGAGCATCCTCGGATGCTGTGGATGGATGGTCGGCTCATCCGCCGGCACGACGGCAGCCAGCGCAAGCAGAAAGACGGCAGCCGACACGACTGCGGCAATTCGTCCTCTCATGACTCACGCTCCTTTGAGGCGATCGATTTCGACGGGTGCCGCGGACCGGGAGGCGTCGGGACTTCCGGGCCCGTCCGTGGACACTCGCACCCGAACCAGTATAATGACGAGGCGGCCCGTCTGCAACAATCCGTCGCGGTCTCGACACCTATAGTTGACCGCCGTCCCTGCTGCGACCGGGACGGCTGACGTGACGAATTCAGGGAGGCAGCGATGCGGCATCGGGTGCTGGCGTGGACACTCATGGCCGCCTGGCTGACGTGTGCCGCGTTCGGCACGCACACAAGCGCGGCGCCGCCCGGCGTCGTGCTCGACGAGACGTGTGTCCTCCGGCAGTACTACCGCTTCGACGTCAACCGCTACGACGCGGGGCTCCTGAAATCGGAGGGACTGAAGATCCTCGGTCGTCAGGGGCTGGACCGTGAGAAGCGTTCGGTCGAGCGGGCGCTTCAGAGCCTGGGGATCGACCCGCGCAAGGTGGACTGGCGCGAGCATGCGGGCATCATGACGGGCATCGGGGCACGGGCGTTCCCGCCGGTGCCCGCTCCGGCGCCGCCGAGCGACTGGACGAAGGTCGATTTCGACGACGGCACGTGGGTCCGCAAGCGCGGGCCCTTCCAGAGCGGCCCAGGCGTCACGATCACCACCATCGGCCTCGGACAGTTCGACGAGACGATGGACCTCCGGCTCGTGCAGGCGTATTACCGGGCACGGTTCATCGTGACCGATCCCGCGAAGGCATCGCCGCTGAGTCTGCGTCTGGTCTACACCGGGGGCGTGCGCGTGTTCCTGAACGGGGAGGAGATCGCCCGCGCACACCTGCCCAAGGACACGCTCGACGACGACACGCCCGCCGACGTCTACGACGCCCAGGCGTATGGGAAGAACGGCGCCCGTCACCGTGACCGCACCCTCGCCGGCGTGAAACTCCCCCGTGAAAAGCTGCGGACCGGCGTCAACGTGCTCGCCGTCGAGAACCGCTCGAGCCGTCTCCACCCCGTCGTCATGACCTTCCCCACGCAGCCCAACTGGGGCGGACCCATGCGCCCGTGGCCGCACGCGAAGCTCTCCGCACTCGAGCTGCGCGCCGCGTCGTCGGCGGTCCCGACCGTCCTCGAGCGACCGCCCGGGGTGCAGGTGTGGGTCGAGGATGCGAACCACCGCACCGAGCCGGACGACTTCCTCCCGCCGGGCGAAGCGCCCGGAATTCTCCGCATCGTCGCCGCACGGAACGGCACGTTCGCCGGACAGGTCGTCGTCGGCACCGACCGCGACCTTGCCGACCTTTCCGCCAAGCCCGGTCCGATGCGCCGCACCGGCGGCAACGAAACGCTGCCGGACGCCGCCGTCGACGTGCGTCACATCGCCCCCTATCCGGCCGACAAGTTCACCCTGGCCGAACTCGGCGACGAACGCGGGCTGGACGCGAAGTTCCCGGCGATGCGGCAGCTGGCGTCACTCGAGGGGGCCAGGACTTCCGCCGGGCCGCACGTGTTCGACCACCTCATCGACACCGCGACCGCCGCCGTGGCCGCCAATTCCGCCCGACCGATGTGGGTTTCCTTCCGCATTCCCGCCGACGCCGCACCCGGCACCTACACGGGTGACGTCACGGTTTCCGCCCGCGGCATGACACCCGTGCGCGTGCCCGTCGAGCTGGAAGTGGTCGACTGGACACTGGGCGAACCGAAGCGGTTTCAGACCTTCGTCGGCTGCGAGCAGAACCCCTACGGGGTGGCGAAGCAGTACGGCGTCAAGTTGTGGTCCCAGCAGCACTTCCGTCTGATGGAGGCGAGCTTCGTCCAGCTTGGACGCGTGGGGAACCGGTGGCTCAACGTCCCGGTGCTGCGCGACACCGAGTTCGGCAACCACGACGATTCGTTGATCCGCTGGGTGCACAAGCGTGACGGATCGTTCACGTTCGATTTCACCGTGCTCGACCGCTACCTTGACCTTGCGGCGAAGCACTGCGGCCCGCCGAGGGTCGTCTGCTTCATCGTCATGCACGGGATGCCCAACCGTCAGGGGCCGCCCTACTCGGCGAGCGTGTCGTGTGAGGACGAGCGGAGCGGCCGGACGGCGGCACTGCCGCTCGCCGATCCGAAACTCCCTCAGCGGGACAAGGTCGCACGGTGGCAGACGTTCGCGAAGGCGGCGTTCGAGCACATGAAATCGCGCGGACTCGAAAAGAGCATGTGGTGGGGATATCCGCTCGAGGGCGAGGCCGACCCGGAACTCAAGCAGATCCTCGCCCAGGCCGTACCCGACGTCACCTGGGTGGCCGGTCCCCACGAGATGATGGCCAACGGGACCTTCGCCAAGCAGGAGCAGTTCTACAAGCTCGTGGCCGACATCCGCTACCACGGTCGGTGGCCGTCGTTTCGTGACGACATGGGGTGGAAGAGCCGGACGCTTCACCTGAACAACCCGCGTGCGGGCGGCACCTGCATCGCACTCCATACCACGTCGCTTCCGTTCGGGTATCGTCTGCTCGCGGACCGCTGCATCGCCATGGGCCGGAACGGTTTCACGCGCGTCGCCGCCGACGACTGGGCCGCGGTCCACTACGACGGGATGACGCCGGCGCGGTGGCTCACCGGCATCCCGGTGCTCTTCGTGCTGTGGCCGGGCAGGGCCGGGGCCGAGTCGAGCGTGCGCTTCGAGACGATGCTCGAGGGCATCCAGGAGGCCGAGGCCCGCATCTTCATCGAGCAGGCGATCGAGCGTGGGAAGCTCCCGCAGGGCCTCGCCGCGCGCGCACGCAAGGTCCTCAAGGAGAACTTCGACGAGACCACCTTCCTCCAGGGCAACTCCATCGTCCGTGCGCTTTTCGAGAACCACGCCCGCTGGCAGGAACGCTCGCGACGGCTCTACCGTCTCGTCGCGGACGTCGCCAGGGCCTCGAACCCATGACCCGTCGAGACGGAGGTACCGGATGCGCCGTGCTCTCGCGTCGATGATCGTCGCGTGTGTGGTCGTGTCGTCCGCGTCGGCACCCGCCGGGGCCGACGTGCTCGTCCTCGACCAGGACGCCCTCTGGCGTCGGTATTACCGCTTCGCGACGGACCACGTGTCGTCCGAGGCGCTGA